>CAMZEG010000040.1 GCA_947305635.1 uncultured Clostridia bacterium
ATGATCGCCGCGGCGCAGAGAGGCAGTCTGTCGCTCGACAAGCTCGAAGCGATGACCTGCGTGTGCTCCGTCGGGCTGGATATGATCGCCGTGCCGGGCGATACTCCGGCGTCGACGCTGTCCGCCATGATCGCGGACGAAGCGGCGATCGGCATGGTTAACTGCAAGACGACCGCGGTGCGCATCATTCCCGCACCCGGAAAACAGGTCGGCGACACGGTGGAATTCGGCGGCCTGCTCGGGTCCGCGCCGGTGATGCCGGTGCATCCGTTCTCTTCTGACGCGTTCGTCGCCCGCGGCGGCCGCATCCCCGCCCCGATGCACAGCCTCAAGAATTAGTCCGCCAAACGAACCCTGAAAAAATCGGAGGAAGCATCCATGAAAACACTGAACGTCATTCAAACACTGTCTAAAATCGCAAAGGTCTTCAGCACGATTATCTTTGTTTGCGCCATTGTCGGGCTTTGCCTGTGCGCGGTGGCTGCCTGCAGCCTTGCGTTCGGTTTTGAAGGCATCAAAATCGGCGGCGTGACGGTGGAAAGCATGATGCCGTATGTCTCGTCTTTGCCGAAAGCAACGCGCTTTGCCATCACAGCGCAGGGCGCCCTGTTCTGCGTTGCCGCCATCATCCTGTCGAAGTTTGCCATGCGCTACTTTCGGCGGGAACTTGCCGACGGAACGCCGTTTACCCTCGAGGGCGCAAAAGAGCTGATGCGGCTCGGCATTCTGAGCATTTGCATTCCGCTCGCCGCACAGATTCTCGCCTCCATTTTGCTGTCAGCTGTCGGAAAAACGGCGGCGGATGTATCGCTGCCGGAAACGGACGGCTTTGGCTCTGTGGCGATCGGCGTCGCGCTGATCGTGATGAGCCTGCTTTGCAAATACGGCGCGCAGCTGCAGCCCGCGCAGGCTCCGTCTCTCGAAGAGTCTGTGCCCGAACAGGATCCCGCAGCCCCTTAAGCTATAGTTTCCCGTCAGCCGGATCGGCCGGCGCTTTTGCCTGATACCCGTGTCCCTCAAAAACTAACTACCGAAAGGGAACCGCCTATGAAAATCATCGACATCATTTCCCGCGATACGCCCTCCCTCTCCTTCGAGGTCTTTCCGCCGAAAACGACCGACAAGATCGACGCCGTCTTTGACGCCGCGATGGAAATCGCCGCGCTGAATCCGGCGTTCATGAGCGTGACCTACGGCGCCGGCGGCGGCACGAGCGCCTACACGGCGGCGCTGTGCGCCGATCTGCAGAACCTGCGGGGCGTGCCCGTGATGGCGCATCTGACCTGCATCAACTCCACAAAGGAGCAGGTGCGCGCGCAGATGCAGACGCTCAAGGACAACAAGATCGAAAACGTGATGGCGCTGCGCGGAGACCGCGTCCCCGAAGCGCACGAGAGCGATTACCGCTACGCGAGCGAACTGATCGCTGAAATCGCGGCGGACGGCTCGTTCTGTATCGGCGGCGCGTGCTACCCGGAAACGCACCCGGAAAGCGCGAACAGCTTTGAAGACGTGCGCCATCTGAAAGAAAAGCAGGACGCGGGCTGCGCGTTCTTCACGACCCAGATGTTTTTCACCAACGGCGTGTATTACAACTTTCTCTACCGCGTCCGCGAGGCGGGCGTGACGGTGCCCGTGGTCGCGGGCATCATGCCGGTGACGAACGCCAATTCGATCAAGCGCATCTGCCGGATCTCCGGCGCGACGCTCCCGCAGCGCTTTTGCCGGATCGTCGACAAATACGGCTATGACCCAGTGAAGATGCAGCAGGCGGGCATCGCCTACGCCACGCAGCAGATCGTCGATCTCTTCGCCAACGGCGTCAAGGCCGTCCACGTCTATTCGATGAACAAACCCGACGTTGCCGCCGCGATCATGGCGAACGTCAGCGAACTGCTGAAATGAGCGGGGGGCTGACGCTGCTGACCGGCACTCTCGACGACTGTACCGTCAGCCACCGCGAGGCGCTGCGCTATCTCGGCGTGCGCGGCGAAGCGCCGCCGGAGCTGGAGGCGATGCTCGACCGCGCCGCTTCTCTTCTGAAAACCTGTGCCGCGCTCAAGGCCTGCTGTACGCGGTTGCCTCTGATGATCACCGGCGACACGCTCGACTTCGGCGCGTTCCGGCTCGAAAGTAAGGCGCTGAAAAAGAACCTCGACGGCTGCGAGGAGAGCTTTCTCTTCGCCGCGACGCTCGGCGTCGGCGCGGACCGGCAGATTCTGCGCCTTTCCAAGGCGGAACCGGCTTTCGCGGCCGTGTTCGACGCCTGGTGCTCTGCCGCCGTGGAGGGCTGGTGCAACTGCGTCAACGCGCAACTTGCCGAAAAAGAAACGCTGCGGCCGCGCTTTTCACCGGGCTACGGCGACGTGCCGCTGTCGCTGCAGCGCGACGTCCTCGCGGCGCTCGACGCACAGAGAAAGCTCGGCATCACGCTGTCCGACACGTTTTTCATGACGCCGACCAAATCGGTCACGGCGTTTGTCGGCATCGGCTGAGGCCGATGGCAATTCGGAGTTCGGAATGCGGAATTCGGAATTGCGTTATGACGCTGCTTGGACCGAAAGCCCGCCCCGCCGTTTGAGGGCGGAAATGGCACAAACGCTGTTTGGCGGGCAGAATTAACTTGATTGGAACTTGTTTCAGCGGATTTGTTTTTTTCGACTTTGGATTATGAACTCTGTTGCTTTCGCGGGAACACGGTTCGGTCTATGTTGCGGCTTGCCCGCGACCATAATTCCGCATTCCGCATTCCGCATTCCGAATTCACAAGAAAAGGGGGATTTCCTATGAACATTGCCGAACGCCTGCGTACGCGCCGCACCTGTTTCGACGGCGGGATGGGCACGCTGCTGCAGCAAAAAGGACTGCAGCCCGGCGAGCTGCCTGAAAGCTGGAACCGCAGCCACTCGCAGGCGCTGCAGGAGATCCACCTTGCCTATATGCAGGCGGGCGCCAACGTCATCACGTCGAACACCTTCGGCGCGAACCGTTTGAAATGCGACGACCTCGCCGGGACGATCCGCGCGGCGTATGACAACCTTTTCGCCGCGAAGGCAAGTTTTTCGGGCGACAAAGACGAAATCTACCTCGCGTTCGACGTCGGCCCGCTCGGGAAGATGCTGTGCCCGTTAGGCGACTTCCCGTTCGAAGAGGCGGTCGGTGTCTTTGCCGAATCGATTCGCATTGCCGCGGATTGCGGTTTTGATCTGATCCTCATCGAGACGATGAGCGACCTGTATGAAACGAAGGCGGCGGTACTCGCGGCGAAGGAGAACTGCGATCTGCCGATCGTCGTGACCAACGCCTATGACGAGACCGGCCACCTGCTGACGGGGGCCGATGTGCCCGCCGTCGTCGCGACGCTCGAAGGGCTCGGCGTGACCGCGCTGGGCGCCAACTGCTCGCTCGGCCCGCGGCAGATGAAAGAGATCGCCGCGCAGTACGTCCGCTGCGCGTCATTGCCGGTCGTGATCAACCCGAACGCGGGTCTCCCGCAGGTGAAGGACGGCAAAACGACCTTCGACGTCGGCGCGGACGAATTCTCCGACCTGATGCGCGAGATGGCGCTTCTTGGCGTCAGCGCGCTCGGCGGCTGCTGCGGCACAACGCCGGACTATATCCGGAGAACGGTGCAAAAAACGCGCGATCTGCCGTTCGCTTTGCCCGAACCGAAGCGCGACACCGTCGTCGCGTCCTATACCCACGCCGTGTCGCTGGCGGGCGTGCCGAAGCTGATCGGCGAACGGATCAACCCGACCGGCAAGCCGAAGCTGCAAGCGGCGCTCAAGGCGCGCGACCTCGGCTACCTCGTCCGCGAGGGCCTTGCCCAGCAGGACGCCGGAGCGCATATTCTCGACGTCAACGTCGGGCTCGGCGGTGTCGACGAAGCGTCGCTTTTGCCCGAAGCGGTGGAAGAGCTGCAAAGCGTGATCGATTTGCCGCTGCAGATCGACACCGTGCGGCCCGCCGCGCTCGAACGCGCCCTGCGCGTCTATAACGGCAAACCGCTGATCAACTCCGTCAACGCGAAGGAAGAGAGCCTTGAAACGGTGTTGCCCCTCGCCAAACAATACGGCGGCGTGCTGATCGCGCTGACGATCGGCGAAGACGGGATCCCCGATACTGCCAAAGGCCGCTGCGCCCTTGCGAAAAAGATCATCGACCGCGCGGCGCAATACGGGATCGACAAAAAGGACATTGTCGTCGACCCGCTGTGCATGGCGGTCTCCTCCGACGACAACGCCGCCCGCGTGACGCTGGACGCGATCCGGCTGATCCGCGATACGCTCGGCGTGCACACCTGCCTCGGCGTGTCCAACGTCTCGTTCGCGCTGCCGGAGCGGCAGGATATCAACGCCGCGTTCCTCGCGATGGCGCTGCAAAACGGCCTCTCCTGCGCGATCATGAACCCCTGCTCGGCGGACATGATGCGCGCCTACCGCTGCTACTGCATGCTGCAGGGCTTCGACCCGCACTGCGAGGGCTATATCGCCTTCGCGCAGGCGCACCCGCATAAAGCAATCGACGCTTCCGTAACCGCGGCGCCGCAAAGCGACGACGGCGAACAGCTTCCACCGCTGACCTGGGCGGTCGTGAAGGGCCTCAGGGAGCAGGCGGCGTCGCAGGCGAAGTCTTCCCTCGAAACCACCGCGCCGCTCGATCTGATCAACGCGCAGATCATCCCGGCGCTGAACCTCGTCGGCGACCGGTTCCAGCAGGGGACGATCTTCCTGCCGCAGCTTTTGATGAGCGCCGAAGCCGCGTCCGCCGCGTTCGACGTTGTCAGCGCGAAGCTTCCGCAGACGGACGGCAAAAAGGAAAAAATCCTCCTCGCCACCGTGCAGGGAGACATCCACGATATCGGTAAGAACATCGTCAGGGTGCTGCTGCAAAGCTACGGCTACGACGTGATCGACCTCGGCAAGGACGTCCCGCCGCAGCGCGTGGTCGACGCGGCAAAAGAGACCGGCGCGACGCTCGTCGGCCTGTCCGCGCTGATGACGACGACGCTCGACTCCATGGCGCAGACCGTGTCGCTGCTCAAAGAACAGCTGCCCGCTGTCCGGGTAATGGTCGGCGGGGCGGTGCTGACGCAGGACTACGCCGATCTGATCGGCGCGGACGGCTACGCGAAGGACGCGATGGGCTCCGTCGCGCTCGCGAAGCGGTTTTTCCCGGAAAGCTGAGGGCGCCGTCTTGCAAACGGGCGCCGGATGTGCTATCATAAAACAGGAAGATTCCACCCAAAAGGATTTGGATACATGAAACGATTTTTCACGATTTTAGCGGTTTGTTGTTTGCTTTGCTGCTTTGCCGTTTGCGCCTTCGCGGCGCAGGAGAGCGGCCTTGTCGCCGTCTCCTACCGGGGCGACACGACCGACGCCGCGCCCAACAGCCTGGGAGCAATCGAAGCCGCGTTTGACGCCGGCGCCGACTGGGTGTCGGTCGCGGTGCAAAAGACAAGCAACGGCACGTTCGTACTGCTTGAGGAAACGGCTTCGGCACAGACCGACGGCGTAACAACGTTGGAGGACGCGCTTGCCGCCGCCAAAGGCAAAGGCGGGCTGATCCTCGACAACGCGTGGGCCTATCGCGACGAACTGAACGCGCTGATTGGCGCTTCCGGCGCGGCGGTTCCCGTCTGCCTGCGCACGTTTGACAGCGCGAAAAAAGCCCTGCAGTGGCAGCAGGAGAGCGGCGCCGCCGTTTCGGTGCTTCCGGTCTACCGCGGCAACGTCGTGATGAACGCGATCGCCCATTGGAACGCGCTTTCGGCGGCGAAGCAGCCGCTTGTGCAGTTCCAGAGCAAAAACTATTTCAATGTCTTTTATCAGAAATTCACCGACAAGCGCTTTCTCGATGACGCCGACGTTCACGCGCTCACGCCGATGTATGACGAGGAACTTTGCGGCCTGCGCAGCGACGACGTGACCGGCTGGGACGACCTTGTTTCCCGCGGCTTTTCCGCGATTGAAACGGGCAACATCCGCGGCCTTGCGGCGTATATCGCGCAGTGCGACGCCGAACGGCAGGCGCTGGACGCCGCGCTCCGGTCGGATGAAGTTGCGGCCGACGGCTATTCTTCCGCGAGCTATGACCGCTATCTGGCGGCGAAAGCCGAAGCGGACGCCGTTCTTCAAAACGACCGCGCCTCGCTGTCGCAGCTGCAGAGCGCGCAGAGCAATCTCAAAACCGCGCTGCGTCAGCTTGTCCCGGCAGGGGCGCACGACACGAGAAAGGGCACGTTCCGCGTGACGCCCGGCAAAATCGCCGTGATGATCATCTTCGGCGGGCTGCTGCTCGGGTTCGACGTCTTTGTTTACAAAAAGAAGAAGAAAACATAACCGAAGATACAACCGAAGAAAACAGGAGGAATGACGTATGGCTGTGAAAAATACAACCGAAATTCCGCGCGCGAAAACGCCGGAATCGGTCGGCGTGGATTCCAGAGAGGTGCAGGCCTTTTTTGACCATTGCATGGAGCTTGGCAAGGAGGTGCATTCCCTCATCGTGATGCGCCACGGCAAGATCGCGTGCGAAGTCTATCGCGACCCCTTCGGCCCCGACCGCGCCCACGCGATGTATTCCGTCAGCAAGAGCTTCACCTCGACGGCGATCGGCTTCGCCGTCGCGGAGGGACTGATTGCGCTGGATACCCGTTTTGTGGATATCTTTCCCGAAGCGCGCGGCGACAAGCCCGATCCCTATCTGGAAAAGATGACGGTGGAAGACCTTTTGACCATGCGCAGCGGCCTGTCCGTCACGCCGATGATGGATAAGACCAAGGACCGCTGGTTCAAGGATATCCTGTCATCCTCGTGGGTCTCGGAGCCGGGCACGAAATTCGATTACATCAGCGAGAACATGTACCTGCTTTGCTGCATCATCCACAAAAAAGCGGGCATGAGCGTCATCGACTATCTGACGCCGCGGCTGTTTGAGCCGCTCGGCATCGAGCGTCCCTTCTGGGAGACCGACCCGCGCGGCATCGAAGCGGGCGGCTGGGGTCTGATGCTCAAAAGCATGGATCTCGCGAAGTTCACGCTGCTTTACCAGCAGGGCGGCAAATGGCACGGCAAACAGATTTTGCCCGAAGGCTGGGCCGAGACGGCGACAAGCTACCACACCGCGAGCCGCACCGAAGAAAACTCCGACTCCTCCGAGGGCTACGGCTACTGCTTCTGGCGCAACGGCGGCTATAAAAAGAGCTACCGCGCCGACGGCATGTTCAGCCAGTTCGGCATCGTGTTCGAGGACCTCGACGCCTGCCTTGCCTTTACGGGGGGCGAAGTCAACGAGCAGGCGATGCGCGATGTGATCTGGGCGCACTTCCCGCAGGCGTTCATCGACGACGACAAAAAAGCCACGCCGGTCGAACTGTCGATCCCGGCCTATGAAAAGCTGCCCGCCCGGCCGCGCACCGCGATGGAAAAGAAGCTGATCGGCAAACGGATCGTCTTCAACAAGCCCATTCTGCTCAACGTGATCGGCTATCCCGTCTCCGTCGCGCCGCTGACGCTGACCTTCATGGGCAAGGACAAGGCCGGCAATATCACGAACGTCCAGTTCCTCCCGCAGGAAGACACGCTGAAAATGACCTGGTCCGAGGGCGGCGAAGTCAACTCCATCCACATCGGCATGGACGGCGAGTACCGCTGGGACAACATCACGCTCGGCCAGATGCCGCTGACGGCCTGCTCCGTCGGCTGCTGGAACAACGAAACCGAGCTGGAGATCCTCATCCGCCCGATCGAATCGGTCGCGGCGCGCCGGCTCGTCTTCCGCTTTAACGGCGACCGCGTCACGCTGAAGCCCACGGCTGTGCCGTCTACGGCGGTCATGGCGGAGAATCTGGCCCGCTCGGTCAAAAACGTGTTCAAATCCGAACTGCTGGCAAAGCCGCTCGAGTCGCTGCTGCCGCGCATCACGCCGTTGGTGGACATGGTCCACTTCGGCAAACTGAAATAAGACAGGCGAAAGGAGCTTTCTGATGTTCTGGAAAATACTGTATTGTCTTGCGGTCGCGGCCGAGTTCGTCTTCGTGCCGCTGTTCCTCAAGTATTCCTGGCCGAAAAAATGCACGAAATCGCTGATCTATAAAATGGTCTGCTCCGCGCTGTTCTTTATCGCCGGTCTGCTGGCGATGAAGATTTCGCACAACCATACGCCCTACGCGACGCTGATCCTCTGGGGTCTCGCGCTCGGCTGGGTCGGCGATCTGTTCCTGCATATCAACACCGAAAAGATCTGGGTGTTCGGGATCGGGCTGTTCGCCTTCCTCGGCGGCCACATCTTCTATATTCTCGCGTTCCAGCGGGCGATCCGCGACACCTATCCGCAGTACCGCTTTTTCCGCTGGTACGAGATCCCCGTGATCCTTTTGATCGTCGGGCTGTTCGCGCTGTATGCCTGGCGCAAGCAGATCAAGGCGAAGCTCGTTCTGGCGATCCCCGTGGCGCTGTACGCGCTGACGATCACGACGATGCTCGTCAAGGCAATC
Organism: uncultured Clostridia bacterium; assembly: GCA_947305635.1. GTDB lineage: Bacteria > Bacillota > Clostridia > Oscillospirales > Acutalibacteraceae > UBA6857. Next base: position 8,501 of record CAMZEG010000040.1, read on the forward strand.
CGCTACTGCTGCGGCCAGTGGTGGTGGGGCATGCACGACCATATCGCGCTGCTGTTTTTCACCGTCGGGCTCGGCGCGGTGCTCTTCGTGCTCTCCGACGCGTCGCTGGGGCTGATCCTCTTTGCGGGCAAGGACAAGAACCGCCCGCTCAAATGGTTCAACATCGGCACCTACTACGCGGCGCAGATTCTGATCGGCAGCAGCATCTTCCTCATTGCAGTGAGATAAAAAACAGCCGCCCGCGGGCGGCTGCTTTTTTAGTGCCTGGTGGCTAGTGGCTAGTGCCTAGTGCTGCTTTCAGACAACGGATCTCTCACGCAAAGCCGTGCTCCTTCAGTCACGCCTTGTCGGGCGTGCCGGCTTTCTCGGCTCCCGTTCCCGGCTCCCGTTCTCGGCTCCCGCCTCGGTCGTTGCTTCGCTTCGCGAGGTGTCCACCGGACACCCGCAACTCGGTCGTTGCTTCTGCGCTGCGCGCAGAGGTCGCCACCGGCGACCCGCAACCCCATTCACCTGCGGCGAACAGGGACGCCGTCTCTCGGCTTGCCGCAACGTTGTTGCCGTCCCTTCTGTCGACTAACGACTGTCGACTTTTACTGCACACTCCACACTGAAAAAGCCGCCCGCAGGCGGCTTTTTTCAATATCCGAAGTACGTTTCACAATACCGGAACAGCGTTTTGTCATACTTGTATTCGCAGACGGGGTCGAGCAGCAGCCCGTGGCCGGACAGCGGGTAGAAGATATAATCGTAGCCGTTGCCGTTGTCGCCGAAGACGCTTTGGAACTTGTCGACCATCGCCGTGCGGTTGCCCTTCGTCACGATCGGGTCGTTCCCGGCGTAGACGAAGATGGACGGCATCGTGTTTTCGTCCACGTAGTACACCGGCGAAATGTCCCGACAAAGGCGGTCGGCTTCGCCGCTTTCCTGCATCTCTTTCGTCAGCTCCTGTCCGACCAGCTTGGAGCACATCCGGTAGGCGCTCTGGCCCCAGGCGGCGGTCGTCATGTCCGAGGGGCCGACGCGGTTCGCGGTGAACACCAGCGGAATCGCGGCGTCCTTCGGCCGCGCGTAGCTGTAGAGCATACTGATGTGGCCGCCCGCGGAATAGCCCGAGAGCGCGAGCGCTTCGATGTGCAGGTCCTTCTCTTCGGAGAACTGCTGGATGGCGCGGATGCACTGGGTGATCTCGTCGAGCATGGTATAGACCGTGACGTCGGTGATCTGGGTATCGTCGCAAAGCGAATAGCTCATCGTCGCCGCGATATAGCCGTGCATGGCGATCTTTTTGCAGAACGGGGCCATGTCCTCTTTTTCGCCGCCGGTCCAGGAGCCGCCGTGGATCACGATCACGCAGCCGTTTTTGTCGCGGTCATAGGCGCTTTTCGGCACATAGACCGAAACAAGATCGCGCTCTGCGTCGCCGTAGCGGATGTTTTCATAGACGTCGTACTTTTCGCCCAGCAGCCCGAACAGCGTCGTCAGCATCAGCACGGCCGTCAGGATGATGGACAGCATTTTCTGCATTCTCATTTGTCTTTGCCTCCCGTGTCGTTTTTTTAACTGTAACATGACCGGGCGCAAAAAGCAATGGCAAAAGAATTAAGAAATCTGCGGCCGCTGCCAGACGAGGCGGTTGTCGTCGATCGTCATCTCCAGCTTCCCGCTTTCGGTGAGCCACGTCAGATAGGAGCGCACCGTGCTGCCGACAAGGGCGTGCTGCTCAAAAGTCATCGTAAGGCCGTAGGTTTCGAACACCCGCCGTAGCAGTGCGTCAAAGCTCTGCGGCGTTTCGCAAAGCGTCGTGAGCGTATTCGCGACGGCGTGGACCGCGTCAATATTCCGCTGTGCGAGCGGCGCGATCTCCGCGGCCGGGTCGGCGTGCGACGGGACGAAGAGTGCGGCCTCCATCGTCTTGACCGTTTCGAGCGTTTCAATGTACTGCGCCGGGTCGACGAGGAAGCAGACCTTGTATTTTTCGAGCGTCGCCTCGCTCGACAGGCAGTCCGCGAGGTAGACGACGCCGTCCGGTGTGCGGAAGCCGACCATCCGGAACGTATGGCCCGGCAGAGAAACGATCTCCCAACCGGCGGGCAGAACGTCCCCCGTCAGCGGGAGGACGTCGCTCTCCTGCGCCACCATGAACTTGTGGCGCAGCGCGGACGGGGGATTGCCGCCGTAGAGGAACGTCGGCTCAAGGAGCGGATGTTCTGTAAAAGCCAGCTCGATCGCGGGCGCGTAAATGGCGCAGCCGGTCTGCGTCTGGAGATAGCGGTTGCCGCCGATATGGTCCGCGTGGGAGTGGGTGTTGTAGATCGCCTTGAGCGTCCAGCCCTGCGACTGCAGCACGCGCAGCACCTTTTTGCCGGCGTCTTTGTCGCTGCCGCTGTCGATCAGGCAGACTTCATTTTCTCCGGTCAGCACAACGCCGACCTTTGCGGGGCTCTGGATATAATAGCAGGTGGGGGAAACCTGAATCAGTTCGTACATAGTTGTGCCTCCGTGCAAAGAGATTGCGAAAAACGCCCCATTTGGCTACCCAAATGAGGCGTTGGTCATGGCTGCGGATCTAGGATTCGAACCCAGACATACAGAGTCAGAGTCTGCTGTGCTACCCTTACACAAATCCGCAATGAACAAACAGTATTATACACATCCCGCCCGTGCTTGTCAAGCGTTTTTTGAAAAAAACAAAAAGAAAACGGGCGGCTTGATTCCGCGGCGAAAATATGCTACACTGGTTGCAGCCAACGGAAAGGAAGTCTTTTGCCATGATCGAAAACAAAGCCCTTGTCGAACGGTTCTTCCGCTATGTCAAAATCGATACCCAGTCCCGCGAGGACCAGACGGCGCAGCCCTCCACCGAAAAGCAGCGCGATCTGGCGCGCCTGCTGTACCGCGAGCTGCGCGAACTGGGGCTGGACGCGTTCTACGATGAGGACTACGGCTACGTTTACGCCGCCCTGCCGGGGTCGGAACCGGCGCTGGGCTTTATCGCGCATATGGACACGTCTCCCTCGGCGAGCGGGACGAACGTCCGCCCGCGGATCGAGGAAAGTTACCGCGGCGGCGATATTGTTTTGCGGCAGGGGAGCGAAACGCAGCCCGCCATCCTGCTTTCGCCGCAGTCGTTTCCCGAATTGAACCGGCATATCGGCGAAGACCTCGTCGTCACCGACGGGACGACGCTGCTCGGCGCGGACGACAAGGCCGGCGTCGCGGAGATCATGTCCATGCTCGCGTACTATGCCGCGCATCCCGAACAGCCCCACCGGACGATCTGCGCCGCGTTCACGCCCGACGAGGAGGTCGGCCGCGGGACGGAGCACTTCGACACGGCGCGCTTCGGCGCGAAAGAGGCCTATACCGTTGACGGGGGCAGGCTCGGCGAAATCGAATACGAATGCTTCAACGCCGCGGCGGCGACGGTCACAATCCGCGGCCGCAGCGTCCATCCGGGCTACGCCAAAAACGCGATGCTGAACGCGCTGAATGTCGCGATGGAGTTCCACGCGCTGCTGCCCGCCGACGAGCGGCCGGAGCACACCGAAGGCTACGCGGGGTTTTACCACCTCTCCTCAATGGAGGGCGACGTGGAAAAAGCGACGCTGCGCTATATCATCCGCGACCACGACCGCGCCATATTTGAACAGCGCAAGAAGACGATCGCGGCGGCGGGTGAGACGATCAACAGCGCCTACCGCGCCTTCCTCGGCGAAGAGGTCGTTTCGGTGGCGATCCGCGACCAGTATTACAACATGGCGCTCGCGATGCACGAGCACATGACGCTCGTCACGAACGCGGAAGACGCGTTTCGTTCGCTCGGCGTCACCCCGGCGGTCGTCCCGATCCGCGGCGGTACAGACGGCGCCGCGCTGACCGAACAGGGGATTCCCTGCCCGAACCTTTCGACCGGCGGCTACAACTACCACGGCCGCTTTGAATACGCCAGCGTGCAGGAGATGGAAACCTGCGTCAAGGTGCTGATCAAATTGGCGGAAGGTTAAACAATTCCAAATTCCAAATTCCACATTTCACATTCCAAATGAAAAAAGAGCCGCACACAGCGGCTCTTCTCTTTTTGTCTCTTACTTTGCTTCGTCCCATTCGTCGCCCTTGACCGTGCTGAGGTCGACACCCTTCGTGTCGTGCGTCTTCAGCGCGAGGATCGTGAACGCGGCGGCGAGGCCGGGCAGCGCGACGCAAAGGATGATTCTCCCCGCGGCGGCGTTGCCGAGTGTTGTCAGCAGCGGCAGCGTGACGCCGTAGGCGATCCCGATGCCGACCCCCGTGGCGAGGTTCGCGGCCGAAAGGATCGACGAGCGCAGCGCCGTCGGCGCGGACTCGCCGGTCATCATCGTCATCACGTCGATGTTCGACCAGAACGAGCCGATGCACGCGCCGCACAAAAAGCCTGCGAGATGCGGCGCGACGCCCGCTCTTGCCCCGAAGAGGAAGCCGAGAAACAGCGCCACCGAGGCGAGCGACGCGCCCAGCGCCGCCGCCTTGCGGCTCTTGTAATCCGCGATAAAGCCCGGGATCAGCTGGCCAAGCGCGCAGCCGACCGGGAAGAGGAACAGCGCCGTCGTGACCTCGTGGACGCCGACGCTTTCGACCGCGGCGGCAAGGTCCTGAAACGTGCCGATCTTCAAAAAGTGTTCCGCGTAGCCGTAGGTGAGGATCACTTCGTAGTCAATCGTCAAAAGAAAGCCGGTCTCGGAGCAGGCGAGCGCGATATACAGCCACCGCAGCTGCTTGTGCTTCCAGACGAACCGCAGCGCCGGAATCAGACCGCCCGATTTGTCGGTGCCGTTTTCGTCGGTGTTGCCCCTGAGATAGTTGATCCGCGCACGGGTGAACGCGTCGGTCTCCTTCGCGAAGAGCAGCGCGGCAAAGCTTGTGACAAGGCCGACGACGGCGGGGATCAGATAGACGCGCCGCCATTGCGACGTCTCCGTCATCATCAGCCGCCGCAGCAGCGGGATCACCATCACGCCGAGCATCGCGACGCATTTCACGACGGAATAGAGCTTTGCGCGGTGCTTTGGGGGAGACGCTTCCATGATATAGACCGCCTGCATGTCGTGCGGGACGAAGAACTGGATCACGCACGCGCCGACGACGTAGACCGCGATATGGTTCGACAGATAGATAATCAGAAGGCCCAGCGCCATGCCGAGCGTGTTGATGACCAGGAACGGCTTGCGCCCGAAGCGGTCCGACAGCGGCTTATAGAGGATCCCAAGCGCGAGGAAAGGGACGGAGATCATCGAAAGGATGTCCAGCACGCCGACCGAGGACTCGCCGAAGTGGGCGAGCATGTCGTTCGCGATCTCGGTCTTCATCAGCGTCCCGATCTGCGAGGCAATCTCGTCCGTGACATAGACGAGGGTGATGATGAAAATCAGGTAGGGGAGATAGAATCTGCCGCGCGGCTTTTCCAGCGACGCCTCTCTGCGCCGCAGCTCGCGCGCGGCCCGTTCGGTCTGTTTCATACGGCTTTCGCTCCTTTCCGGTGTCTGCAATCAATATACCACAAACGGCCGCTTCTTGCAATCGTCCTGCCGCGTTTTTTACCTTTGCCGATACCGTTTTACAAAATTTTTAAAAATCATGCGAAAAAAGAATGTACAAGCCGGAAAAATTATGATATAATGCAACCGAGAGAAGGTTTTCTCAAAATACGAAAGGAGTTTCATTATGGGACTGATTAAAGCTGCAATCGGCGCTGCCGGCGGTATGTTGGCGGATCAATGGAAGGAGTTCTTCTATTGCGACGCGCTCGATAAGGACGTGCTGGTCAAAAAGGGCCAGAAGCGGATCACTTCGCGCTCTTCCAACACAAAAGGCAACGACAACATTATTTCGAACGGATCGGGCATTGCCGTCGCCGACGGTCAGTGCATGATCATCGTCGAGCAGGGCAAGATCGTGGAGGTATGCGCCGAGCCCGGCGAATTCACCTATGACACCTCGACCGAGCCGAGTATCTTCACCGGCCCGCTCGGCGAGAGCATCAAGAACACGTTCAAGATGATCGGCAAGCGTTTCACCTACGGCGGTGATACGGCGAAGGATCAGCGCGTGTACTACTTCAACACAAAAGAGATTCTCGACAACAAGTTCGGCACTCCGAACCCGATCATGTTCCGCATCGTGGACAGCAAGATCGGCCTTGACATGGAAGCGGACGTCCGCTGCAACGGCGTCTATTCCTACAAGATCACCGACCCCATCCTCTTCTATACCAACGTCTGCGCCAACGTCGTGGACGAGTATCGCCGCGAGGAGATTGACGGCCAGCTGAAGACGGAGTTCGTCGACGCGCTCGCCGCCGGTTTCGGCGCCCTGACGTCCTTGGAACTGCGTCCGTCGCAGATCAACAGCCACACCAAAGAGCTCAAGGACGCGATGAACGAAGAGCTCTCCGACCAGTGGGGCCAGCTGCGCGGTATTACCATCGTCTCGATCGCGATGAACCCCGTTTCGCTCACGCCCGAAGACGCCGAAGCGCTCAAGCGCTATCAGCGCGCCTACACTACCGCGCGCGATCCCAGCATGGCGGGCGGCGTGATGGTCGACTCCCTGGCCGGCGCCATGGGCGACGCCGCGAAGAACGAAGGCGGCGCCATGAACGGCTTTGTCGGCATGGGCATGGGCATGAACATGATGGGCG
>CAMZEG010000041.1 GCA_947305635.1 uncultured Clostridia bacterium
CCCAGGCGACACATCCGGATGCCAACATCATCTTCGGTTCCGTGTTCGACGAAGAGATGGGCGACGAGATGCTGATCACCGTGATCGCCACGGGCTTCGGTTCTCCCGAAGAGAACGACGCCGAAAAGATGGGCGCCCCCAAGAAGCCTGCGCAGGGCGACGCGCGTCCGCAGGGCAACCGTCCCGACTTTATCAGCCGTTCCAACAAGCCGAAGAGCGAAGGCTCGATCTTCACGGCGATGAACGGCGGTTCGCAGGATTTCCGCTCGACGGAATTCGGCAGAACCTTCGTTTCCGCGTTTGAAAACGCGCACCAGAGCGGGAACCCGGAAGACATCTTCCGCGCCGCAGCGCCGCAGGCGGAAGCCGCCGCGCCGCAGCAGCCCGAAGCCCCCGCTGCGCAGCCGTTCGACGTGATCGAAACCCCGGCGAAAAAGCCCGCTTCGATCTTTGACGATCCAGCCGCGGACGAGAGCGACGTGCTCCCGATCTTCAAGGGAAGAAACATCTTCTCCAACGACAACAACTGATTCTTTGAATCCCACGACCGGGTCGCCCGCAAGGGTTGCCCGGCCGCGTTTTTTCTGTTATAATGGATGCGGCATTCCAATAAAACAAATCCGGGAGGAAACTATATGCAACAGCCATCAATCGCGGTCATCGGCCTCGGCCACGGCGGCATGGTCGCCGCCATCAAGCTGTGCGGGCAGGGCGCGACCGTCACGATCTTTGAGCAGAAATCGCAATCGGACGTCGGCTACCCGTGGTACGACGATATCCGCGCGGATATCTTTGACTTCTGCGGCCTGCCGATGCCGCCGCGCGACTGTTATACCAACAAGGGCAAGCGCCTGTTCATTTCGCCGGACGAACAAAACAGCCTCAAGGTGCCGTCCGCCAAGCCGATGGAGGAGATCTCAATCGACCGCCGCGCGCTCCTGCGCCACATGACGGGGCTTTGCAATGAGGCGGGCGTCGCGATCCGCTGGGAGACGAAGGTGGAATCGCTGCTCGTGGAAAACGGGCGCGTCTGCGGCGTGATTGTTGGCGGGGAGAGTCTCCCGTTCGACTTCGTGATCGACGCGTCGGGTCTCTTTTCGCCGTTCCGCGGCCAGGTGCCCGCGCGATTTCGCGTCCAGGCGCAGCCGGGCAAAACCGACGTGATGACGGCGTGGCGCGGGTTTTACCGCTGGACGCCGGACACCGCCGCGCCCGACCCCGACCGCAATATCTATATCAAGCACCGCAACAGCGTCGGCCTGAGCTGGTGCAACCTCAACGACCGGGGCGAGGTCGACGTTTTTGTCGGCCGGATCGGCGGACTTTCCGAGACGGAAAAAGACGAAGCCGTCGAAGCGCTCTATCAAAACCACGACTTCTTCTCCCGCGACGTGCTGCGGGAAGGGCAGTGGGGCTATATCTCTTTGCGCGGTCCGCTCGGCCGGATGGTCGCGGACGGCTACGCCGCCGTCGGCGACAGCGCCTTTATGACAATGCCGATGATGGGCAGCGGCATGGAGTGCGCCATGCAGGCGGGACTCTGGCTCGCGCAGCATATCGAGGAAAACAACGTGACCGACTTTTCCGCCGCGAATCTCTGGGGCTGGCAGGTGCGCTACTACCGCGAACTCGGCGCGCGCTATGTCTTTGTCGACCTCGTTAAACGCTGGGTGCTGAATATCGACGTCGATCTGCTCAACTGGCTGTTCGGCTGCGGCGCCGTCACCAACGAGGACATGGGGCTCGTTTCAACCGACCCGGACAACCCGAACAAGCTGACGGTCGGCAAGATCCTCAAAAAAGTCGCCATCGTGCTGAGAAAGCCGGCGGTGATCCGCCAGACGGCGGTCTGGATGCTGCGCGCGGCGAAGGCGATAAAGATCGCTTTGTCTCTGCCGGAGCGGTACGACGAAGCGGCGGTCGGCGCGTGGCAGGATAAATACGACGGGATCCTTGCAAAGCTCGAAAAAAAGAACTGAACTTTTTTTCGAAAAACACTTGACAACCGTAAATGAATTTGATACAATATAGTTGCACAAAATATTAAGGAGGCAACAACGATGGGCATTTACGATTATTCCGTTTTCACGCCGCAGGGGGAAGAGATCTCGCTGCAAAGCTACGAGGGCAAGGTGCTTTTGATCGTCAACACGGCGACGGGCTGCGGCTTTACGCCGCATTACAAGGATCTGGAAGCGATCTATGAGCAGTATCACGACAAGGGCCTCGAGATCATCGACGTCCCCTGCAACCAGTTCGCCGGCCAGACGCCCGGCACGGACGAGGAGATCCATACGTTCTGCACGCTGAAATACAACACGCAGTTCCCGCAGATGAAAAAGAGCGACGTCAACGGGGAAAACGCGCTGCCGCTGTACGGCTACCTCAAAAGCCAGCAGGGCTTTCAGGGCTTCGGCAAGGGCCCGGTGGCGCTCGCGATGAGCGCGATGCTCAAGAAGATCGACAAGGACTATAAAAACAACCCGGACATCAAATGGAACTTCACCAAGTTCCTCGTCGACCGGCAGGGGAACGTCGTCGCGCGTTTCGAGCCGAGCGAAAGCATGAAGAATGTTGAAAAAGCGGTTGCAAAATTAGTTTGATTCCAATTTACTGAATCTCTTGCAAAAAACGGCACAATGTAGTATAATCGGATAAGCACGGGCGACCCGTGCTTATCACTGTTTTACAAGAGGAAAAAGGGTGAAGAAAACATGGAGTACAATCCCAACGAAGCGCTCAAACTGAAAAACCAGCTCTGCTTTCCGCTCTACGCCGCCGCGCGCAGGATTACGAGCGTCTATACGCCGTATCTCAAGCCGCTGGGCCTGACCTATACGCAGTACATCGTGTTCCTCGTCCTGTGGGAAGAGGATCATCTGCCGGTGAGCGAAATCGGCGATCGGCTGCTGCTCGATTCCGGGACGCTGACGCCGCTGCTCAAGAAGATGGAAAAAGAGGGGTACCTCACGCGCGTACGCAGCAAGGTCGACGAGCGCAGCGTGATCGTCTCGCTGACAGACGAAGGCAAGGCGCTCAAGGAAAAGGTCGCCGAAATCCCGCTGCGCGCGTCGCAGTGCGTCCGGCTCGCCCCGGAGGAAGGCCGCACGCTCTATACGCTGCTGTATAAGCTGCTGGGCGACGAAACCGAAGGATAAAGGAGAAAGAATCATGGAAGAAAACAAGGGCTTTACCCAAAAACACGTCGGCGTCTGGCAGTTCATCAAGTTCTCGCTGGTCTCGTCTCTGGCGGGAATCACTGAAACGGTCTCGTTTTTCATCCTGTCAACCCTGCTCTGCACGCGGCTGACGGAGGATTTCGACTTCTTTGTGTTCCATTACACCAACGAAAAGCAGCTGAATCTCGGCCTGTTTATCGCGTTCTTCGCGTCCGCGATCCTCGCGGAGATCGTCTCGTTCCTGATCAACCGCAAGGCGACCTTCCACGCGAACAACAACTTCTGGCGCAGCGCGGTCATGTATCTGCTGCTCGTGCTGGCGGTCATCAGTCTGAAAACGTGGATCGTCACGGTGCTGACCCCGTGGGTCGGCAGCTGGACAGGCAACCAGCTTTTGATCGAATGGATCCCGAAGGCGATCTCGATGCTGATCGCGATGGCGATCATCTTCCCGATGAACAAGTTCGTCATCATGCGCCACGACGAAGAACCGCAGGAAGCGCCGCAGGAAGACGAACCGCAGCCGGCGGAATAATCAATCGAGGAGACGCTTATGAAACGAACCGCAATCAACCGCATCAGTGCCCTGTGCCTCGCTGCCGTTCTGCTGCTTTTTTGCGCGGCGCCGGTGTTCGCGCTGGAACCGTGGGAGCTGGAATGGGCGCTGGGCTGGACCGTGCCGAACGTCAAGGTGGAAAACAAGGTATGTACCGGCATGCAGGGCATGGCGGCGGACACGCGCTATATCTATACGGCAAAGACCTCGTCGGGCGACGACTACTGCGTGTTGACCCGGACGGATCCGGCAACGGATCAGCAGGTCAACCTGTCGTTCTATGAAAGTCCGGGCGCTGCGGCGCCGACGCCCTGCGCCGTGCTGAGCCACGCCAACGATCTGGAGGCGGTGGAAACCGGCGGAAAGACGGCGCTGTATGTCGCGACGACACAGAAGACGACCGCGCTCGCGCGGGTGCTGGTGCAGGACGACAAAGCGACTTTGACCGGCTGGTTCCGGCTGCTGCGCGCCGACGGGACCATGGCGTTTTCCGCGTCGTCCGTCGCGTTTGTTGGCCGGGCAGGGGGCAAGCTGTATTTCCTCATCAAGAACGCGCTGGTCTTTTATGCCTGTGTAATCGACGAGACCGCGACCGGCGGCACGGCGCAGAGCCCGACGCCGGTGGTTTGTCCGAAGCTGTTCGAAATCGACACGCGAAACGCGCAGTTCTATAATCCCGACGGCACGACCTACCGGCTGCCGAATCTGGAGACGTGGACCAATCAGGGCTGCACAATCGACCCGGCGACGAACATCCTCTATGTGCCGCTCTGGAACGGAAGCAACGACAACGCGATCGTGCTTTTTGACGCGTCAGCGTTTGTGACGACCGTCGCCATGACCGCCGCCATGACCGCCGCGGAAGACAGCGACGCCGTGCTGTTCCCGCAAAACGTGTCGTTCCGCGTCTGGGAGCCGACGCAGACCCAGTTCGAGATCGAATCGTGCGCGTTCCGCGCCGCGCCGGACGGCGGCGATCTGCTGCTGTATTTCAACAACAACGCGAACAGCGTTGACCGCGAGGGGATCTATATCACGAATTACAGCCAGAACAGCCTTACCCTTTCTCCGCTTGTGACGGAGAGCACCGTCGTCTATACCGTGAAGTACAGGGCGAACGGCGGGCAGGAGAACACCGCGCTCGACAACTGGAACCGCATGAACCCGACGCGCCACCTCGGCGGTGTTGTCACCAATCTGCGGCCGAATACCTTCCTTGCGCCGGGCGACGACTATATTTTCCGCGGCTGGAACCTCTACCGCAGCTCTGACAAAAAGTGGCTTTACCAGAGGGCTGACGGTACACGCGGCTGGTACAAAACCGACAAACAGCCCGAAGACGCGGTGCGCGCCCTGCTGACCGACCGCGAAAGCGTGGTCGATTTGACGACGGTCAACGGCGACACCTTCGCCGCGTGGGCGCAGTGGGAGCGGCTGCAGTACACCGTGACGTTCGACCCCGCGGGCGGGATCACCGCGTTTGACAGCAAGACGCTGTATCGCGGCGACCTGTTCGGTACGTTGCCCGACGCGTCCAAGGACGGGATGCGGTTTGAAGGCTGGGCGCTGCCCGACGGGACGGTCGTCACCGAAGAGACGGTTTTTGCCTTTTTGTCCGACGTGACGCTGACCGCCGTCTGGACGATGGCGGAACCGGAACCGCAGCCGGAGCCGGAGACGCCGCAGCAGAACGACCCGCTCGGCATCCGCGCGTTCTTCCAACGGATCATCGACTGGATCCGATCCCTGTTCGCGCGTTTTCACGCATAACAAAAAGCGCCCTGCGGGGCGCTTCTTTGTTATGCAGTCGACAGTTGACAGTCGTTAGTCGACAGCAAGTTTGGAATTTGGAATGTGGAATTAGGAATTTGATAATTATTCTTCATTTCTCAGTCCTCAGTCCCTTAATCCCTTAATCCCTCATTCCCTTTCCCACGTCTTTCCGAAAAAGCCTTGCCTTTTTTTAAAAAGAATGGTAAAATATAATACTCCATGATATAAAGTAGGTTTCTGTACCCTAAAATAAGAAAGGATGACGTCGATGCTGCGCGTGCTGTGTGTCTGCACCGGGAATACCTGCCGCAGCCCGATGGCGCAAGCGCTGCTGCAAACGGAAATCGACCGACGCGGTCTGCCCGTTGCGGTTGCCAGCGCCGGGCTTGCCGCGTTTCCGGGCGATCCGGCAACCGCGCACGCCGTGACCGTGACGGCGGAAGCGGGGATTGACCTCACGGCCCATCGCGCAAGGCCCGTGACGCCGTACCTTCTGGACGAAAGCGACTATGTGATCTGTATGAGCGAAAGCCACCGCGCGGCGCTGCTGCCTTATGTCCCGGCGGAAAAGCTCGTTGTGCCCCCGGGCGGGGTGCCGGATCCCTTCGGCGGGGACGAGGAGACCTACCGCCGGACCCGCGACGCGCTGCAAGCGTTTTTGCTGCCTTGGCTGGACCGCGTAGCGCAGCCCGTGATCGCCCCGCTTCAGGAAGAGACGGTTCCGGCCGTCGCCGCGCTGGAAGCGCGCTGCTTTTCCACCCCGTGGAGCGAAGAGAGCATCCGCGCGGAGTTGGATAATGAACAGGCGCGTGTCTGGACGCTGTCCGTCTGCCGCGACGTTGTCGGCTATATCGGCGTGCATCTGGTGCTGGACGAAGCGTCCGTGATGAATCTCGCCGTGGATCCCGCGTTCCGGCGCAAAGGCTACGGCAAAGCGCTGCTGGAAACGGCGGTGGCCTTCTGCGAAGAGACGCACTGCGCGTTTTTGACGCTGGAGGTCCGCGCGGGCAACGACGCCGCGATCGCGCTCTACCGCGCCCTGGGCTTCACCGAACGCGGCAGGCGCAAAGACTACTATCAACAACCGACGGAGGACGCGCTGCTTTTGACGCGCGACTTTCCAAAACAGAAGGATGACCCCTCATGCGAATCTTAGCCATTGAATCCTCCTGCGACGAGACGGCGGCCGCCGTGGTGGAAAACGGCCGCACCGTGCTTTCGAACGTGATCGCGTCGCAGGTGAAAGAGCATCAGCTCTACGGCGGCGTCGTGCCCGAAATCGCCTCGCGCCGGCACGCCGAAGCAATCAGCGGCGTGGTGCAAAAAGCGCTCGCCGACGCGGACATGACGCTCGACGACGTCGACGCCGTCGCGGTGACCTATGCGCCCGGCCTGATCGGCGCGCTGCTCGTCGGCGTGAACTACGCGAAAAGCCTCGCTTATGCGAAGGGGTTGCCGCTGATTCCCGTTCACCATCTGCGCGGCCATGTCGCGGCGAACTACCTTTCCCATCCGGAACTGGAGCCGCCGTTTCTGTGCCTCGTCGTCAGCGGCGGGCACACCCACCTCGTCCGCGTGAACGATTACACTGATTTCACCGTTCTCGGCAAAACGCGCGACGACGCGGCGGGCGAAGCGCTCGACAAAGCCGCCCGCGCGATGGGTCTGCCGTACCCCGGCGGCCTGCATCTGGACAAAATGGCGCAGACCGGCGATCCGGCCGCGTTCCGCTTCCCCGTGCCGCGGGTGGACGGCGCGCCGCTCGATTTCAGCTTTTCCGGGCTGAAAACGAGCGTGATCAACCAGCTGCACAACGCCGCGCAAAAAGGGGAGACATTGAAAACCGAGGATCTCGGCGCGTCGTTTCTGCAAGCGGTCGTGCGGATCCTCTGCGACCATACGAAGGCGGCCGCGCTTGAAACGGGCTGCAAAACGGTCGTGCTCGCCGGCGGCGTCTCCGCCAACAGCGTGCTGCGCCGCGAAATGAAGGCCCTGTGTGATAAGCAGCGCTGGCAGCTGTGCCTCCCGGATCTGCCGCTGTGCGGCGACAACGCCGCCATGATCGGCGCGCAGGCGTACTACGAATATCTGGCCGGCCGCCGCGCCGCGCTGTCGCTCAACGCCTACGCGACGATGCCGATTGAACAAAGTATCTGAACTCTCAGCGAAAGGAGTTTTTCATATGAAACAAAACCACTTTTCCAAACAACGCCTGCTTTGCCTGCCGCTGGTGCTGTGCATGCTGCTGAGCCTGCTGGCGCCGTTCGCCGCGGCGCAGAGCGTCGGGACCGTCAAGGTCAAGCAGACCGCGAAGACGACCCGTTCCGTGACCATCAGCTGGAGCTACAGCGGCAGCGTGACGAAGTGCGAACTGCTGCGGTATAACAAGGAAACGAAGAAGTACGATTCCCTCGGCAAGACGTCCAAGACCGCCTACACGCTCAAAAAGCTGGAGCCGGGCGAGGACTATGTGCTCGCGGTGCGTCCGCTGCTGGTCTCCGGCGGCAAAACGACCCGGGGCAAGAGCGTGAAGATCCGCGTCTATACGGCCATCAACGCCGTGCCGAAGATCCGCCAGACCGAAACGACCGACAACAGCCATGTGCTGAACTGGAAGAAGATCAACGGCGCGGAAAAGTATGAGGTCTATTACTACAACACCGCCGACAAGAAGTTCAACCTGCTCGGCGAGACCTCCAACGATTATGTCCGGATGGTCAACCTCAAGCCCGCGATGCTCTATCAGTACCGCATCCGCGCGATCTCCATCGCCTCCGACGGCAAGCGCATCAAGGCGCCCGCTTCGGCGACCTTCACCGCCTACACCGTCCCCGGCGCGGTCAAGAACGTCAAGACGCTCGATCTGACGACGACGGGCTACCGCCTGCAATGGGACGCGGTCACCGGCGCGAACGGCTATATCGTGACGAAGTTCAACGAGGAAAGCGGCAAGTATGAAGAGCTGACAAAGACGGCGACGCCGTCCCTGACAGTCCGCGAGCAGGCTCCGGGCAGCACCGCGTATTACAAGATCTGCGCCTACGCCACGCTGCAGGACGTCAACCGCTGCGGCGCAGAGACCGATCCGCTGCCTGTGACGACCAAGCCCGAAACCGTGAAACCGGTCTTCGTTTCCGGTGACCCGTCAAGCAAAAAGCATAAAGTCAAGATCAAGTGGACGCCGAACGATAAAGTCGACGGCTACCGGATCTTTGCCACCGATACCGAGGGCAAGAACCTGACGATGGTGGAGGAGATCAAGCTCGCGACAGCCAAGACGATCGTCATCACGCTGCCGAAGAAGTGCGACAAGGCCTATATCTATATGCAGACCTATATCGTGACCGATCACGGCCGCGTCTATTCCGACTATTCCGCGCCGCTGGTCGTCAGCAAGCCGACCGAGACCACGACAACGGCCAAGAGCAAATAAGAGAAGCGGCACACGCCATTGGAAGGAGGACGCCGTATGGCTTCGTTCCAACATCTCTGTATGCACTGCATGCAGCCGATCGACCCCTCTGCAGCGCGCTGCCCCCACTGCGGCTATGACAACGCGCAGGTACAGCCTGCGCCGTATCTGCCGAAGGGCGCCGTGCTCGCGGGCCGCTACCTTGTCGGCAAGGTGGTCTCCCTCTCTGCGGACAGCGCCGTCTATGTCGGACAGGATCTGCAGACGATGCAGGTCGTCCGCATCCGCGAATATCTCCCGGAAAAGCTGATTTTGCGCGGAGAAGGCGAAAGTGCAGTGCGGGTGAAGACGAACTGCGAACTGGTCTATCAAAGCGGCATGGGCGCGTTCGCGACGCTCTGGCAGACGCTTCAGAAAAACGCGACCCACGCGGCGCTGCCGCAGGTCTACGCGGTGCTGTTCCTCAACGCGACCGTCTACGCCGTGACCGCCGCGCTCGACTGCATCAGCCTCGCCGACTATATGCGCCAGCCGGAGCACACGCTCCCGTGGCACGACTGCTGCACGGCGTTTAAGCCGGTGCTGCGCGCGCTCGCCGCGCTGCATGCCCAGGGCGTTTATCACCACGCGATCTCGTCGTCCTGCGTCTTTGTCGGCGCGGACGGGCGGCTGCACCTCGGCGGGTTTACGATTCCGCAGACCAAGACCGACCTCGCCGCGTTCCGCACGGATCCGGCACCGCACTTTGCGCCGATGGAGCAGCAAAGCGGCACGCAGCCGCTGGATGAATCCGCGGACGTCTACGCGATCATGGCGGTCTTCTTCCTGTGCCTGACCGGCACGCCGCCGCCGAACGCGGCCGACCGGATGCTCAGCGACGATCTCGCGCTGCCGGTCGATGTGGCGCGGACGCTTCCGCCCGACGCGATCGAAACGCTCTACGCGGCGCTGCAGCTGTATCCCCAGCGGCGGCTGCCGACGATGGACGCGCTGCTGTTGCGGCTGTACCCGACGGAGTTCATCCCCGCGCCCGCGCCGGAAGCGGAACCGGGTGAGCAGGACGAATACGCGCTGAACCCGGAGGACGAAGAACTGCTCTTTGACCTCGACGGCGAACAGGACGGCAAAAAAGAGCCCTCCGCGGGTCTGCTCGGCCTGGAGGCGTTCCTCGCGATCCTCGTGATCGGGACGATGCTCTTCTGCACGCTCTATTCCACGTTTCTCTATCAGCGCATGGAGATCCCGCTGCTCGACAGCATCCTTGCGCCCCTGACGTTTCTGCCGCTGAACAGTGACGACGAAACGACCGTTCCCTCGACCCGCCCGACCGCCGAAACACGCGAAAATGAGCCGACCAAAGAGATGGTGACGGTGCCGAACTGTCTGGAACTCAGCTATTCCGATCTGACCGGCAATCTGACCTTCGCGCGCAATTTCGATTTCCGCGTGGAGTTCGAATCGAGTGAGACCGTCCGCAAAAACGCGGTGATCACCCAGAACCTGACCCCGAACACGAGCGTCCCGAAGGGGACGACGCTGATTGTGACGGTCAGCTCCGGCAAACCGACGGTGGAGCTGCGCGACGTGGTCGGCTACAGCTATATCGACGCTTACGAGATGCTGACGAGCGACGGCTTCCGGGTGGAAAAGATTCTGCTGAAAAACGACGGCACCCACGACGTCGGCACGGTCTATACGATGTCGCTCGTGGCGGGGCTGCGCTTTGAAAAGGGGACGACCGTCTCCCTGTCCGTCTGGGACGCGACCGGCTATTGATCGAACAAGAGGCAAAATAGAAGTCGAAAAGATTTTTGCAAAAAGGCTTGACTTTTGCGTATGGCTGCGCTATAATAACAAAGCACTCGCAAGAGTCCCATATCGCGGAGTAGAGCAATCCGGTAGCTCGTCGGGCTCATAACCCGGAGGTTGTAGGTTCAAATCCTATCTCCGCAACCATAACAGCACGTCGCATGCGTCGGCGTGCTGTTCCTTTTTTTGCCCGCGCAGTGTGCGTATGCCGTCAGACGTTTTACCAAAACAGCTTGTGCATCCCGCAAAATCATGCTATAATCAAGAAAAAGCCGAAGGGAGTTTCCATCGTTATGAAAAAGCCGAAGGTTTTATCCAACCGGTCTGCAGCCGTGCTGCGCAGGGCGGTTTCTGTTCTGCTTGCAGCAGTGCTGCTTTTGCTGCAGCTTTCGTTTGCGGCGGCGGCGAAAAGCACCGCGGCGCGCGCCCCCAAGCTTGTCGCGTCGGCCATCCCGTCCCGCCAGTGGCAGCTCGACGTCACGTTCCCCGACTGGAAGGGCAGCATCAACACCTCGTTCGCCGTCAATAACCGGATCGGGTTTTACGGCTATGCCGGGCAGGGTACGCTGTATCTGCAGCCGGACAGCGACTGCAGTTCGTTTGCGCTTTATGTCAACGGGACCCGTGTTTCGACCAAAAAAGCCGTCCCTGGCACCGCTTACAAGCTGAATATCTCCTCTCTTTCGGTCAACGGACTGAACTCGCTGCAGGTCAGTAAGGTCAAACAAGGGACGGTGCGCGTCTGCGTGCCCTATCCGACGGTCAAAAGCGGAACGCCGGCGGACGTCGGTCTGTCGCAGCACGCGCTGGATACGATCGACCGCATCATCACCTGTGATATCAAAAACGGCTTTTCCAGCGCGCAGCTTGCCGTTGTGAAGGACGGGCGGCTCGTCTATGAAAACGCCTGGGGCAATGTGATGACCTACAACAAAAAAGGCAAGCCGGTCAGCGCCGCGCCCGTGACGACGGACACGCTCTATGACCTCGCCTCGAACACCAAGATGTACAGCGTGAATTACGCGATCCAGTATCTGCTGACGCAGGGGAAGATCGACCTCGACGCGAAAATCGTCGACATTCTCGGCAAGGCGTTTTCCGAAAAGACGATTGACATCGCCTATACGGGCTATGCGCATGTTCCGCTCAAAACAAACAAAGCGTGGAAAGCGAGCCTGACGATCCGCGATCTTCTGCGCCATCAGGGCGGCTTCCCGGCTGGCCCGCAGTATTTCAACGACCGCTACGACTGCGCTTCGCAGTATTACGATTCCGATAAGGGTAACGTCCTTTACGCCGGAACCGGCGCGGACGCCGCGACACGCAAGAAGACCCTGGAGCAGATTTTCCGCACGCCGCTGATGTATGAGCCCGGCACCAGAACGCTGTACAGCGACGTGGACTACATGGTGCTTTGCTTCTGCGTCGAAGCGGTCACGGGACAGTCGCTGAGTACCTTCTTAAAAAAGACGTTCTGGAAGCCGATGGGTCTGACGCACATCACCTATAACCCGCTGAAAAACGGCTTTTCCAAGGACGACTGCGCCGCGACGGAGCTGATGGGAAACAGCCGCGACGGCAATCTGCATTATACCAACGTGCGCACCAATACGCTGCGGGGCGAAGTGCATGACCCGAACGCTTATTTTTGCATGAACGGCGTTTCCGGCCACGCAGGGCTGTTCGCCAACGCTTCCGATCTGGCGAAGCTCGCGTCCGTCATGCTGAACGGCGGATACGGGAAATACAAGTTCTTCTCCCGCGATGTGATCGATATGTTCACCGCGCCGAAGCACGAAAACTATACCTACTACGGCCTCGGCTGGTGGCGCGAGGGCGAGCACCAGTATGACCGCTACTTCGGCTCCGCGTCGCGCACGAACCTGTTCGGCCATCAGGGCTTCACCGGGACGCTGACCGTGATCGACCCGCAGGAGAACCTCGTGATCGTGCTGCTGACGAACAAGATCCACAGCCGGCTCGTGCCCGGAGACACGACACTCAACCAGTACAGCGGCAACCTCTATACGACGGCGACGCTCGGCTTCGCGACGGAGATCATTGAAATGGGCCTGGAACAGGGCGGCAATTCCAAAGAGATCTATCAAAGCCTGCTGTATGATATGGCCGCCGACGCCAGGCGCAAGCTCGCAAACGACGGCATCACCGACCCGACCCACCCGCAGTACAAGGCCTGCAAAGCGCTGCAGCAGGCGGCAAAGATGAAATAACAAAAGCAGCTTTGAAGCTACAGTCTCAATAGAATGAACGACAAAAAAAGACCGTCCAGAAGGCGGTCGTTTTTCTTTGCGGTATGCGCTTTTTGCTCACTCGTGGATCTTCCGTTCGAAGCGGTTCTTTTCGTGCTCTCCCGGGACCGACGTCGGGTACTTGCCGGAAAAGCAGGCGCAGCAGTAGCCGTCGCAGCCCGCGAGGTCGCCCAGCGCGTCGAGCGGGAGGTAGCCCAGCGAGTCCGCGCCGATCAGTGACGCGGTCTCTTCGACCGTGTGGCGGCAGGCGATCAGCCCGTCCTGCGAATCGATATCCGTGCCGTAGAAGCAGGGGTAGCGGAACGGCGGGGCGCAGACGCGCACATGCACCTCTTTGGCCCCCGCGTCGCGCAGCAGCGCCACCACGCGGGTCATGGTCGTGCCGCGCACGATGGAGTCGTCTACCAACACAACGCGCTTGCCGTTCAGGACGCTCGCGACGGCGGAAAGCTTGATCCGCACGCCGTCCACGCGGTCGCTCTGCCCCGGCGCAATGAAGGTCCGCCCGATGTATTTGTTCTTGATCAGACCGATCCCGTAGGGGATGCCGGATCTGCGGCTGAAGCCCAGCGCGGCGTCCAGCCCGGAGTCCGGCGCACCGATTACGAGATCCGCTTCGGCCGGGTGCACGTCCGCCAGAATTTCGCCTGCGCGGACGCGGGAAAGGTGGACCGAGACGCCGTCAATGACGGAATCGGGACGGGCAAAGTAGATGTATTCGAACACGCAGAGCTTTTTCGGCGCTTTGCCGCAGTGCTCCGTGCGCGACGTGACGCCGTCCTTGCCGAAGACCAGAATCTCGCCCGGTCTGACGTCGCGGATGAAGGCCGCGCCGACGACGGAAAGCGCGCAGCTTTCCGACGCGACGATATAGCAGCCGTCCTTCGTCTTGCCGTAGCAGAGCGGGCGGAAGCCGTGCGGGTCGCGGGCGCAAAGCAGCTTTTGCGGCGACATCAGTACCAGCGAATACGCGCCCTCGAGCGTTTCCATGGTTCTGGAAAGCGCGTCCTCGATCGACGGGGTGCGCAGCCGCTCCTTGGTGACGAGATAGGCGATCGTCTCGGTGTCGCTGGTGGTGTGGAAGATCGCGCCCGAAAGCTCCAGTTCGCTGCGCAGTGCGAACGCGTTGGAAAGGTTGCCGTTGTGCGCCAGCGCCATCCGGCCTTTCTGGTGGTTGACCTCGATCGGCTGGCAGTTGCTGCGGTTGGTCTGGCCGGTCGTCCCGTAACGGACATGGCCGACCGCCATGGTGCCGCGGGGCAAAGCGGCGTGCGTGTGGGGCGAAAAGACCTCGCCGACCAGTCCGAGGTCTTTGCGGGAATAGAACAGCCCGTCGTCGTTGACCACGATGCCGCAGCTTTCCTGCCCGCGGTGCTGCAGCGCGTACAGCCCGTAGTAGGTCAAAGACGCAACGTCCGTTTTGTGCGGCGCGAATACGCCGAACACACCGCATTCCTCGTGTATGCTCATAGGGTTCCTCCCA
>CAMZEG010000042.1 GCA_947305635.1 uncultured Clostridia bacterium
TGCGCTGTTGTCCAAATATGCCTGCACGCGGATACACCTCTTCAATATAATTACATTCAATTATACTATAAAAATACTATATATGCAATGGGGAAACGGACAATTCTCACGCGTTTGTCGATGAATTTTTAGAGACTTCGCCGACGGTGCGGGTATATTCGGCCGCCGCGCGGGCATTCCTATTGTATAAAACGTCCATAAAGAAAACCTTAAAACGGAGGTACGGCAATGGAACAGATAAACAGTCGGGGATGGAAAAAAGCGGTCAGCTTTCTGGCGGGGGTCTGCTTGCTGCTGCTGACCCTCTCTCTGGTCAACGGATCGCGCGCAACCGCGTACCGCGCCCGGCTCCTGCAGACGCAGGACGCGGCGCTCTCGCAGCTTTGCGCCCAGCTGGATACAATCGAAACCGCGCTGCAAAAGGGGAGCTACGCGCAAAGCGCGCCGATGCGCCAATCCTTGCACGACACGCTGACCGACGCGGCGGCCGGGGCGAAGCAGACGCTGTCCCTTTTGGCGGCGGACGACGCCGAGGCCGCGCCGCTTTACCGCTTTCTCTCGCAGGTCGCCGATTTTACGAGCGCCCTCAGCCGCCAATCGCAGCAGGGAAAACCCCTCACCGAACAGCAAATGCAGTCGTTGCGCGCGCTCTTGTCCTACGCGGACGCGCTCGACGGCGCGCTGCAGTCGCTCCGCCAAAGCCTGGACGACGACACCGTCCGTTTCGACCTCGCGCTGACGGAGATCAGGGACCCCGCCGGGCCGCAGGGCTTCGACAGCGCGCTGCGTGAAAAAGCGGACAGCCTGACCGACTATCCGGCGCTGACCTACGCGGGCAAATATGCCGATTCTCAGACGAAAACCGACGCGAAGGCGCTCGAAGGAAAGGACGAAATCTCGCTGCAGGCGGCGAAAAGCCGCGCCGCAAAGTTCCTCTCCTGCGAAGAAAAGGAGCTTGTGCGCGAAAGCGACGAGGACTCCGCCCTGGGGCTCTACTGCTTTTCGCGCGGCGGGCGGACGGTCGGCCTGACGAAGCGCGGCGGTCTCTTGTGCTACCTCACGAACCCGAACTACGCCGGCAAAAGCGAAATCAGCGCCGAGGCCGCCGTCAAGGTGGCGCGCAACTTCCTGCTTGACGCGGGCTACGACAAGATGAAAGAGACCGGTTACAGCACCTACGACGGGGTCTGCACGATCCGCTTTGTTCCGAGGGAGAAGGGCGTGCTCTATTACGCCGATGAGATCCGTGTCGGCGTCGCGCTCGACACGGCGACCGTCGTCGCGGCCGACGCGCGGGCCTATCTGACGCACCACACGGCGCGGACGCTGCCCGAAGAAAAGGTGACGCTGCAGACCGCCGTCGGCAACCTCGCGGATGACCTGGACCTGCTGGAATACAAAAAGGCCGTGATCCCGCTCGAAGACGGGACCGAGGCGCTCTGTCACGAGCTGCACTGCCGCGACAAAGCGGGGCAGGAGGTGCTCGTCTACGCCGATACGCAGCAGGAGCGCGAGGCCGACCTGCGGCTGCTGTTCTATGCCGACGACGGCATGCTTGCAAAATAACGAAAAATATGGTATCATCCCTTCAGAACCATCCGGGGAGTGATACCATGGCAACCGTCCTCATCACAGGCGCGTCCGGCGGCATCGGACAGGCGCTTTGCAAAGCCTTTCTCGAACAGGGGGACACCGTCCTCGCGCAGTGCGGCAGACATCCCGACGCGCTCGCACTTCTGCGCGCGCAGTACCCCGACCGCCTGCGCACGTTTTCGTGCGACCTTTGCGACAGCGAAGCGGTCGAATCGCTCGGGGAGGTGCTTGCCGGTTTCGCGCCGCAGGTGCTGATCTTCAACGCGGGCGCCGCGGCGGCCGGTCTGTTTCAGGAGATCGACCTATTGGAAAGCGCGCGGCTGTTTCAGATCAACGTCCAGAGCCAGATGCAGCTTTGCCGCGCCCTGCTGCCGGGGATGATCGCCGCCAAAAACGGTAGGATCGTCACCGTCAGCTCCATGTGGGGCCGCGTCGGCGCGTCGTGCGAGGTGGATTACAGCGCGACGAAGGCGGCGCTTCTCGGCTTCACGAAAGCCCTCGCGAAGGAGGTCGGCCCCTCCGGGATCACGGTCAACTGCATCGCGCCGGGCTTCATCGACACAAAAATGAACGCCCGCCTTTCAGCGGAGGACAGGCAGGCAATCATCGACGAGACGCCCCTCGGCCGCGCCGGGACGCCGGAAGACGTGGCAAAGCTCGCCCGCTTCCTTACGAGTGACGACGCGTCGTTCATCACCGGTCAGGTGATCGGGGTGGACGGAGGCATGGCGATCTGCTGATCGCCATGCAGTTAGAAAAAGCGCCCTGCGGGGCGCTTTTTGAGTGGTTAGTGGCTAGTGGTTAGTGATTAGTAGGGGCGGCCAGTGGCCGCCCGCTGGTTTAAGATGTTTCCTTTGAAATGGTTATCGTTTAAAGACTGCAAAGATGCTATGGAAGAATTTGACCAGCCAGCCGAATGCGCCGTCGTGGATTTTGCCACAGTATTTGCAATGATCGCCGCCGGTCATCATTTCACCGCAGCGATTACAATAACCGTCGTTGTTCTCGTCTATGTGCCCGAGTTTTGCAATCGGTTCCCGTTCCGAATGGGACGAATCATTCCGACAGATGTAAATGTGGCTCCCATCTTCCGTACAGGTCGGTTCTTTGATCTCCTGAAGCACATAATCGTGGCCACGCGCCGAGCTAATCATCTGCGCCATAAGGATCTCGTTACAAACCGAACAATGCTCGCCTTCCGTAAAGCCGGGGTCGGTGCAGGTGGCAGCAACCGCCGGATCAATCACTTTGGTGTGCCCTGTGGACGCCACCTGATCCGTTGCAAGCGTTTCTCCGCAAATGGTGCACTTCTTGATCAGCACGCCGTTTTCCAAACAAGTTGGCGCGCGATCAATGATCCATGCTCCAGGAGTATGTGAGACCGTTGCTTCAAACTTGGTTTCGGATTCGCCGCATCGGCTGCAGATTCGCTGTGATTCGCTCAACTCGCTGCAGCTGACTGCATGCTTCACAATGGCCCATCCGCTCCAGTTATGGCCATAGGCCGGAATCACTTCTTTTCCTTTTTCCCACATAAGATAACCGCACCCGGGTATTGTACACATCCAAGCAGCGCCATGCCCATCCTCGCTGCAGGTGGGCTCAGCCGCAGCAACAGAGGGGTGCTCCAAATCAAAAATGTGGTCTCCGGTATGCGCATCGTTTCCGTCTCGATTGAAGGAATAGGAATATGTCAAATCGGTGTTTACCGTCACCGTCGTCGTGGTTAGAACTACGCGCATACTCATGTCCGTCCTATATGGATTATTGATTTCCAAATGATCGAGGGTATAGTTCTCATTGATTGTTGCCTGAATTGTGCTGGCGCCGACCATCGCGGTCGCGTTCTGTACGCCGCTCCCCTGTCCCTGGAACGACTTCAGATCTTCCGGTGTTACGGCGGCGCCGACCAGACCCGGATGATAGATCATCTCCTTCGACGTAGTGACGTTCTCTGGCTTCAGCGTCATAGAAACAATTGTTTTATCTCCACTTTGCAAAACCACAGTATTCGAAACATACTGCTGGAATGTGGCAAGGTTGTGCTGATCATACAGATAGGTCACGCCGCTCGACGGAACAAGGATGGTCTGCAGCACGGAGAACGCCGTGCTTGAGGTCGTTTTGTCGTCCTCCGTCGTCAGAATCGTCGCCGTGCCGGCGCCCAATTTGTACTGGCAGGTGATTACCTTTTTGGCGTTGCTGTTCTCACTGGTTCCAAGCGCGGAAGCAGTTGAGTTCTGCGTTGTGGTTGCTGTCATATTGACCGTTCCCGTTTCCATGCGGGTGTTGTTGATCGCCTGTGTGAGCATCAGCGCGTAGGCTTCCTTCACACCAACCGACGCAGACGAACTGAATGCAGGCGCACTCGGGGTCGTGTAGGTATAATCACAGCTGGTCATATAGGCGTTCTGTGCGGTGTATTCCTTATAGGCAAGACAGCTCGTGCCCGCCGCGTTGAGCGCGTAGATGCGGAACGTGACCGGACCGATGGCGCTCACCCGCAGGTTCTGTTTGCTGTTCGGAGGAAGCCGCAGTATTGCGCTTGCAGAGGTCGTGGTAACCTTCGAGATCCAGTCGTTGGTGTTTGGCAGCATCTCGTTGTGCACTTCATAGCTCGTGGCGCCGGAGACAGCCGCCCAGCCGACGGTGGTGGCCTGGTCGGCATTGGTGGAACAGGAGACGCCCATTTGAGATTCGGTCACGTCCGGCGTCACACGGGCGCTCGTCACCTTCTGACAAACAGTGACCCAGCGGTTGGTCTGCGGTTCGCGCATCTGCACGGTGTAGAACGCGCCGCTCACTTCATCCCATTTCAGCGCATAGTGGCGGCCGTCACCCGCCGGTGTCAGCGTGATGCCCGTAATCGGCGTGCTCGATGTGGGCAGATCCTCGGCCGGAGTTACATCTTCAGCAAACACAACAGCCGAAAACAGTATTGCCAGCAGCACAGTCATCAACAGCATCATCCGTCTTTTTCCGCTTTTCATTGTTTTGTTTCCTCCCACAGCAGTAATCACGTTCAAAATAACCGCGTATTGTATCCACATGAAGAATCTACCACATTCCAGCAAAAAAAGCAAGTATCAGAGACAGAAAAGCCGCCCGCAGGCGGCTTTTCTGCTGTCGACTAACGACTAACGACTTATCCGAAAAACGCTTTATGCACGGCGGCGACGGCCTTGTCGGCCATCTCCTTTTCGATCAGCACCGAGATCGTGATCTCGCTCGTGGAGATCATGCTGATGTTGATGCCCGCCTCATACAGCGCGCCGAACATCTTGCTGGCCGTGCCCGCGTGGGACTGCATGCCCGCGCCGACGACGGAGACCTTCGCGATGGACGTGTCGCACGACACCGTGGCTCCCTCAAGGCCGAAGATGTTTTCGAGCAGCTCGGTCGCCTGCTCGGCGTTGCTCTTCGCGCAGGTGAAGGAGATGTCCTTTGTGCCGTCGCGGCCGACGGACTGGAGGATGACGTCGATGTTGATGCCCTTCGCCGCGAGCGACGAGAACAGCTTGAACGCGTTGCCCGGGACGTCCTGCATGCCGACGACGGAGATCCGCGCGACGTCCATATCCTTGGTGACGCCTCTGATTAACATTTTTTCCATTTTAGCAACCTCCCTGACGATCGTGCCCGGCTCCTTGACCATGCTCGAGAGCACTTCGATTTCTACGTTGTATTTTTTGGCAAGCTCCACCGACCGGTTGTTGAGCACCTGCGCGCCGAGCGTCGCGAGCTCAAGCATTTCGTCGTAGGTGATGTCGGTCAGCTTTTTCGCGTTCGGGACCTTCCGCGGGTCGGCGGTGAAAACGCCTGTCACGTCGGTGTAGATCTGGCAAAGGTCGGCGTGCAGCGCCGCCGCGAGGGCCACCGCGGACGTATCGCTGCCGCCGCGGCCGAGCGTCGTGAGATCGTCGCCCTTGTGGATGCCCTGGAAGCCCGCGACGATCACGATCTTGTGCTTGTCGATCTCCTTGAGCAGCCGGTCGGCCTTGATCTCTTCGATCCGCGCCGCGCCGTGCGCCGTGTTGGTGTGAAAGCCCGCCTGCCAGCCGAGCAGTGACACCACGGGACAGCCGATCTTTTCAATCGCCATCGCCAGCAGCGCGATCGAAATCTGTTCGCCGGCGGTGAGCAGCATATCCATTTCGCGCTTGGAGCCGCGCGGGTTGATCTCCATCGCTTTTTCGATGAGGTCGTCGGTCGTATCGCCCTGTGCCGAGACGACCACGACCACGTCGTTGCCTTCCTTGTACGTGTCGGTAATGGTGCGCGCGACGTTCATCACGCGCTCGGCGTTCGCCACGGACGAGCCGCCGAATTTTTGAATGATAAGTGCCATACTATGCCCCCAATTGGATAGTAGAGATTAAGTGTCGGATATCAGAAAAGCCGGATAACGGACGCCGCGTTGAACGGCGCGATCGCGTTGCGCAGATCTCCCTCCGCCGCTTCCGGCGTGATGAAGACGAGGTCGTCCGCGGCGCTTTCCGCGAAATCGCAGCCGGGCAAAAGCGCGTTCAGCTTCGCCGTGTCGGCGGCCTTGTCTGCCGTCTTCACGCGGACAAACAGCTTTGCGGGCGCCGTCATCGGGTCGCAAAGCAGGCCGTCTTTCGCTTTTCCCCAGCCGAAGGTCCGGCGCTCTTTGTCGTGCTGGGCGCAGTCGATCACGTCGCCGACCACAGCCGAAGCGGTCGCGAGCTTGCCCGCGCCGCGGCCGTACAGCAGCACGTCGCCGACCATGTCGCCGCGCACGAAGCAGGCGTTGAACACGTCGCAGACGCCGGCGAGCATATGATCTTCCGGAACGAGGGCCGGCGAAACCGTGACGCACCATTGGCCGCTTTCAAGCGCTTTGGCCCGGGCGATCAGCTTGATCACGCAGCCGAACTTCGCCGCGTACGCGACGTCGTCCTTCGTCAGCTTCGAGATGCCTTCGGTCAGAATACCGTCGGGATAAATATGGCTGCCGCTCGCGAGCGACGCGAGGATGCAGATCTTGCGGCAGGCGTCGATCCCCTCCACGTCGGCGGTGGGGTCCTTTTCGGCGTAGCCGTTGTCCTGCGCAAGACGCAGCGCCGTCTGGAAATCCATGTTGTCCGTTATCATTTTACTCAAAATGAAGTTCGTGGTTCCGTTGAGGATGCCCGCGATCTCCCGGATGCGGTTCGCCGCGAGGCAGACGGAAAGCGGCCGGATGATCGGGATGCCTCCGCCGACGGACGCTTCGAACAGGAAGTTGACGTTGTTGGCGCGGGCTTTTTCCAGCAGGATATCTCCCTTTTTTGCGACCAGCTCCTTGTTCGACGTCACCACATGCTTGCCCTTTTCGAGGCAGGCCGAAACAAACGTGAACGCCGGTTCCACGCCGCCCATCGTCTCCACAACAATCTTCGTCTCGTCGTCGTTCAGAATGTCATTGAAATCCTTTGTCAGATACGGCGCGAACGGGCTGCCCGGGAAGTCCCGGATATCGAGAATATGGGACAGGCACAGCGCGACGCTGCTGTGGGTCCGGATATGATCCGCGTTGTTCGCAATCACTTCGGCAACGCCGGAGCCGACAACGCCGAAGCCCATGATGGCAACCTTCATGTTTCGGGTCCTCTTTTCCACGGTAAAGTGATATTATCATATCATAATTTGTCGTTTTTGCAAAGCATTTTCTTTCAATTTTCTGAATTTTGTGAAATCCATTGATTTTCATTTCCCGATGCGTGTATAATAAGTATAATATGACAACGCTGAGAGGTGTCGATATGCAAGAAGTTGAAAAAAGGCGCGCGCTGATCATCAACGTGATCTATCTCGCGATGCTGGTCGCCGTCGGCTTTCTGATCATCCGCTACGCGCTGGGGGTCTGCTTCCCGTTTCTGTTCGCGTTTGTGGCCGCTGCCGTGCTCCAGCGCCCGAAGAATTTTCTCGTGCGCAAGACGTTTTTGAAAGACGGGGCCGCCTCGGTCATCTGTGTGTTTTTGCTGGTGTTCGTCGTGCTCGCGGTCGTCTCGCTGATCGGCGTGCGGCTGTTCGAACGGGTCCAGGATTTCGTCAACTACCTCGCCCTGCAGTTCCAGAACGCGGAGCAGGTGGTCGAAAACATCCAGAAGTGGATGCTCGGCCTGATCGAAAAGGCGCCGGAGTTTTTGCGCAAGACGCTGCATGAAAGCGCGACCGAGCTGTTCTCCAAGCTCAACGATTACCTCAGCAGCGCCGGCACGGACACCGCCGCTGCCGCGGCTGACGCAGCCGTCGCCACGGGCGCCGAAGCGGCGGAAAGCTCGAAATCCGCGCTCTCCGGTCTGCTCAGCGGCAACTTCAAGCTGTCGTGGGTGACGACGCCCATCAGCAGCCTGCTTTCCACGGCGAAGCAGATCCCCTCCGTGCTGATCGCCGTTGTGATCACGCTGGTCGCGAGCTGCTTTATGACGACGGAGTTCCCGCGCGTGATGGCGTTCTTCCGCCTGCAGGTGCCGGAGCGCCGCCGGGAGGACCTCGACCGCGCGAAGGTGCTGCTCAAATCGTCGCTCGGCAAAATGGGCAAAGCCTACGCCCTCATCATGCTCGTCACGTTCATGGAAATGTCGCTCGGCCTGACGGTGCTGCGGCTGATCGGCGTGTTCCAGTCGAACTATATCATCATGATCGCCGCCGTCACCGCGGTCATCGACATCGTTCCCGTTCTCGGGACCGGCACGATACTGCTCCCGTGGGCGGTCTATTCGCTGATCACCGGCTCGTTCGGGATGGGCATCGGCCTGCTGGTGATCTACGCCGCAATCACGGTGATCCGGCAGGTGATCGAGCCGAAGCTCGTCGCCGGGCAGCTCGGCCTGTCTCCCATCGTCACGATCGCCGCGCTGTATTTCGGCCTCAAGATCTTCGGCGTTCTCGGCATGCTCATTACGCCGATTCTGATCATCATGCTCAAGCTCCTCAACGATGAGGGCATCATCCACCTGTGGCGCTCGCCCGCCCGCGCAAGAGCCGCCGCGGCAGCAGCGGCAGCGGAAGCGGAGGCGGAAACCGCCGAACCACCGGCGGAAGAAGCGCCTGCGCCGGAGGAAGCGGCAGAAGAAGCCGAAGCGGCAACAGATAAAGAAGAATAAAGTTTACAGTTTACAGTGATGATTTTTGCTGCGCAAAAAGTGATGAGACGACCGTTTCCGGATCGGAAACGGTCGTCGTTTTTTCTCATTTCATCCCTGCGGCGCAGTGGCATCATCACTGCTGCCCTGTCAGCGCGTCCATCGCCTCGAGCAGCACCCGCGCCGTTTCCGGCCCGGCGGAGTTGGTCTCCTCGTAGTGCGTCCTGCCGAACTGATCCTTCGTGATATCGAAGAAACCCAGCCACTCGTTGTTCATGAAGTCGTTGTCGGGGATGATATACCCGAGCGCGTCGTTGCAAAGCCCGACGACAAAGCTGTGCTCGCAGGACGTCATTTCGGAAAGCGGCTTGTAGTCCGCGTCGAACCCGTTCGCCGCCTCGGCCGCCGGCAGGAAGTTGCCGCTGTACAGCTCGGAGTACAGTTCGCCCGGAATCAGGAACAGCCCGACCTGCTTTGCGCCGAGTTCCAGATAGGAGACCTCCGTCAGGATCTGCATTTTCGCGCTGTACCATTTGCGCTGAATGTCGTTCGTCAGGATGTTGAGCACCTTGCCGAGCTTGAAGATCGTGTTGTCGCACGGCAGAGACACCGCCTGCGAGCGGATATTGCAAAGCGGCGTGAGCGCTGCTTCTTCGGTGATTCCAACGACGGTTTCGCCGATCTCTTTGCCGTACTGCTTCATATAGCCTTCGCAGTCAAAGTCCGGGTCCTTCAGCACGTCGTCGATTTTGTCCGCGGAAATTTGCCCGCCGACCGCGCCGTTGAGAAAGACAAATTCTCCGCCGGTCTGCGCTTCGATCTCCTTGCCCATATAGGCGGGGAAGTCGGCGCTGACGTTCTTCGTCCCTCTGCCGAGCAGTTCGGGGTGACAGGACATGTTAACGATATAGACCTCTTTGCCGCCGTCGGCGGGGACGAAGCGCAGCCGCGTCAAAAGCGGGCTGTAATCAATCGGTGTGCGGCTGTCGGAAAGTTTGTCGCCGATATCCGCCGTGCCGTAATAGAGCGCGCCGTCGCGGCGGTTTTCACAGGCCGAGACGATCGCTGCGGCGGTCCTTTCCTTTAAGCGCTGCATGAACGCCTTGTCCTTGCCGTCGCTGACGTAGGATTTGCCCCAGAGGCCTTGCGTGTCGATCGCGGAATGGGTGTGCGTCGCGCAGATGTTGATCGATTTCAGCGCGGGCAGACCTTCGTTCTCGAGCACGGCGGCGCGGATCTCGTTGATATCGTGGCGGCTCAGGCCGACGCAGTCGATCGCGCAGAAGATCACGCCCCCGCGCCCGGTGTTGTCGTCGAGATAGACCGCGCGGGCGTACATGTCGTCCAACACTCCCTCGGCGGGGTTGTTCGAGTTATAGCCGGCGATATAATAGGCCTTTTCCCCGACGTCGTCCGGGGTGAGGACGGCCTTGCCGAAGCCGAGCGTCCAGCCGGTTCCGGCGGTCTGCGTGAAGCTGTCGTCGCCGGGCAGCATGTATTTCGACGCTGCCTCCTGCGTTGTGAAGGTCGAAAACGGCGCGTGGATCAGAACGAGCACGGCCGCGAGAACACTGATGAGGGTGCGGACCGCCGCGGGCAGTCCGAGAAAGCGCAGTACTTGCATGGTAGTTCCTCCTGGGGTTTCCTTTTTATTCGGCGGGTTCCTCTTCTTCTTTTCGTTTCGGCTGTTTCACCGGCAGCGCCGCGAGCAGCACCGCCCAGAGCGCCGCCTTCATGAGATACAGCGGCAGCACCCATAAGGGGATCGCTTCATCCTCAATCAGCCGAACCATGTCAAGGCTGTTGCCGGAGAAGGGGTTGACCGCCTCATAGGCGGCGCCCGCGGCAAAAGCGGCGCCGGTATAGCGCACCGGATTCGGCGCTTCTTCGGGCGGGAAGGTCTTGTCGCCGACGACCATCACGTTCTGCGCGTCGTCGTAATACATGTCCTCGTTCTCTTCCGGCGGATAGATTTCATAGACATAGTCGAACGACGGCAGCGTCGGCACGGCGAAGAGACCGCCTTCCACGAGCATGCCGGAGATGATCAGCGCCACGCCCAGCGGCACAGCGAGGACGGCGACAGCGGTCTTGTGCCGGACGCTGCGCAGCACCAGCCCGAGCGCGCAGGCTCCGCCGACAATCGACGCGAGCGAGACGCCGAGCATCATCAGCGCTTCCCCGCCCGGCAGATAAAACGGCACGCCGTACAGCGCGAACAACCCGGCGGTCGTCGCCAGAAACAGCGCGTAGATTCCCGCCGTCGAAAGCGCGATCGCAAGCAGGTGCCTGCCGCGCCGCTGTCCGAACCGCACCGCAAGGAACAGAGAAAGGACGATGACGATCATCATCGTATAGATCAGCCCCGCGGCGCAGACGCGCTCGTCGATGCGCCGCACGGACGATTCGAGATACGCCGTCATCCGCGTGTCTTTGTCCGATTCGTCTTTTTCAATTTCGATCCCGCCGCCGAGCTGGGCGTACAGCCGGTCGTTATACGAGAGCGTCCCGCGAAAGCCGCCGGAAAGATCCGCGTCGCGCAGCGCGCGGTAGTCCCCGCCCGTCGCGCGGACCGCGAAAAAGGTCATGACGAGCACAGCAATCAGCCCGACCGCCGCGCAGAGCAGAGCCAGTCTGCCGAAAAGGGCGGTTCGTTTGGTTTTGTTTGTTTCGTCGCGCATGTCCGACGCCTCCTCGATGGGTGGTTTTCTGTTTATACAATACCGCAATTTGCCCGGTTTGTCAACGGCGGAAAACGCCGCCCGGCAAAGAAATAAAGCCGTTTCCCCTCTTGCAAAACGCGGAAAAGTATTGTATAATAGTACCATCAAAAAAACGAGGAAGGTGATTCCCATGTGGCAATTGAAAAAAGCATACTACCGCAGCTTTCAGGTAATCATGAAATACGCGATGTTTATCTTCGACTGGTCGGAGCCGGAACTGCTCGAAGGCCCGGGCGCCGTGAAGCGTCTGCCCGCGCTGATCAAGTCCAAAGGCATCAACAAGGTCCTTGTCGTGACCGATAAGGGTCTGATGGGTCTGAACCTGCTGGACGGCCTGTTCGGCGCACTGGACGAAGCCGGCGTGGCCTATGCCGTGTTCGATGGCGTACAGCCGAACCCGACGATCGACAACATCGAAGACGCCCGCGCCATGTATCTTGAAAACGGCTGCGAAGCGGTTGTCGCCTTCGGCGGCGGTTCCCCGATGGACTGCGCCAAAGCCGCGGCCGCCCGCGTCAAGAACCCGAAGACGAGCGTCCGCCAGATGCGCGGCACGCTGCGCGTGTTCCACAAGCCGGCGCTGATCTTCGCCGTGCCCACCACCGCGGGCACCGGCTCCGAAACGACCGTCGCCGCCGTGGTCTCCGACCCGGAAACACACGAAAAGAACCCGATCAACGATCCGAAGCTGCGCCCGAAGTACGCGGTGCTCGATCCGGAACTGACGGTCGGTCTTCCGCCGCACATCACGTCGACCACCGGTATGGACGCCCTGACCCACGCGGTCGAAGCCTATATCGGCAGAAGCAACGTCCGCTCCACCGAAGCCTACGCGGAAAAAGCGGTCAAGCTGATCTTCCAAAATCTTGAAAAGGTCTATGCCAACGGCAAAGATATCGAAGGCCGCAACAACATGCTCAAGGCGTCGTACTACGCGGGCATGGCGTTTACCCGCGCCTATGTCGGCTATGTCCACGCGATCGGACATAACCTCGGTGGCATGTACGGGATTCCCCACGGGCTTGCGATGTCCGTGATTCTGCCGTACGTTCTCGACTACTACGGCAAGACCGCACAGTTCCGTCTGGCGAGACTGGCGGAGATCTCCGGCGCCTGCACGATCGGCTCCGACGAAGAGAAGGCGGCCGCCTTCATTCAGACGATCCGCGACATGAATGCCCGGATGAACATCCCCGACGGTTTCGAGCAGATCAAGGAAGAGGATATCCCGACGCTCGTCAAGCGCGCGCTGAAGGAAGCGAACCCGCTGTATCCGGTGCCGAAGATCATGAACGAAGCGGACTGCGAAGCAGTGATCCGTCGTTTGATGAAGTAAGCGGCTGGGACTGTCGTATTTCGCGAAGAACGAAAAGAAAAACAAACCCGTTACAAGAAAACCGAGCGCAGGAAACAACCTGCGCTCTTTTCTTTTACGTTATTTTGGATGGGCTTCGCCCATACCCGATTGTTGTTTTTCTTTTCTCGACGTTTTTTCGCCCTCGGCGTGCAACAGCACAGCCTTCGGGCGAAGAAAACGCCGTCTTCATCGAAATCCGCCAGCCCCCGGCAGGGATGTGCAGTGTGGAGTGTGCAGTTAAATGGAGAATTGAAATTTGAGAATGAAACTCAACCGACCACAGCGGATGCTTCGGCAGGCAAACCGGCATTGCGCGGGGGTGTACAATACGGTGTAGGAAACGGTCGAAGCTGTGCGTGGTCAGGGGTACGGCAGATCAACGGAACAATGCCGGCCGCCGGCAATGGGGGATGAGAGGTTCTTCAGCTGTAGGCAAATCGAAACGCCCACACGCGCAGTAGGGCTTGACAGAATACCGATCTTTTCAAGCGCGTGTGAACAGACGTTTCACATTTGCCGTACCCCGGGCTTTCTTTCTTTTTTCCGCCGACTTTTTCTTTCTTTCGCCCGAAAGAAAGAAAAACGGCCGTCTTGGTTGAGCCTTGACGGCAGCGGTTAAGCTTGACAACACGACACGTTCGGCTTATAATAGCAACGTGATAAAACCCATATGCGAAGAAGGAGTGACCCCTATGCTGCTCAACCGTTCCGAAAACCTGCAACCCGTCCATTCCGATATCCGCGGCCCGCTGTATCTCGAAAGCCAGCGCATGGCCAAAGAGGGAATCAAGGTGCTGCGCCTGAACACCGGCAACCCGGCGACGTTCGGCTTCGGCCTGCCCGATTCCGTGCGCGAATCCCTGCTTGCCAACGTCGACAAGGCGGTGCCGTACTGCGACCTCAAGGGTATGCCCAACGCCCGCGAAGCAATCTGCAATTACCATAAAAGCAAGGGCATTCAGGACATCACCCCGGACGACGTCTATATCGGCAACGGCGTGAGCGAACTGGTGCTGATGTGCCTGCTGGCCCTGCTCAACAAGGGCGACGAGGTGCTGATGCCCTCGCCGAGCTACTCCCTGTGGTCCAACTCGACCTATATTGCCGGCGGCAAGCCCGTCTTCTATACCTGCGACGAAGCGAACGACTGGTACCCCGACATCGCGGATATGCGCAAAAAGGTGACGCCGAAGACCCGCGCGATCGTTATCATCAACCCGAACAACCCGACCGGCGCGGTCTACCCGAAGGAAGTGCTCGAGGATATCATTCAGGTCGCGCGCGAAAACGACCTGCTGATCTTCTCCGACGAGATCTACGACCGCCTTGTGATGGACGGCGTGCCGCACTATTCGACCGCCGCGCTCGCCCCCGACCGGATGGTCATCACCACCAACGGCCTTTCCAAGTCGCACATCATCTGCGGCTTCCGCTGCGGCTGGATGGTCATCAGCGGCTATAAGGGCAAGGCCGAGGACTATATTGAGGGCATCTTCCAGATGGCGGCGATGCGTCTTTGCTCCAACGCGCTGACCCAGCTCGTCATCCCCGCCGCGCTCGAGGACAACGCGAGCACCCAGGCGATGCTCGTCCCCGGCGGCCGCCTCTATGAGCAGCGGGAAGCCACCATGCGCGAGATCGAAAAGATCGACGGCCTGACCTGCGTCAAGAACCACGGCGCGTTCTACGTCTTCCCGAAGCTGGACGTCAAGAA
>CAMZEG010000043.1 GCA_947305635.1 uncultured Clostridia bacterium
CCTTCGCCGCCGACCGGCAGCGACGTGCCCTCCATGTGGCCGATCGCTTCCTGCAAAACGGCGGCGCCGGTGCCGTGATAGACCGGCAGGCTGATCTTGATCTTTGGGATCTCCACATAAGAAATGATCTTCGTCTCGTCGCTGATCAGCTGTTCTTCATATTGCTTTTTTTCCGCGCCCGTCATGTTCCAGCGGTCGGGGAACTTGCGCAGATCTTTGTTGAAGGCATTTGCCTCGGCGAACAGCTTTTCGCATTCCTCTTCGCTGAGTCTGTCCACATTTTCCGCGTGGGAAATGATCATTTTCGATTGGTGAAAGCTGTTCCAATGGTCGCTCACGGTCGGATAAAGCAATAAGGACAGACCTATGAGGAAGATCAGGATAAACAAGATTGTCGTTGCTTTTTTTCTCATAGCGCTCTCCTTATTGCCCGGGGCAGGGCCTTTTTCCCCCGCCCCGGACATTCGGTTAACTAAATTTTGAAGCGCACTCAGATAGCGTCAGCAGCAGTACGTCTTCTTGCGATCAGAACGATCGCGGCTGCAAGCAGCAGGATGGAACCGACGATGTAGAAGATCGTAGTACCGATGCCACCGGTGGAGGGCAGCACTGCGCCTTCCTTGTTGACGACGGTCGCGTTCTGTTCCAGGTTGGCAATTGTGTAGTCGCCGCCTCTGATGGTGAACGTCTGGTCAGCAGCGCCGTTGTAACCGTCGGGAACGGTCTTTTCAACCAGGGTGTAGGTGCCGTCTGCAAGGCCGGCAAACGCGGGAACCTTACCGTCAGCGCCGGAGACGTTCTCTGTTGCATCGTCGATGTTCTCGGTCCAGGAGACAACACCGTTTTCAACCTTGTAATACACGTCTTTATTCTGGTCGTTCTTGGTCTTCAGCACGAAGCCTGCGCCGGCAAGGGGCTGGCCTTTGTCATCGTTCTTCAAAACGTTGATCTTCGCGTTGTAAACTTCGGTTTCCTTGATGGGCGTGGAGTTCTGGCCGTTTTCGTCACCGTAGCTCAGGTAAGCGGTGTTCTTCGCGGGGTCGATCTGCAGCGCGTCGGAATTGACGGTTGCGGAGTATTCGATCACGATTTCGGTTTCATCGGCAAGACCCTGAATGAAGGAGTCTTTGAAGGTGATGGTCAGCGTATCGTCGCCGAGTTTGCCAATGGTATAAGGCACGGGGGAAGCGTTGGGATTGACGACCTGGCCGTTCACTTTGACAACAGCGTCGTTGTTGTAGGTGAGACCTGCGGTCATCTTATCGTGGAACACATAGTTTTCAGCGCCGGCCTTCTTGGTGATGGAAGCCGTATAGTTTACGGTGCTGCCGACTTCGGCAAGCGCCTTTTTGCCGTCTGCATCCACGTAGGACGCGCCGGTGATCAGCTTGTCAACCGGGGGAATTTCGTTCTTATCATAGACTTCAGCGTTGGGCTTCGTGCTGTTCACAGTCACGACAGTACCGGTGGTGGTGGTGATGTAGTAGTAGCCGTAATCAAGACCGGTCACGGTGAACTCGGTGTCAGCGTTGGTCGTGTTGACGGTTGCAACCAGATCAGCTTCGGTGACATAGGCGGCGACCGCAGCGATATCGGTAGCGGTCAGGTCCGTCGCGTTTTCGGAACGGACGTAGGTCACGTTACCGGTCGTCGGATCCACTTTGAAACCGTCGGGAACGGTGGTTTTGCCGTCAACCAGCGTATAGCTGATACCGGTGCCGTTGGGAGACAGCGCAGCGTCAAACACTTTGTAGATCTTGTAGGTGTTGTCGGCAACGCGGCCGTCGGTGATTTCGGGAATGTGCATAGTGATGGATGCGGGGCCGTTGCCCACGTTGACGGTCTTCGCAAAAGCAGTGATGCTCAGCGCGAGGAGGAGCGCAACCGCGAGAACGATTGCAAGAACTTTTTTGCTTGTTTTCATGATAGTCTTTCCTTTCTTGTCCCTTTTGGGACTGTGTTAAATTTTTGTTCCCAAAAGGGAGTTTTTTTGCAGGTTTGCCCTTCCTGCGGCGGGTTGTTTATGTGCTTTTGGTTCTCCCATTGCTTTCGCCGGGAAGATTACGGGGATGACCCCGGGAAAGTCGGATCTATTCGAGCCTCCTTTCCCTGCGACGAACGCAAATGAGATATATCATGGCAGCTGCCATCATAAACAGCCCGCCTGATGTAAAGAGGAAAGTACCGGGACCGCCGGTGTGCGGCAGTTCTGTGCCGGTTGTGTTTGTAACCACAATGGTTACCATATTGCCGTCGGTATAGACATTCTCAGCAGCAGCGTTCTCCGCTTGCAAAACTGTGACGCCGCTTGCGCTTACCGTAATGATCACATGATCTTCGAGGGCCAGATAGCCCGGCGGAGTATTGGTCTCCACAAGGTAATACGTACCCGGCAGAAGATTGCCGATATACGCTGTGCCGAGCGGTACGGTCTGCTGATCGTCCGCAAAGCCGCCTGTGGTGATCTCGCCGATCTCGTTGCCGAGAGAATCCGTTGCCGGATGTTCATGTTCTGCATCGGCAAACAGTTCGAACGTTGCGCCGTTGAGCTTTTTCGTGTTGTCCTGCGCATCCACCTTTTCGAGCTGCAGATCCACCGCATCGGACTTCGTTTTGTTCACGACCTCGATGCTGTGGTCCTCATTCTCCTGAACTGTGCCGGAAACAACGGTAAACCCGTCGTCGTTCTGCGTAACGTTGGGCTGCACGGCGGTGCCGCCGCCGACAACAACCGCTTCACCGGAGGAAGAAACGAACTCATAATTGCTGTCCGGGTCTTCCATCTCGCCGGTATCTTCATAGAACTGATAGGAATGTCTCTCGGGAACGTTCAGGAATTCAAGGGTATCGCCGCTCCGAAGCTCGACCGTGATCTGGTCGGTATTTGGGAAGTGCCCTTTGTAGATCACGTAATTGCCGTCTTTGTCTATGAT
The DNA here is from genome assembly GCA_947305635.1 of uncultured Clostridia bacterium. Lineage (GTDB taxonomy): Bacteria > Bacillota > Clostridia > Oscillospirales > Acutalibacteraceae > UBA6857. The sequence continues at coordinate 2,934 of CAMZEG010000043.1, forward strand.
GTTATAGGCAATCGGGTCATCCTGATGGTCGTCCCAGGTATGGCTGGCATACTCAGATTCCGGAATGCCCTGCGACTTGTCGGTTCTGTCGTCCAGCGCGGGATCAAAGGTATATCCCCGACCGAAACGGTTGTGTATATAGCCGTTGATGGTAAAGGTCTTGTCGGAATAAACCTGTTTGGTTCCGTCGGCGTTCATCAGCGTCTTGGTAACCGAAATATGATTGGGTTGGACATAGCGGTTATAGAAGTCCAGCCGGAACAGCGTGTTGCCCACGATCGTTCCGCCGATCCGGTTTTCACTGTCCACAACCGGGTATTTCGACAGGTCTGACGAATCTACGAACTCATATTTTCCGGTGGCCGGATTGAGCAGGTTATCCCGCGCAACGCCTTCCACAGATTCGAGAACAAATCCTGTGGGCATTCCGTCGCCGTCCACTTCCCAGAACTGATAGGTACAGCCGGTGGGGATGATCGGGAACCGGATCTGTTCGCCGTCCTTGATTTTGAATTCGATGTCGGAGGTATCGGAGAAGTGTCCTTTATAGATCACCCGGTCGCCGTTTGCGTTGAAGAAATGATACGGCAGCGGGTCGTTCTGATGGATGTAGAAAAGAGGTGTTCCCGTCTCGCTGGCTTTCTGGCTCTTATCCTCACGCTCATCGTTGGCCTGATCGAACAGATACGGATTGCCGTTCGGGTCACGGATCCAGCCGCGGATCGTAAACTCCGCGTTGGGGTCCAATCCGGCGCCTGCGCCGTTCACGTGCTTGAACAGGTTGATACCGCCCTTGACGATGTTTTTCGCCGTGAGCGCTTCACTGCCGTCGGTATCACCACCGTATGTCGGGGTGACATACACTTCCTCCGCCGCAGCAAGGGTCTGATCCATGCCGGGCACCGGGGATTCATGGCCCTGCAGATAGGGATTCAGATATTCGCTGAACAGCTCATAGTGGTATTCAGTGTCTTCTTCCGTCAGCCGATACTCATGTCCTTCATTGAGGTGAACCTCATATTTGTCTCTGAGACCGGGCGAAACATAGAACGTTGTCTTCCAATTGTTCGCTTCACTCAACCAGATGTCCGAAGTGTGTACGGTATCTCCGGCCGGATTCACATAAGTGATGGGGAAGGGTTCCCAGTCATCTTCGCTTGTGGAACCCATCGGCCGGCATTCCAGTGTCAGGTGAACTTCACTGGGACGGTCCGCGCCGACACCGTCGCCGGTTTCGTCGCCGAAGGCGTCTTCAAAGACTTTTTCCAGCGTCATCGGCATGGTCTCTACGACCAGCGGCGGAACCTCCGGGAAGTAAACAGGCGGCAGCGGGTCGCCGAGCATTTCAACACCGCTGGCTGTTCGTTTACTCTTGGAATACGTTACATGCGCGTCGTCTTCATTCGTCTTCACGGTATAGTAGCCGTTCGCCTCCTGAATCTGCGCTTTGATTTCAGGCTCCAGATCATCGTAATTGATCAACCCGTTGTTCAGGTCGGTCACAATGTCTGTCGCCTCCTGAGAAGGCCAGACTTTGAAGCTCACCTTATAAGTCACGCCGTCCTGCAGCTGGAAGTTGTCGCCCATGTGCCATTCAACGGATCCGTTCTGATAAACAGCCTCGTTGGCACCTTCGCTCCTGGGATTCCAGGACTGCTCCACGCCTTCGACCGTTTTCGTATAGGTGAAGCTCCCTTCATCCACATTGACGACCGGCGTTTTTGCAAACAAATTGGTCAGGCCTGTGATACCGTCAACCATGTCGACGTGACCGAAGCCGCTGTACGCCTGGAGCGAGTCGAAGATATCATTAAAGGCTTGAGTCAATCCTTCTTCATTGTGAACCGTGAAGCTGTGACCTGGGCCGGCGCCGGATTCCTCCGTGAATTGTGCAAGTGTCCCCGCAGAATCGCCGATAGCGATGGAAAAGAAGTGCTTGTTGTGGCTCACAATGCTTTTCGCCGGAATCAGCGCAGCGTCATAGTTTCTTCCCTGATCGTCGCTGTTGCCCTGTCCGAACACGTCGTAAAGGCGATAGTAACCTGTCGTGGAGCCTGTGTGTATATCGTTCTGATTGCGCAGCTGCACATCGGAAACACCATAGCGTGTCATACGCCAGGTCGGATCACCGTCGGTGACGAAAACCACCAGCGTGGCGCGGTCGGGATCCACCGGCATTTCATCGGCAATCTGCAGCGCCTTTTGCCAGTTGGTACCGCCGTCAGCTGTCAAATTGCCAAACGCTTCATTGAACTCTGACGACCTTTCGGTGAAGGGCTGCACAAGCTGCGCCGAGTTGGAGAACGTGACCAGCGACATGCGGACCATCCGATCTCCGTCAACATTGACGAATCTCGGATCGTCAAGCAGCATCTGACTGAGCGTATGTACAGATCGTTTAGCGCCTTCCAGCCGGGTTTCACCAGTTTGCAGTCTGTTTTGCTCCATACTGCCGGAAATGTCAAAGACCAAAATGACGTCCGCGAGCTTGATGATATCCATCGGCTTTTCGTGACCGGTGATGCTCAGCGACAGCGTGCGAGTGCCGTCATGGTTGTTTTCCGATTCTTTCAGAATCTCCGGCGGCTCGGGCGGAACTGCGCTTTCCCGAACCAGCGGGGTACCGCCATTCGTCGGCGCCGCTTTCGGCGTGTAAACCATATAGATATTGTCGCGACTGGACAAAGAGCCTGTTGAAGTGTTTGAAAGCGTACTGGACGCTCTATAATAAGTGTAATTGCTGGTACTTGTAGATGTCAGGAACGGCTGGATCTCGGTCCGAGTCGAATTGTGGATAAGGTAGGAATTGTCAAACTCATAGCCTGCCACGTCATAGATCAGGTAGTTCGGCGCGTTGGAGCGCGAAATGCTCGGCACACCGTTTGAGAACACGTTCTGGTCAAACTCAACGAAAGAATCGCCCTCCATATAGCCGTAATGAACCGTCGCGCGGTTGCCGCCGGTTCTGCCCCAGCTGATCGTGTACGTCGAGAAGCTGTCGGTTTCAAAGTTGATGACCGCTTCATCGTTCTTCACGGCGATCGTGCCGGGCTCGCCGGTGAGATTGGAGGCAACGACCTCAGCCTGAACACCCTCGCCGGTTTCGCGCAGGTGCGTTACCTTGGCGCTGGACATGAACTCTTCTTCCTTCATGTCTTTCGGCAGCGATTTCAAGGTGATCTCCACCTGAACAGCCGCGGCCGGTTCGATCTCGTCGCCGTTTTTGTCAAGGATCGAAAGATCGAGCACATCCATTTCAAATTCCATGCTGTCGCCGCCGATCGAAGCGGTGAATCCGCCGCCGATCGCCATCGGCTGCAGGAAGCGCTCGGTGGACGGCTCTTCAAGCGGAATCGTCAGCGTTGCGCCGCCGTCCGTGTCAGTTGAACCGATCACCCCGGCTTCCTCAAGGATCTGCTTTGCCTGGCGATAGTCCTTGGAGCTTTGCTTGATCTCTTTCAGCGACAGGTGGGCGCCTTCGGGCAGCTTTGCCGCGCTGTCAAACGTCACCGTCGCTTCATAGGTTTTGCCGCTTGCGGAAAGAAATGTTGTTGTGAGCACTTCGGTTTCCACAAGCGCCACGACAGGTACGTCGTCCGGCGCAACAACCATTTGCGCCGCTTCTTCTTCCTGTGCGGGCTCCACCACGGCAGCTTCACCGCTCTCGTTCAGCGAGACAACCACCTGCTGCGTTTCTTCCGAATCAGCGGGTGTGACCGGCTCAACGGTCATGGTGTAGCTGTCCTGCGGTTCCACGGTGTCGCCGTCGGCGTTCTGGAATGCGACTTCAACAGCCTGCACATCCTTGACCGCGTCGTCCACCGCGTCTTCAATGGAATCGAGCGACTTCTTGTCGTCTACCTCATTGAGCACCATGGTGGTGTCGGCGGGGAACACGCCTTCTTCGGCTTCCACCTTGACCGAAACGCCTCCGACGGTTTCTTCCAGCGTGACGGCAGGCATCTCTTCCGCCTCGGTCACGTCTTCCGTCGGTTCGGGTTCCGTTTGCTCTGCCAGTTCTTCGCCGTCTTCTGATGCAACGGCGGTTTCGTCGTCCTGCAACACGACCTCCAGACCGGGTTCCTCAACTGCTGTGTCTTTGTCGATCGTTATGGCAGGAAGGATCAGCGCATAAGTAGTAACAAACACGATGACACAGGCGAGCATAACGAACCATTTACGGTTTCGCCGCACAGCTGCAGATAATTTGTAGAACACCTATACGCCTCCTTTCCACTAATTTTTGATAGGGATTATTTGACAGGTCCGAATTCCGCCATCGGCCACAGATTGAAAATGATGCGGCCGACGATCTGTTCCTCCGCCACACAGCCGATGGACGTGTTGCGGGAGTCGACGGAAACTTCGCGGTGGTCGCCCATCACGAAGATGCGTCCTTCGGGAACCTGATAGGGTAACTCGATGTCGCATTCGCCGAATGCTTTTTCGTCGATATACGGTTCGTCTATGGCGACGTTGTCCACATAGACGGTGCCGTCCGGGTCAATATTAACCCACTGGCCTGCCTGCGCGATCACGCGCTTGACCAGGATCTTGTTATTGTAATAGAAAGCAACCACGTCGCCGGTTTCAAACTTGCTGCCCTTGAGCGACACCACGATGTTGTCTTCCTCGAGTGTCGGCGTCATGGACGTGCCGTAGATCCGCAATACCGGCAAGAGCAGCACCGCGATCAGTACAGCGATCGCGGAAACTGTGATCAGCGTGAACAGCGTGTTGCGGATGACCGACAGAACGCTGCGGCGGTAGTTGACGCGCGTTTTCTCCTTCTGGAGCTGTTCGCGGGTCGGCGAATCGGCGGACGAAAGACCGGACGGCTTCTTGCGTGACCGGGCAAGCTGTTTTTTCAGCTGTTCTTCGGTCGGAAGCGTTTCAAAAGAGAGGAGAACTGGGTCTTTTCCTCCGGATTGTTCCTTCTTCCTGTGTGGCTCTCCTCGTCGTCCAGCGAGAGATCCTCGATCACAAAGCGCTGCGGCGCCTGTTCGCTCGGATACTCCGGAGCCGGAGCGGGTCTTGTCTGCTGCGGAGCGGGTTTCTGCTGCTGAACGGGCGGCTGCTGCGGCATTCTGCGGCGGCCGCGTTCCTGCTGCTGGGCTTCCATCGCCCGCCGCTGGGCCTCTCTGGCGCGCTGCTGGGCTTCCATCGCGCGCTGGCGCGCTTCGGCCTGGCGCTCTTCCTCAAGCGCCTGTTTCAGCTGCGCAAGGCTCGGCAGGTTTTCGAACTCGTCGTCTTCGGCCTGCGCGTAGGCGTTCGCGCTGTCGTTATAAAACGGGTCGTCGAAATACGGCGCGCGGGCGGGCTCTTCCGGCTCGCGCATATGCTGCGGGCGGTAGCCGTCGTCCGGCGTATTATAATAGGAAGCTCTGCCCTGCTGGCCGTAGGGGTCGTAGCCCTGGGCCTGTCCGTAATTGCGCGCATCCGCTGCCGGCTGCTGCGGCGCGTAGGCCGCATGCTGCATCGGCATGTCGTAGCCCTGCGGCATCTCCGGCTGCTGATAGCCGGGATAGCCGGCCGCGTACGGCGGCGTGTAGGGCTGCTGCTGCGGCATATAGCCGTACGGCTGCTGCGGCATATAGGGCTGCTGCGGCATATAACCGTAGGGCTGCTGCGGCGCATAGGGGTAGCCGGCCGCGAACGGCGGCTGGGGTTCCCATTTGCCGTAATCCCGCGGATAATCGGCGTCGCTTCGAGCCGCATACGACTGTTCGCGCTGCAGCTGCTCGAGATCGGGCAGATCGTCCAGCGAAAACCGCGAGGGGTCGAATCTCATGTTATCCATTGCCATTGCCGTTCCCTTACCTTCCGTTGTTCGTTGTAGGCATACCGTAAACGCCGTTGCCGCTGTAGTACTGGCGGTCCTTGGCGGCGTAGTGCTGGTTGAGCAGCTCCTGCGCGTCGCTCAGTTCACGGCTGACGGCCTCCAGCTTCGCGCGAAGGGCTTCCATATCTTTCAGCATCTTCTTGCGCTCTGCCATCAGGCGGTCCAGCTCCTGCCGTTCGATGATCAGCAGTTCCAGCAAATCGGTACGCGACAGTCTTCTCAAATCTCGGTCTGTCATAAAGAAGTCTCCTTTTTTGTGCAGGGTTTTTCAGTGTCGCATGCCATTATACAGACCCTAAAATCACAAAAAAGTTTGCGAAAGGTTAGTCAAAGGTTAGCATTTCAAAAAATTTTGACTTTTTTTGTTATTTTTTTGAAAACGGCGTTATTCTTTCGGAATTTGGATGGTAACGGTAGTGCCCGCGCCGACTTCGCTTTCAATCTTCATCTTGCCGTTGACGGTGAGATCGAGGATCTTTTGGATATAGCGCAGGCCGAAGTTGGATTTCGTGTGCTGGAAGTGCTCGACGTCGAATCCGCCGCAGTTGTCGCGCACCGCGACAATGTAGTGCGTCGGGGTCTCGTAGCTTTCCACGATGATCTCGCCCGGGCGGTTCGTCTGGCCGACGCCGTGCTTGACCGCGTTTTCCACCAGCGGCTGTACCGAGAACGGCGGCAGCAAGAACTGGTCGGTGGTGATATCGAACTCGACGCTGAAGCGGTCGCCGAAGCGCAGCTGCTCCAGACTCAGATAGCTGCGGATGGTCTGCATCTCCTGCTCAAAGGGAATGAGGCCGCCGGCGTCGAGGTTTTCAAGCACGCTGCGCAGGTAATCCGAGAACGTGCCGACCGCCTTTTGCGCAAGCGGCGGATCGGTTTCGCAAAGGTAGTAGATACTCGTCAGCACATTATAGATGTAATGGGGCTTCATCCGCTCGGTCGTGGAGCGGATCTGCAGCGAGTGCAGCTTTTCGCGCTGGGAATCCAGACTGGCGTACTGAAGGTTGAACAGACGCACATAGTTCGCCAGCATCGTGAAGAAGGTCATCGGGAACAGCAGGCGCAGCGACGAGCCGAAGATGCTCGGAATAAAGCCCACGACCGGCATCAACGGCAGGAACATCATGATGATGAACTGCTCCTGACCGATCTTGTCCCGGCTGACACAGATCAAAAAGACGTTGTCGAGGAAAACGACGCCGACCGAAAGGACGACCAGCACCGTCCCGAACGACGGGATCAGGCGCAGTGTTTCATACTCATAGAAAAACGGACGGATGCCATTCGCCACCCAGAGCACCGTAAGAAAACCGCAAAGCGCGTAGTTAATTTGCCGGATGCGCCGGGAGAACAGGCTGTTGAGCTTCAGCTGGATTTCCACATAGTCGGAATACAGGCCCAGCAGCACGATTAGCGAGAGCATGGTGAGCGTCGCCAGCACGCGGAACACCGCGGGGTGCGTCCCGAAGAAGAACCACGAGACGCCTTCCAGCAGCAGCATGATGAACGAGGTGACCAGCATCCAGTGAAAGATGCCGGATTCTTTGGTGTGTTGGATGGCCTGCTGACGCTGCAGACTGAAGACCAGCACGAGCGTACACGCCGCACAGAACAGTCCGAGTATGCCGTTTACGGTTCCCATAAGTTCGACTTCCCTTCCAGATTGACCCAGGTGGATTCCGCCCAGTCGTATTGGTGCATGTATTCGCCGCGGTAGGCGTTGATGCCTTCCGACGTCCCGGCGAGCCAATCGAAATAATCGCATTTGATCTTATCGGTCAGAAGACCGATCGCGCCGCGCTTCTTGATCAGGATATCGCCGAAGCCGACCGACTCGAGCGTGTCCTTGAGATCCTTGCGGATCTGCTTGAAGTAGTTGGAGCGGTCCTCTTCCCCGCCCCAGAGGATCGTGATCAGCGTATCGCTTTCGACCATCGCGCCGCGGCGGTCGATGAGATAGGCGAACATCTCCTTGGTCTTCTGGTAGCGGAACAAAAGCGGCGAATCTTCATAGAACACTTCGAAATCGCCGAAGGTGCGGACGTACAGCTTGCAGTCGCGGTACTGCACGGGGTGGCGCAGGTCGCTCAGCTCCGCCAGCAGCACCTCGGGCCGCAGGGGTTTGAGCATATAGCCTGACGCGTGCATGCGCATCGCTTCGGCAAAGTAGTCGCTGTAGGCCGTCGCGAAGATGATATTGATCGCCGGGCGGTAAATCTTCATGCGGCGCGCCAGGTCGATGCCGTCGACGTCGGGCATGTTGATGTCCAGGATCGCGACGTCCACCGGATGGTCGTAGACATAGTCCAGCGCCTCGGCGCCGCCGGTAAAGCCGAGCACCCGCGCGTCGCGTATGGTGCGGCAGATAAGATCCACTTCGCCGTTCAGAATATAGCGCTCGTCATCCACAACAATGATATTCATGCCGTGTTCCTCCAATCGTCCGCCGAAAAAGCCTGCGCGGCTATTCCGGACAAAAAATTGCTATCACTTTATTGTAACATCATTCGAATTTGAATGCAAGCGTTTTCCCGCAGTAAAGTGAAATATGTTGCGGCAACGCGACCGGCACGTTGCCGTCCGGAACGAACTTAAAGAATAGGTATAGAAAAGCAAACGAAGGGCTGCTGGATTTCGATGAAGACGGCGTTTTCTTCAGCCGAAGGCTGTACTGTTGTACGCCGAGGGCGAAAAAACGTCGAGAAAAGAAAAACAACAATCGGGTATGGGCGCAGCCCATCCAAAAGCAACATAAAAGAACAGAGCGCGGGTTCTTTCCTGCGCTCTGTTTGGCTTATAAGTATTTGTTTTTCTTTTTGGTCTTCGCGAAATGCGGCAGTCCAACATCGCAACGGTAATCTTAATCGAGATATCTGCACGCGGCAACCGCAGCTACCGCCCCGTCACTGATCGCCGTGGCGATCTGGCGGACCTGCTTGGTTCGGCAGTCCCCCGCCACGAAGACGCCGCTGCCGATTACACACCCTTCGTCGCTGACGATGTAGCCCCAGTCGTTGAGCGGCGCGACGGATTTGAACGGCTCGTTTTCCGGCACCTGCCCGATCGCGACGAAGATGCCGTCGACCGCAAGATCCGTCGTCTCGTTCGTGTCCGTGTTGCGGATCGTGATCCCGGTCAGCTCGTCGTCACCGTTCAGCGCGTCGACGACGCTGGACGTGATAAAGGAGACGTTGTCCTTTTGCTTGAGCTGGTCGAGCAGCTTCTGTTCGCCGGTGAAGAACGCGAGGTTCTGGACGAGCGTCACTTTGCTGCAGAGATCAGAGAGCATGACCGCCTCCTGCAGCGCCGTATTGCCGCCGCCGATCACGGCGACCGTTTTGCCGCGGTAGAACGCGCCGTCGCAGACCGCGCAGTAGGAAACGCCCGCGCCGACAAAGTCGTTTTCCCGCGCGACGCCGAGCTGGCGGTGCTTGGAGCCGGTGGCGATAATCACCGTTTTGCCGTCGAAGCTGCCGTTTTCGCAGATCACGCGCTTGTAGTCGCCGTGGTCCTCAATCGCCTGCGCTTCGTCCAGCTCGATTTCCGCTTCCAGATGCAGCGTCTGCTCAATCAGCTTTTCGGCGAACTCGTTGCCGCTCATCTGGATGAAGCCGGGGTAGTTTTCCACCTTCGGGGAATGGGTGATCTGACCGCCAAAGGTCTCCTTTTCGAGCACGAGCACGCTCTTTTCCGCGCGCCGCGCGTAAATCGCCGCCGTCAGACCGGCCGGTCCCGCGCCGATTACGATAATGTCATACATAGTCTTTCTCCTCCAACTGTAATTCCGAATTCCGAATTCCGAATTCCGATTTTCGAATTCCGAATTCCGAATTGAAAACGGGCGGTTGCCCGCCCGTTTTTTCGTTACGCGATCGTGTCGATGTATTTGCGGATGTTCGACACGTTGGTGATCTTGTCGATCTTGCCGTCCTTGAAGACGACCAGCGTCGGCGCCATCTTCACGCCGTGTTCCTTGGCGAAGGTCTCGTTGTCTTCGGCATAGATCTTTTCAAACGGCAGCCCGGCTTTGTTGAGGAAGCTTTCCGCCATCTTGCAGTTCGGGCAGGTCTTGGTCGCGAAGAGGTAGATGCCGTCGGCCTCGGCCTTTTCCGGCGCTGCGGCGGCGGGCACGTCGGCGGTCTTTTTCACCTTGGCGGGCGCGGTGGACGTCTCAAGGTTATACAGCTTTCTTTGCTTGAACTCCTCGGCCTTGCCGTCGTTCCAGTTCTGGACCGGACGGTAGTAGCCGGTGATGCGGCTGTAAACTTCGGTTGTTTCGCCGCAGACCGGGCAGGTGTACTGCTCGCCGACGAGGTAGCCGTGGTTCTTGCAGACCGAGTAGGTCGGGGACAGCGTGTAGTACGGCAGCTTGTAGTTGTCCGCAATCTTGCGGACCAGAGAGGCGGCCGCTTTCCAGTCGGGCAGCTTTTCGCCGATGAAGGCGTGGAAGACCGTACCGGAGGTGTACAGCGTCTGCAGCTCGTCCTGAATGTCGAGGGCGGCAAAGATGTCTTCGGTGAAGCCGACCGGCAGATGGGAGGAGTTGGTGTAGAACGGGGCGCGGCCCGGCTGCGAGGCGGTGATGATGTCCGGATAGCGGGCAACGTCATGCTTCGCGAAGCGGTAGGTCGTCGATTCGGCCGGGGTCGCTTCGAGATTGTAGAGGTCGCCGTACTGCTCCTGATAGTCGCTCAGGCGCTCGCGCATGTGGTTGAGGACGTCCTTCGTGAACGCCTGGACGCGCTCGTCGGTGAGGTCGGCGCGCAGCCAGTTGGCGTTGAGGCCGACTTCGTTCATGCCGATCAGGCCGATCGTGGAGAAGTGGTTTTCGAACGTGCCGAGGTAACGCTTGGTGTAGGGATACAGACCCTCGTCCAGCAGCTTCGTCACGATGGTGCGCTTCACTTTCAGCGAACGCGCGGCGATGTCCATCATGTGGTTCAGCCGGTCGTAGAAGTCCTTTTCGTCCTTCGCGAGATAGGCGATGCGCGGCATGTTGATCGTCACAACGCCGATCGAGCCGGTGCTTTCGCCGCTGCCGAAGAAACCGCCGGTCTTTTTGCGCAGTTCACGAAGGTCAAGACGCAGACGGCAGCACATCGAGCGGATGTCGCTGGGTTCCATGTCGGAGTTGACGTAGTTCGAGAAGTAGGGCGTGCCGTATTTCGAGGTCATCTCGAACAGCAGCTTGTTGTTTTCGGTCTCGGACCAGTCAAAGTCGGACGTGATGGAGTAGGTCGGGATCGGATACTGGAAGCCGCGGCCGTTGGCGTCGCCTTCGATCATGATCTCGATGAACGCCTTGTTGACCATATCCATCTCTTTTTTGCAGTCCTTGTACTTGAACGGCATCTCCTTGCCGCCGACGATCGCGTTCAGCTCGGCAAGGTCGTTGGGGACGGTCCAGTCCAGCGTGATATTGGAGAACGGCGCCTGCGTGCCCCAGCGGGACGGGGTGTTCACGCCGTAGATGA
>CAMZEG010000044.1 GCA_947305635.1 uncultured Clostridia bacterium
ATGTGCTCGAGCCTGATGAACAATCCGAACGGCCTTTCTATATAATAAAAGAAAACCCGGCAGGAAGATTGCGTTGTACAGATAAATGTAAGAATTTCGTCACGCATTCTTCATCTTTTTTCGCTATGATTTTACAAAACACGATCCTGAAAAGAAAGGATATTTCCATGATGAATTTTCGAAACGGACGCTTTGCCGCGCTGCTGCTCGCGGGCGTGATGCTCTTCTCCTGCGCCGGCTCCACGGCGGCGGCGGAAACCCAGCCCGAACCCACGACCGCGGCCGCGCAGACGACCGAAGCGCACCGCCACACCTACGGCATCTGGGAAGTGCAGCGCAAGGCGACCAACAAAAAGAACGGCCTGCTCGTGCGCGTGTGCAGCGGCTGCGGCAAAAAGCAGACCAAGCGCATCGCGCGCATCCGCTCCGCCGCGGTCAAGAACATCGAGGTGACCTACACCGGCAAGGCGATCAAAAACAAGATCACCGTCAAGAACAAGGACGGCAGAACGCTCAAGGAGAACCGCGACTACACCGTTGCCTACAAGAACAACAAAAAGGTCGGCGTCGCAACGATGGTGATCACCGGGATCGGCAAATACGACTGCACCTTCACCCGCTCGTACCGGATCGTCCCGCAGGGCACGCAGTTTACGTCGATTTTGCCGGGCGCGAAAAAAGCGATGGTGCAATGGACGCCCGTCACCGCCCAGACTACGGGCTATGTGATCCAGTACGGCACGGACAAGAGCTTTCAGGATAAGGCCGTCACCTACACCCAAAAGGTACAAAACCCCGCGACGGCATCTTTGACGATCAACGATCTCAAGCCGAAGACGACCTACTATATCCACATCCGCACCTACACGGTCGTGAAAGACCGCACGTTCCAGTCGAAGTGGGCGAAGACGCAGACGTTCCAGACGCCGAGCGCCACCCCCTACCGGATCGACGGCCAGCTGCCGAAGACGGCGCGCGTCGCTTCCGGCTATTTTGACGACGTGGTCTTTGTCGGCGATTCGATCAGCACCGGACTCAGCTACTACGAGGCGGCGAACGACGTCCTGGGCAAGGCCCAGTTCCTCACGTCGGTCTCGCTCAGCGCGACGAACGCGCTCTGGGAGATCTCCGACCGCTCCGTCCACCCGCGCTACAACGGCCAGAAGATGAAGGTGGAGGACGCGATCCCGCTCACCGGCGCGAAGAAGGTCTATATCATGCTCGGCATGAACGACATCGTCTCGCTCGACGTTGACAAATCGGTCAAGAACTTCACCACGCTTTGCAACAAGATACTGGAAAAAGCGCCGTATGTGCAGCTCTATGTCGAATCGGTCACGCCGCGCACCAACCAGGGCGCGAAGAGCGACAACGGCGTGCTCAACAACAAGAACATCACGCTCTATAACCGCAAGCTCGCCGCCCTCTGTTTGCAGCGCGGCTGGTACTTCGTCAACGTGGCGGAGGTCATGTTCGACGACTACGGCTACCTCAACAAGAGCTACTGCAGCGACCCCAACGGCATGGGCATGCACTTCGCCTATTCCGGCTGCAAGGTCTGGGTCGATTACCTCTATACGCACACGGCCTGACGAACCCGAAAAATATCGCGTTTTCCGCCGAAAAAAGCGGAAGAATGACTTGCTTTTCTTTGTGCCGACCGATATAATAGGCACATACGCATGATTACAGGAAGGAACGATCAAGATGAGAGAACACCGCAACCGTCTGTTGGCGCTTTTGCTGGCGGCAATTCTGGTTCTGCTCACGGCGACGTGCGCGTTCGCCGTTGCCGACGAACCGCTGGAGCCCACGCGGCCGACATCGGAAAAGCCGCTCGAGGAGGAACCCGTCACCGGGGAGCCTGTCACGCAGGAGCCCGTGACACAGGAACCGACGACAGAGGAGCCCACGACGCAGCCGCCGACCCAGCACACCCACGCGTTCGGCGCCTGGAAGACGGTCCGCCGCGCCACAGCCAAACAGGCCGGTCTGCGCAAGCGCGTCTGCAGCTGCGGTCAGAAGCAGACGCAGAAGATTGCGCGCGTCAAGACGTTCCAACTGAAATACGCCACCCGCGTCTATACCGGCAACGCGCTGAAGAACGTCGTCACCGTCAAAGACAGCAACGGCAAGACGCTGAAAAAAGGCAGAGATTACACCCTCGCCTATAAGAATAACAAGAACGTCGGTCAGGCGACCGTCATCTTCACCGGCAAGGGCAACTACAAGTTCTCGGTCAAGCGCACCTACAAGATTTTGCCGCGGGCGACCGCGATCACGAAGGTGCTGCCCGCCGCGACAAAGGCCACCGTCGAATACAAGCGCGTGACCAAGCAGTGCGCCGGCTATCAGATCCAGTATGCGACCGACAAGAACTTCAAGCAGAACGCCGCGACGCGCAGAGTAAACGGCGCGAAGAACGGCACTTGCGTGCTGAGCGGCCTGAAAGAAAAAACGATCTATTATGTGCGCGTCCGCACGTTCCAGACCGTCAAGAACGCGACCTACGTTTCCGCGTGGTCCAAGACGAAGGCCTTTCAGACCGTTGTCAGCTCCGGCTACGCGATCGACGGCCAGCTGCCGAAGTCGGCGCGCGTTTCGTCCTCCTACTTTGACGACGCCGTGTTCGTCGGCGACTCGGTCAGCCTCGGCCTGAGCTACTATGAAGCGGCGGCCGACGTCCTCGGCAAAGCGCAGTTCCTCACCGCGGGCTCGCTCGGCTCCGGCAACGCGCTGCAGCCTGTCAGCGAAAAGTCGGTGCATCCGCGCTACAACGGCCAGAAGATGAAGGTCGAAAAGGCCGTCGCCGCCTGCGGCGCGAAGAAGGTCTACATCATGCTCGGCATGAACGACATCGGCGCCTACGGCGTGGACAAATCCGTCGCGAACTTCCGCACGCTTTGCAAAAAGATTCTGCAGGAAGCGCCTTTCGTCAAAATCTATGTGGAGTCCGTGACCCCGCGCGTCAACCAGGGCGCCGCGAGCGACAACGTCAAGCTCAACAACAAAAACATCACGGCCTACAACAAAAAGCTCTGCGCCGTCTGTGCCGAAGAGGACTGGTACTTCGTCAACGTGGCGGAGACCATGTTCGACAACACCGGCCACCTCAAACGCGCCTACTGCAGCGACCCGGACGGCATGGGCATGCACTTCTCGTATGAGGGCTGCAAGGCCTGGGTCGACTACCTGTACACACACACTGCTTAACGGAGGAACCGCCCCATGAAAAAATGCATTTTCGCTTTCGCTTTGCTGCTTGTTCTCGTCCTGACGCTCGCCGCCTGCAAGGACCCGGCGCCGCAGGCCGACCCGACTGATACCACGCCCGCCGTCACGTCGACCGATCCGACGACGACCGCGCCGACGACTGAGGCGCCGACCACGACGACGGCCCCGACGACGACCGAGGCGCCGACGACCACGACGAAGCCGACGACGACCGCCGCCCCGACGACCACCGCTGCGCCGACGACGACCGCGAAGCCGACCACGACCGCGGCCCCGACGACCACGGCAAAGCCGACGACGACCGCCGCCCCGACAACGACCGAGGCGCCGAAGAGCGTTGATCTGTCCGCGCTGAGCAACCAGATCATTTCCAAGGTCGGCGTTTCCGGCGCCATGCCGCTCGCGAAAGAGCGGCTGACGGATCTCTACGGGATCGCGCAAAGCGACATCGCCTCCGCGGGCTGCTTCATCACGATGAACGGCTCGTTCCCCGAGGAAGCGATCATGGTCGAAGCGAAGGACAGCGCCGCGAAGGGCCGCATCGTCTCCGCGCTCAACACGCGGCTTTCCGACGTGCTCGTTCAGGCGGAAAACTACGACGCGGAAAACTACGCGCTCGCGAAGCAGTGCAAGGTGATTTCCAAGGGCAACTATGTCGCGCTCTTCGTGTCGCCGCAGCACGCCGCGATGGAATCGATGTTCAACAGCGCGGTGAAATAACTCCGCAATCGGGACTCATCCCGGGGATGCAGCTTCGGTTGCGTCCCCGCTTTTTAAGGAGGGAAGAACTTGGTTTTTTCCAGTCTGCCGTTTTTGTTTTTCTTTTTCCCCGCGGTACTGCTTTGCTACTTCGCCGCGCCGGACAAAGCGAAAAACGCGGTTCTGCTTGTGTTCAGCCTGCTGTTTTACGGCTACGGCGAACCGGTCTATATTCTGTTGATGGTCGGCTCCATCCTGCTCAACTACACGGCGGGACGGCTGCTCGGCGCGTTTGACGAGAGCGAAAAAAAGCGCAAAGCCGTGCTCGTGCTCTGCGTGATCATCAATCTGTTGCTGCTCGGCTTTTTCAAATACGCGTCGCTGTTCGTCTCCACGGTGAAGGTGCTGCCGGTCTTTTCGTTCTTGCCCGACCCGCAGATCGCGCTGCCGATCGGCATCTCGTTCTACACGTTCCAGAGCATGTCCTATGTGATCGACACCTACCGCCGCAACTGCGCGCCGCAAAAGAACATCGTCACCTTCGGCACCTATGTCGCGCTGTTCCCGCAGCTGATCGCGGGCCCGATCGTGCGCTATGTCGACGTCGAAAAGCAGCTGCAGCACCGCACGCACTCCATGGAACAGTTCACGAACGGCGTCCGGCTGTTTTTGTTCGGCCTTTGCAAAAAGGTGCTGCTCGCGAACGCGCTCGGCAGTGTCTGGGATCAGTGCAAAGCCGATGCGGGAAGCAACCCGACGCTGACCGCCTGGGTCGGCATTCTCGCGTTCACGTTCCAGATCTTCTTCGACTTTTCGGGCTATTCCGATATGGCGATCGGCCTCGGCAAGATGTTCGGCTTTGAATTCGTGCGCAACTTCAACTACCCCTACACCGCCGACAGCATCACCGATTTCTGGCGCAGATGGCATATCTCGCTGGGCACCTGGTTCCGCGAATATGTCTATATCCCGCTCGGCGGCAACCGGCGCGGCAAGGCGCGGCAGTGTCTCAACATCTTCATCGTCTGGGGCCTGACCGGCATCTGGCACGGCGCGAGCTGGAACTTCCTTTTGTGGGGTCTCTACTTCGGCGTGCTGCTGACAATTGAAAAGTTCGGGCTGCTGCGGCGGCTGGAAAAGGCGCCGCGTCCGATTGCCCGGTTCTATACGCTGTTCTTCGTCGTGCTCGGCTGGGTGCTGTTCGATTTCACCAGGCTGCGCGACATGGGCGCGTACTTTGTCAATCTCTTCACCGCACAGAACGGGCTGCTGACAAACGACGGGCTGTCGCTCTTCGTGCGCCACCTGCCGCTGTTCGCGTTCGCGGTGGTGTTCAGCGTCCCGACGGCGCGCAGGGCGTTCACGACGCTCAAAGAAAAGCGCTGCTACCGCGTGCTCGAGCCGGTGCTCGGCGTACTGGCGTTCCTGCTTTGTATCGCGTCGCTCGTCAGTTCGACCTATAACCCGTTTTTATACTTTCGCTTTTAAGGAGGAGACGCAGCATGAAGAAAAAATATGCGCTTGTTGCGCTTCCCCTTTGCTTTCTTTTGATCATCGCGGCGCTGACGGTCTGCTTCTTTGCGCTGCCGAAGCAAAGCTTCGCGGAAAATGAAAAACGCATCCTCAGCGACCCGCCCGCGTTCTCGTGGCAGTCGCTGCTCGACGGTTCGCTGACCGAACAGGCCCAGACCTATATCGCGGATCATTTTCCGCTGCGGGAAGCCTTTGTCGGCCTGCACGCCTACTTCGCTCAGCTGATGGGGCAAAACGGCGACAGCGGCGTGTACCGCGGCAAAGACGGCTATCTCTTCGCTTTGCAGCAGGACATCGACCTTGAAAAAGAAGCCCGCAACATCGCCGCCGTGCAGGCCTTCGCCGCGCGCAACGGTCTGCAGACGACGTGGCTGATCGTCCCCTGCGCGGGCTACGCGCTCGAAAGCAAGCTCCCGCGTTTTCACAACACCTACCGCGACGGCGAGATCATCGACACGGCGAAGGCGCTTTGCGCAAACGACAACTTTCTCGACGCCCGCGACACGCTCAAAGACGACGGTTCGGCGATCTACTACCGCACCGACCACCATCTGACGAGCGCCGGCGCGAAAGCGCTCTACGACGCCTACTGCGCCGA
The DNA here is from genome assembly GCA_947305635.1 of uncultured Clostridia bacterium. GTDB lineage: Bacteria > Bacillota > Clostridia > Oscillospirales > Acutalibacteraceae > UBA6857. Next base: position 6,065 of record CAMZEG010000044.1, read on the forward strand.
AAAGGGCCTTGCGACGCACGACTTTACGCTGACGACGCAGTCTGACGGCTTTTACGGCACGGCCTATTCCAAGAGCGGCCTTTGGCTGACGAAGCCGGACACGCTGGAGGTCTATGCCCAACCGGACGGCAATTACACCGTGACGATCAACGAGGGCACGAACGAGACGACGTACGATTCGCTCTACTTCCCGTCGCATCTGGCGGACAAGGATCAGTACCCCGTCTTCCTCGACGGCAACCACGCGCTGGTGAAGATCGAAAACAACAACTGTCACAACGGGAAAAAGCTGCTGATTCTCAAGGATTCCTTCGCCCATTGCTTCGCGACGTACCTTGCCGCGGAGTATGAAACGATCTGGATGGTCGACCTGCGCTACCACCGCGCGAACGTGAGCGACCTGATTCAGCAGGAGGGCATCGCCGAGCTGCTTGTGCTTTACGGCGCGGAAAACCTCGCGACGTCCACGGATATCGCGTGGCTGTCGATGCTTTGAGAAACGGTCAACCGAAAGGAAGGTGCCACATGGATTACAACGTACTGCTTGCCGGCGCGGTCGGCGACGGCAAAACCGACGACACCGCGGCGATCCAGCACGCGCTTGACGTCTGCCGCGAAAACGGCGGCGGGCGCGTCGTGCTGCCCGGCGGACGGACCTATCTGAGCCGCTCGCTGTTTCTGCGCGAGAACGTGGAACTGCATCTGCAGCGCGGCGCGGTACTCAAGGCGACCGGCGATCTCGACGGGTATTTTCGTCCGAACGAGCAGATCAACGACCCGAAGACGGCGCTGATCGGCAACCCCGTCACGGGCAAGCCGAGCTTCGTGTTCCTTTACGGCTATGAGGCACACAACTGCGCAATCACGGGCAGCGGCACGATCGATTTGAACGGCCACGCCTTTGTGCGCCGCAAGGACCGCTACTATGTGACCGGCGACTTCTATCCCCGCCCGACGGGCATCTATGTCGAGCACAGCGACCACATCACCTTCCGCGATTTCACGGTCAAAGACGCGCCGTTCTGGACGCTGCACCCCGCGGGCTGCGACGACGTTTTGATCGACCGCATCCGCATCCTCAACGACCTCGACGTCGCGAACTCCGACGGGATCGACCCCGACCACTGCTCCAACGTCCGCATCCTCGGCTGCCATATCGAATGCGCCGACGACTGTATCTGTCTCAAAACGAGCAAGGGCAACGCGGAATACGGCCCGTGCGAAAACATCATCATTCAGGGCTGCACGCTGATCTCCACGTCGGCGGCGATCAAGATCGGCACGGAGGGCGTCGGCGATTTCCGCAACGTGCTCGTGTCCGACTGCGTGATCAGCCGCTCCAACCGCGCGCTGTCGATCCAGATCCGCGACGGCGGCAACGTTGAAAACGTCAGCTACCAGAACATTATAATCGAGACGCGGCGCTTTTGCCCCGACTGGTGGGGCACGGCGGAGCCGATCGTTTTGACGACATTTGACCGCGACGAAAACACCAAGAGCGGCAGCATCCGCAACGTCCGCTTTTTCAACGTTTCGGCCGTCGGCGAAAACGGGATCTTGATCCACGGCACCGAAGAAAACCCGATCGAGGACGTCACATTCACCCATTGCCGGATCGAACTTTCCAAAACGAGCAAATGGCCCTGCGGGCTTTACGATCTGCGGCCGTGTCTGCGGTACGGCGTGGAAGAAATGCGAAACGCCGGGTGCCTGATCCGCTACGCAAAAAACGTCACGCTTTCCGACGTGACGCTTTGCTGGGGCAAAATCTGCGACGACTACGGCGCCGCGCTGGACGCCGCGCATGTCGAAGGGCTGACGCTGCAGCGCGTTGACGCCCGCGCGGCCCGCGAAACGGAAGAACCGATTCTTCTGACGGACGTTACGGCGTAAAAAACAGCATATCGCCCGGCTGCTTCATGCCCAGGCGCAGCTTATCCGAAATCATCGCGATGAATTCCGAGTTGGTCGGTTTTCCGCGCGAATTCTGGATCGTGTAGCCGAAATAAGACGAGAGCACGTCCACGTCTCCCCGATCCCAGGCGACCTCTATCGCGTGACGAATGGCACGTTCCACGCGCGAGGAGGTCGTCTTGTTTTGTTTCGCGACGGTCGGATAGAGGATCTTGGTCACGGCGTGTAGCAGCTCCGGGTCCCGCACGGTCAGCAGGATCGATTCCCGCAGGTATTCATAGCCCTTGATATGCGCCGGGACGCCGATTTCGCGCATGATCTCCGACACGCGGACCTCGAGCCGCTGCGCGTCGGCTGCGCGCGCGGGCGCTTCTTCGCTCGTCCAGTTCGAAAGCTGGGCGATCCGGTCGGCGGCGACGGCGGGCTCAAACGGTTTCAAAAAGTAATAGTCGGCGCCGGCTTCCAACAGCTGCGCTTCAAACGCCGGATGATCGATCGGGCACGCGACCAGCACGCGCAGCGCGTGGGTCTTGCGGTAATCGCGCAAAGCGTCCAGCACGCCGAGCGCGTCGAGGTTCGTCAAAAAAGCTTCCATAAAGAGCAGGTCAGGTTTTTTCACCTTGACTTCCTGCACAACGCAGTCGCCGTCCTTCTTCACACTGAGGACATCAAACCCTTTATTTCGCAGATATTCCGCGCATTTCAACGTATAATCCTGTCCTTCGCCCGTCACCAGCACTTTCGTCTTTTTTGTCATCGGTTTCATTCCTTTTCTAAAATGTATTGTGAAGTTTTTTCACATTCGCATTTTAGCACACTATTTCGGAATAAACAAGCCTTTTTTTGTCGTTTTTTGTCGAAGTGCAAAAAAATAATTATGATATCTACAGAATTCTTCCGCGCGGCGTCCGCTTTCAGGGCGCCGCGTCCGTTTCCTCTTGTGCAAGCGCGCGGCAGAATCCCGCCATCGTCTGGGCGAAGATCGCGTAGCCGCGCTGCGGGTCGTTGACGAACACATGGGTGATCGCGCCGACGATCCGCCCATTTTGCAGCACCGGGCTGCCGCTCATCCCCTGCACGATCCCGCCCGTGACCGCGAGCAGCCGTTCGTCCGTCACGCGGACGATCAGGTTTCGTCCTTCGCCGTCGCGCGGCGCCACCTTTTCGATCGTCACGTTGAACGCCTGCGGCGCCCCGTCATTGACGGTGGACAGGATCTGCGCGTCGCCGGTTTCGACCTCATCGGGAAAGGCGACCTCCAGCGTCGCGGCGTTACCGTCCCAATCGTCAAGCACGCCGTAAACGCCGCTGTTCGTGTTGAGCGCAAGCGTGCCGATCCGCTCGCCGGTAAACGAACCGCGCAGCTCGCCCGCCTGACCGGGGACACCCTTTTTGCAGCCGTGGATCGTCGCCGCGACGATATCGCCCTCGTACATCGGCAGCACTTCGCCCGTATCGACGTCGCACACAGCGTGGCCGAGCCCGGCGTAGACGCCGTTTTCAGGATCATAGAACGTCATCGTGCCGATGCCCGCCGCGCTGTCGCGTACCCAGAGGCCCGCCATATAGCGCTCGTACACGGTGCTGTAGGCCGCGCGGAAGGTCGTTTTTTTCTGCAGGCCGTCGCGCTGAAAGACGACCTCGAGCGGCGCGCCCTCTGCGTCAGCAAGCAGCGCCGAAAACTGAGTATGGGAGCGGACGGTCTCGCCGCCGAGCGACAAAATCACGTCGCCGGGCTGCAGCCCCGCCTCTTTTGCGGGACTGACAGATCCGTTTTCGGTTTCGACCGTTTCGGTTTCCACGACGATCACGCCCGCCGTATAGAGCCGCAGGCCGAAGATGCCGCCGCCCGGCACGACCACGCTGCGCGCGCTGACCGTCAGCTTCGCGCGCTTGACCGGGATCGCGCGAAAGAGCTTGACCAGCGCGTTGTAGTCCCCGCCCGGCTCGATGGCTCCGGTCTGCCGGACCGTCACCGGCGTCAGGGTAAAGAGCGAGCGCGGCGCCGGTTCGGTTTCGAGCCGGGTATAGCTGTCCGGCATCGTAACAAAGCCGTAGACCACCAAGGAAAGCAGCACCGCGACCGACAGGCAGACGCAGGCGCTCAGGCGTCTGATTGTTTTTTGCATGTTTCCACCTCCGCACAAAAATGCGTGCAGCGTTATCATGCGCGGCGAAACAGATGATATCCCATGAAAAAAACACCGCGCTATTGAAAACGCGGTGTTGTTTCGTTTGGCAAATTCTGCGCTTATTCTGTCAGATACGACCGGATCAGCGCAGTGACCCGTTCGGTCGCGTGACCGTCGCAGGCCGCCATCTGCGCTTTACAGAAGGCGCGGAGTTTTTCGCGGTCGGGCGAGCCATGCGCCGCGCGCAGCGCGGGCAGAAGAGACGAAGCGTCCGTCAAAACGGGGCCGGGCAGATCGCGGTCGAAGTCCAGATAGAACGACCGCTCATAGTCGGCGCGGTCCGGACAGTAGAACACGCACGGGACACCCAGCAGCGCGGCGTCGAACACGACGGAGGAATAGTCCGTGACGAGCACGTCGGCGCAGCACAGCAGGTCGCCAGTCGGCTCGTTTGTCAGGTCGAGCACATGCGCGTATGAATCCGGCGCGAAAAACGGCGTTTTCATCACCGGATGGCGCGCGACGACAAAGACCTCGTCTTCGCCCAAAGCGGCGTCCAGCGCGGAAAAATCGAGCTGCGGGTCAAAGTCCAGCGGCGCGCCGTCTTTTTCGCGGAAGGTCGGCGCGTAGAGGTAGACCGTCTTCTTTTGCAGCGCGGGCTGACGGGAGCGCAGAGACTCCCTTGAAGCGGCGCGGGCCGTCTCGTCCAGCAGCGCGTCGGTGCGCGGGGTGCCGAGCGCCTTGACAACGTCAATTGAAACGCCGAACGCGCGGGCGTAAAACGCTCTTGCCTCTTCCGACGACACGCAGACGTCGGTGTACTGCGCGTGGGTCGCGCGCTCCTGCGCGGCGGTCAGGCGCGAGGGCGCGTCCAGAGCGAAGCATTTGAACGCCCCGGGCGCGTGCCAGAGCTGGATGAGCTTTTGCTCTTTGCGCAGCTTGGTGTCACGGCAGTATTTGAGATAGTCATCCGTGACGATAACGCGCGACGTCAGCATCAGCTTTCGGGCGCGCAGCGACAGGAAAAACGAATGCGGCAGCATATGGGCGAAGACGACGCGGTCGCAGTCGCAGGCGCGGTACACGCAGTCGAGGTTTTCCAATAGCTTCCCGTCCGCGCGGATCGTATAGAAAAAGACGCGGTTTTTGATCGGCAGCAGCTTGCAAAGGAACACGAACACGGCGATACAGCAGCGGGTCAGCGCGCGCTTGACGCGTTTGAGAAGGTCGATGAAAGCATTCATGGCGTCTCCTCCTGTTCGGTGACCTCGTGTTCGTTGCGCAGCAGAGATACAGCGGCAAGGAACTGGCTGTCCTTTGCAATCGCGGACGCCTTCTCCCCCACTTCGGCGCGCAGATCGGGCTCCAGCCCGGCGCCGTGGAAGCGCTCGCTGCGGTACGGGAGCATCTCGCCGACGCAAAGCAATACGGCGTCGCCGTTGGAAAGCGAATACAGCTCGCGCACAAGGCCGAGTCCCTTCGTCTTCGTCCCGACCAGCGAGGCCTTGCCGAAGTCGCGCAGATCGCAGGCGAACAGCTCGGCCGCCGCCTGGGTACCGGACGAAACGAGCACGGCGATCGGGAGATTGACCGCGGCGGCGTCCGTCATATAGGAATCGATCTCGTCACCGTTCCGGTCGACCAGCCGCATCGCGGGCTGATCGGACAGCGGAACAAAGACGTCGAGCGTCTGCATCGCGGATTTCACGTTTTCGCTGTTGTTCTTGCGCAGGTCGATCACCAGCGCGGTGACGCCGGACTGCAGGAACGAATCGACCGCCGCCTTGACCTGCGCCGGGGTGGTCGCGTAAAACGCCGTCAGCTTGAGATAGCCGACGTCTTCGTAGTGGTCGCTGACGACGGACACCGCCTCAAAGCCCATCGGCATCGTCAGGCTGTGCTCTTCGCCGCCGCTGCGGACAGTCAGCGTCAGACTCGAAAGCTTGTCGCTTTGCAGCTTTTGCGCCATTTCGTCGTAGTTGGAGGCGTTGATCGGGATCGAATCCATCGCGACGATCACGTCGCCGGGCACGATGCCCGCCTGCGCCGCGGGAGAAAGGTCCATCACGTCCTCGACCAGCATCTGGCTGCGCGACGTCTTGCTGTATTCGACGCCGATCCCGCGCATTTCGCCGATCGCCTCGTTCTGATAGACCTTGCGCTCACTTGCCGTCAGATAGCGCGAATAGCCGTCCGGCAGACCGGAGACGTAGCCCTGCGCGATCGCGCGGCGCATCGCGGCGTTATCGCTGCTGGAATAGTAATGGGCGCGCAGAATGTCGTCGAGTTCGTCGAGGATCCCGTAACGCGCCGCCTGCTCCGGCAGACCCGCGAGCATCGCGTTATAGGTGCGTTTCACCTGGGCGCGCGTCAGCACCGCCGTCAGCACGACGCAAAGGCAAAGCAGCGCGACAACGGGGCCGAGCGCGATGCGTCTTTTCATACAGGATCCCCCTTTCTTATCAATCGGTCATGCAAACACAAAAAGAGGGACAGCGTACCATCCCTCCGGTCGTTTTCTTACGGCTTCGTCACAAAGTTCATCGGGTTTTGCTTGACGCCGTTGTATCGTACTTCAAAATGCAGATGCGGGCCGGTCGAGTTGCCGGTGGAGCCGACGTTCGCGATCTGCTGTCCCTGCAGCACATACTGGCCCTGGGTTACGGTCAGGTTGGAGCAGTGACCGTAGATCGTCACAAATCCGTCGCAGTGGTCGAGCACCACATAGCGCCCGTAGCCCGTCGTCCCCCAGACGGCGGCGGCCACATAGCCGCTGCGCGAGGCGAAGACCGGCTGGCCGTAGATGCCTGCCCCGGCAATATCGGTGCCGCCGTGGAAGGCGTTGCCGCCGATCCGCCAGTCGCGGTAGCCGAAGGGGCTGGAGATGTAGCACGGGTAGTTGCCCAGCGGCCACGCCCAGATCTCGGTCTGGATATAGCCGGCGGGAATCGTCGGCGCTTCGGTCGTCGTGGTCAGATTGCTCGGGTCGCCGTTCGCGACGGAGACCGTCTGGCCGCTCGGGTCCGCGGTCGTCTCCGGGGCGCTCGTCGCGGTCAGCGAACGAATCAGTTCGTCGATTTCGCGGTCCGCGTTCGCGCGTTCCTGTTCGAGCTGTTTGACGTAGTTCTGGTACGCGGCGGAATCCTTGTCGAGCTGCTTGATATAGTTTTCGGACTTCTTGTAGTCCTCTTCGAGTTCGTCGATCGTGTCCTGATAGTCCTGCTGTTTTTTGGTCAGCTCGGCTTTCTTTTCGACGGTCAGCGCCTTGGTTTCGGCGACCTGCGCGTGCTTTTCTTCAAGTTCGCTCTGCTTCTTTTCCAAACTTTGCCGCGCGACGCGCAGCTGTTCGATTTCAGCCTTGAACTCGTCGATGACCTTCTTTTCGTTTTCGCTGATCCGGCGCATCATTTCGAGCCGGGTCAGAAAGCTGGCGAGCGAATCGGCGCCCATCAGGATCTTCAGCGTCGTTTCGCTGCCGGTGATATAGTTGGAACGCAGCTTGCCGCTGAGGGCGGCCTTGCCGTCTTCGATCTTCTGGCGCGTTTCGCGGATCTGCCGGTTGGCGAGCTTGACCTCGTCCTCGAGGACGTTGATCTCGTTCGTCAGCTGTTTGAGCTGGTTGTCGTAGCCGATGATCTCGTTGTCGAGCGTTTTGATCTGGGTGTTGAGCGTATCCGCTTTTTTCTGAACGGCGTCGATCTGTTCCTGCACCGTCTGCAGATACGCCTCCTGATCCTCTTTCTTTTCGGCATATTCCGCGAGCTTTTGCTTGTTGGCTTCGATCTCGCTGTCAAGGCGATCAACCTCCTGCTCAAGCTCCGCCATCGTCGCGGCGTGCGCAGGGGTTGCGCGCAGCACCGCCGCAAACAGCGGGAAGAGCAGCAGGATGCAAAGCAATAGCGACAAGCATCGTTTCATGAAAGAACCTTCTTCGTTGGGAATTACAGATAGTTGGCGGGGTTGACTTTGACGCCGTTCTTGCGGATCTCAAAATGCAGGTGCGGGCCGGTGGAGTTGCCGGTGGAG
>CAMZEG010000045.1 GCA_947305635.1 uncultured Clostridia bacterium
GTTTAAGTAACAAAGAACAAAGAGCTGTCTTATGACGGCTCTTTTTCTTTTGATTTACCCCATAGGAAAGAAGGCTTTGTCTTGTCCGTACAAGCTTTGAAAGACGCCATGCGTGAACGCAACACGGCGGCACTGGTTTTCAGCAAGGAAAACGGCTATTATTTCACATCGTTCGTCTCTGACAACGGCATTCTGCTCGTCACGAGTGAAAAGGCGATCTACTTTACAGACAGCCGATATCTTGAAGCGGCGCAGCAGACGATTGTAACCTGCGACGAGGTGTGTGATCTCAACAGTATCAGCGACAGCGTCAAGCCTGTGTTGCAGCGGCTCGGCGTGGTCAAACTGTGTATAGAAGGGGAGCGGCTCCCCGTCGCGAAGCTCCATACGCTGCAAAAAACGCTGCCAGACGTCGAAATCGATGCTGAAACGCTGGATCATATAATCGAAACGATCCGCGCCGTCAAACGCGCCGATGAAATCGAAAAGATCAAAGCGGCGCAGCGCATTGCCGAAGCATCGCTCGACCTGCTGCTGCCGCAGATCAAGGTCGGCGCGGTGGAGCGCGAACTGGCACTGGATCTGGACTACACGATGCGCCGCCGCGGCGCGCAGGATATCTCGTTTGAAACGATTCTTGTCTCCGGCAAGGAAACGAGCAAGCCGCACGGGGTACCTTCCGATAAGAAGATCGAGCGCGGCGATTTTGTCACGATCGATTTCGGCGCGGTCTATGAAGGCTATCACAGCGACATGACGCGCACGTTTGCTGTCGGTGAAGTCAGCAACGAAATGAAAAAGATTTATGATACGGGATTGCGCGCGCAGCTCGCCGGGCTGGATGCGTTGGCTCCCGGAAAGATCTGTAAAAACGTCGACCGGGTTTCCCGCGATGTGATCGACGGCGCGGGCTACGGCGACCGGTTCGGTCACGGCCTCGGCCACGGCGTCGGCGTCGAAATCCATGAATATCCTTATCTGAACCCCCGCTGTGACGCGGTGCTGCAGCCCGGCAATATCGTCACGGTTGAACCGGGGATCTATATTCCCGACTTCTGCGGCGTCAGAATCGAAGACATGGCGCTGATTACCGAAGACGGACACGAAAACCTGACGCATTATCCGAAAAATTTGATTATACTGTAAAGGAGCGTTCCATGCAGCTGCACGAAAACCGGCAGGAACAGGAAAACGCGCTGCTCGTTTCGGTCGACACCGGCGAATTCGACGCCGAAGCGTCGATCGACGAGCTGGAAGAGCTCGCGCACACGGCTGGGGCCGTTGTGGTCGGCAAGCTGATCCAGCGGCGTGACAGGATCGAAGCGGCGACATTTGTCGGCTACGGCAAGCTGGCGGAGATCATCCTGTTTTGTGAAAACAGCGACGTCGATCTGCTGATTTTTGACAGTGAACTGACGCCGTCGCAGCAGGCGAATCTGGAAAAGCTGACGCATGTGCGCGTCATCGACCGCACCATGCTGATTCTCGATATCTTTGCCGCGCGGGCCAGAACAAGCGAAGGCAAGCTGCAGGTGGAGCTTGCCCAATTGAAGTATTCTCTTCCTCGCCTGATGGGGCAGGGGCAGAAGCTGTCGCGTCTCGGCGGCGGCATCGGCACCAGAGGCCCTGGCGAAACCAAGCTGGAAAGCGACAAGCGTCACATCCGCCGCCGGATTCAGAAGCTGGAAGAAGAGCTGCGCCAGCTTGAAAAACGGCGCAATCGTCTGCGTGAACGGCGAGAGAAGGACGGCGTTTTGTCCGTCGCAATCGTCGGCTATACCAACGCAGGCAAATCAACGCTGATGAACGCGCTGACCGACGCGGGCGTTCTGACGGAAAACAAGCTGTTCGCAACGCTTGACCCGACGTCGCGCGCACTGCAATTGCCTGACGGTCGTGAAGTGATGCTGGTCGACACGGTCGGCCTGATTCGCCGTCTGCCGCATAAACTTGTGGAGGCGTTCAAGTCGACGCTGGAGGAGGCCGCTTCCGCGACCGTGATCCTCAATGTCTGCGACGCGTCGGACGAACACGCGTATGAGCATCTGGAGGTCACAAAAAGCCTTCTTGAAGAGCTCGGCTGCGAGAACAAGCCCATCATCTCCGTGATGAACAAATGCGATATCGTGGGCGATTTATACGCGATGCCGACATTTCGCGGTACGGTCATGATTTCCGCGCTTGAGCAAAAGGGGCTTGACAATCTGCTGCAGGCCATCTGCGACGCGCTGCCGCAGACGATCCGCGAAGTCAAGCTGCTGATCCCGTTCCAAAACGGCGGTGACGCGGCAAAACTGCGCGAGGACGGCGTCGTGCTCGAAGAAGAGTACCGACCGGAGGGTCTGTATCTGCATGTACGCGCGGAGGGACGGCTACTCGATCCGATGCAGCAATGGATCATCCCGGAATAAGCGCGCGCATCGAACCGTCCAGCGCGGGCTGCGCGAGATCCGCCGCAATGACCTTGCCCTGATAGACAAGGATATTCACGCGCCAGGAGCCGTCGATCGCCGGGTCGGCGGCGCTGAGCACCGTGTAGCTGCGGCTTTTCGCGCGCTTGCCGCAATAGCGTGACAGGTCAAAGCCCTGTTTTACCTGCAGCGCGTTATACGTTTCATAGACGTCGTCCAGCGGCGACGGAATGATGACCTCGCGGACTTCTTCGGACTCTGGGTCGACCGTCAGTTCGAACTGCGAAAAGAAGGCGGTTCTCTGTTGTTCGGTGTCCGCACGCAGGTCAATTCCGCTTTGCGTGGACGCGGGAACGGTATTTCGCTTTGCGACAAGATATACGCCGCCGATCGTTGCGCTCAACAGCAAAACAGCCGCTGCGCCGCAAAGCACGAGCCGCTTTGCGTTGACGGAGATCATAAACATCATACATCAACCTTTCTGCACACCAATGCAGTAATCTATATGCGCCGTTTTCGCGGTTGAGAACGGCAGGAGAGGAAGCGCTTTCATGGAACATATCGCGTACCGTTCACGCTGCGAATTGTTCAAATACCCCTTTTCGGCGGTTCGCGCCGGGGAAAAAATCACGTTCAAGGTTGTTTTGCCGCGTTCGCTGCAGTGCTCCGGCGTCAACCTTTGTCTGCACCGCGACAACTGTGACGATGAAGTACATCCGCTGTTTTGGCTGCGCATGGAGGGCGACAGCGAAGAATGGTGGTGCATCGACTATATTCCGCAGGAAAGCGGCCTGTTTTATTACCGCTTTGAGTATACGACGCCGTTCGGAACGCTCGCGATCCGTCATAACGGCGACACCTGCGGCGTTTTGTACGGCGGCCTGCACGACTGGCAGCTGACCGTTTATGAAAAGGAGTTCAAGGCGATCGACTGGCTCAAGGGCGGCCTCATCTATCAGATCTTTCCCGACCGGTTCTATGCGTCCGGTCTGCCGAAAAAGAACGTACCGGACGACCGGATTCTGCGGAAAGACTGGGGCGGCGAGCCGGACTGGCAGCCGACAAAAGAGGGCCGCGTACTCAACAACGATTACTTCTGCGGCGATCTGGAAGGCGTCCGGCAAAAGCTCGACTATCTGCAGTCGCTCGGCGTAACGTGCATTTATCTCAACCCGATTTTCGAAGCGCAGTCCAACCACCGCTACGATACGGGCGACTATGAAAAGATCGATCCGCTGCTCGGCACTGCGGACGATCTGCGCCACCTTTGCGACGACGCGCGGGAACGTGGCATGGCCGTCATTCTCGACGGCGTGTTCAGCCACACGGGAGACGACAGCAAATACTTCAACAAGTACGGCCGCTACAACAGCGTCGGTGCTTATCAGTCCAAACAAAGCCCATACTATAAATGGTACAAGTTCACGCGCTGGCCGAAGAAGTACGACGCGTGGTGGGGGATCGATATTCTTCCGGAAGTCCAGGAGGAAACCCCCTCGTTTATTGACTATATCACCGGTGAAAACGGCGTCGCACGGCGCTGGCTGCGGTGTGGCGTGTCCGGCTGGCGGCTGGACGTTGCAGATGAGCTGCCGGACGCGTTTCTCGACGCGTTCCGCAAAAGCGTCAAGGTAGAAAATCCCGACGCGCTAATTCTCGGCGAAGTCTGGGAGGACGCCTCCAACAAATGCAGCTACGGCGTCCGTCGCCGGTATCTGCAGGGCAGTCAGCTCGATTCCGTGATGAATTATCCCTTCGCCGAAGCGATTCTGACGTTCATCCGTTCCGGCAAAGCGGAAGGGTTTTCCGATCAGATTCTGACGATCACCGAAAACTATCCGAAATGCGTGACGGATATTCTGATGAACCATATCGGCACACACGATACGATGCGCGCCATTACAGCAATGGCAGGGGAGAGCTGCGAATACCGCGACCGCGTCTGGCAAAGCAAGCACGCGCTTTCCAGAACGCAGTACGAAAAGGGCGTCAAGCTTCTGCAGCTCGCCGCCGTGATCCAGTATACGCTGCCCGGCGTGCCGTCGCTGTATTACGGTGACGAGGCCGGCATGGAAGGGTACAAGGATCCGTTCAACCGCGCCTGTTATCCGTGGGGAAAGGTCAACGAAAAACTGCTTTCGTTTTACCGCGCCCTCGGTCAGATCCGCAAGGATTGCGACTGTCTCAAGGACGGCGCGTTCCATACCGTGTCGGAGATGCTCTCCTGTCTCGCGTTTGAACGCGCGAACAGCAAAGACGAGATCCTTGTCATTGTCAACCGCAACGAGCATCCGATCACCTATCATCTGCCGGAGCACTGGCAATACGCGTCCTGCGTTTTCGGCGGTAAAACCGTCAACGACTGTGTGGCGCTCGACGCGCTCGACAGCGTGATTCTCAGAAAGGAGAAATAAGATGGACGCCTGGACCGAAGTCAAAATTGCCGTTGACGCGAAAGACGTCGACGTCGCGGCGGATATCGCGATGATGGTCGTTCCCTACGGCATCTACATCGAAGATTACCGCGATCTGGAACAGCAGGCCTGGGAGATTGCGCGGATCGACCTGATCGACGAGGCGCTACTGCAAAAAGACCGCAGCAAAGCGTTCGTGCATGTCTATATTTCGCCTGAAGAGAGTCCGCTGGAAGCGGTGGCCTATCTGCGCGAACGGCTGACTGCCGCCGGTATCGAACATGAAATCGATCAGTCCGCGTGTCTCAAGGAAGAATGGGAGAACAACTGGAAGCAGTATTTCCACACGATGGAGATCGGCGACCGGCTGGTCATCAAGCCGAAATGGGAGGCTTATGACAACCCTGAAAATAAAACGGTTCTTTCGATCGAACCCGGTCTTGCGTTCGGGTCCGGCACGCACGAGACAACGCGGCTGTGCCTGGAAACGCTGGAACCGTATATTACGCCGGATACAACGTTTCTCGATATCTGATGCGGAAGCGGCATCCTTTCCATCGCGGCGCTTCTGCTCGGCGCAAAACAAGCGACCGCAGTCGATATCGACGCGCTCGCTGTGAAGACGGCACGCGAAAACGGGCGTGAAAACGGCTTTGACGAACCGACCTATCAAGTGTACTGCGGCAACCTGGCCGACCGTGTCACGGGCAAATTTGACGTTGTTGTGGCGAATATCGTCGCTGACGTCATCATCCTGTTCTGCAAGGACGTCGGCGCGTTTTTGAAGGACGGCGGCGTGTTCATCACGTCCGGCATCATCGACACACGCGAGCAGGACGTGCTAGACGCGTTCGAGAAATACGGCTTTCAGGTGAAGGCGCGGCACACGAAAAACGGCTGGGTTTGTTTTGAATGTGAGGTGGCATCATGCAGATCCTGATTATCCGGCACGGCGACCCGGACTATAAGCACGACAGTTTGACAAAGAAGGGAAGACGCGAAGCAAAGCTCCTTTCCAAAAAGATGGACATGTATAACGTGAAAGCTTTCTATCTTTCACCGCTCGGCCGCGCGCAGAAGACCGCTTCCTATACGCTGAAACGGCAAAACAGAACCGGCGAAACACTCGACTGGTTGCAGGAATTCGAAGGGCGCATTCAACGTCCGGACGGGAAAATGAACTGCTGCTGGGACCGTCTTCCGGTCACGTTCACGGAGGACGACGTCTATTACGGCAAACATTGGTACGCGGGAGATCTGTTCCGCGGCACGAATGTCAAAGAGGAGTATGACAAGGTTTGTGCCGGTCTGGATGCCCTGCTTGAAAAGCACGGCTACCGCCATGTCGGCCGCCATTTCGAAGTGCTCGACGGCAATCATGATACGATCGCGCTGTTCTGCCATTTCGGCGTTGAGTCGGTGATCCTCTCGCATCTGCTCGGTATCTCTCCGATGGTGCTCTGGCACAACACTGCAGCGCTGACGTCGTCCGTGACCACCCTTGTAACCGAAGAGCGGCAAAAGAACTACGCCATTTTCCGTATGAACGGATTTTCTGATATCGGACATCTGTATCTAGGCAGTCTTGCGCCGTCGTTTCAGGCGCGGTTCTGCGAGTGTTTTGAAGACAAAACCAGGCATGATTGAACGAATCTTTAATATTTATTAATATTGTCTGAATTTCTGCCGCGAGCTATTGCATCGCGGTGTTGTTCGTGCTATGATGCAATCGCAATTTTTACCAGGAAAGAAGAGAATACACATGAACGAACAGAACAAATCGAAAAAGAGCATATTGCCCGTTATTCTTTGCTTGCTGCTTTGCTGCTCAATCGCGATCTCCTGCGTGACCTTGATCAGCGCGCAGCAGACGAAGAAAGCGCTGAACGATCTGAATACCACGATCGGTCATAACATTGACACCGGCGACGAGGACGACGTCTGCATCGCGGACGAATACTTCATCCGCTCCACGAAGCATATTTCGGACGCGTATCTCAACGGTACCGAAGACACGCTCAGCGACCGTGACAAGGAAACGCTTTCGATGGCGAAGGAGATCCTTGACGAGATCATCAATGACAACATGAGCGATTACGAAAAGGAAGAGGCCTGCTACCTTTGGCTGACGAAGGAAATGAAGCCCGACGCAAGCATTCTGACCGTTATCCACGAGGTGAACACCGATATGGATAATCCCTACGGTGTACTCAAGTACCGCAGCGCCGTCTGCGTCGGTTATGCGACGACGATGCGTCTGTTTATGCAGATGCTCGGCATCGAGTGCAAGGTCATCCATTCCAGCGATTTGGTACACTCGTGGGATCTGATCAACCTCGACGGCGAATGGTACCATGTGGACTGCTACAGTGACGCCGACGGCACCCAATACCGCAATTTCAACATGAACGATGATCTCGCGGCGGACACCCACAACTGGAACCACGAGTTCTTCCCGGCGGCAACCGGCACGAAGTATTCCTACGCCGCGCAGCATGCCGTTGAGATCAAGAACATCTACGCGATCCCGAAGTGGGTCAAGAGGCTGCTTGACAAGGACGAAAAGATCGGCGTCTGCACGTTCAAGGAAAAGATCAAGCCCGAAGACGAACAGGCGGCGGCCTATATGGTGGAAACGCTTTGCAACAGCCTGCAGACGATTGAGCCGTATAACGAGGATTATTACTTCGAGGGCTCCTGGTCCAAGGATGACGCAGGCGATTACATGCTGACCTTCTATGTCTCGTATTACGGGGACGAAACCCCTGACATTGACAACGACCTGCGCGACAAGATCGAATCGAAGATTGCCGACTCGTTCGAGGGCATCGAATTCTATCACGAGAACGAAGACTGGTCGGATGATTACGTTGAAAGCTATGATAACGACATGGTTTACACAACGACGGTTGCCAGAGGCTGAGAAGGGGATTGAACCATGAAAAAGACTGTTGCTTTGATTCTTTGCTGTCTGAGCGTTGCGCTGATTCTTTGCGCCTGCGCAGGCAATACGCCGACGAACAACGTGAGCCTCTTTGATCTTAAGGAAGCGATGCTCGCCGCCGCCGATTTCGGCGACATGGCCTATGTCAGCTCCACCGATACGGACGCACAAACCTATCTTTCCACGGTTTCCGATCTCGACTATGATAAAGTCGACGCGTTTTCCATTGCTTACGCGAAAGACGGAAAAGGCAACGCTGACGAGGTCGTTGTGATCCGTTTGAAGGACACCGCCGACACGCCGCTTGCGCTGCAGACGCTGCAAAAGCACCTGCAGACGCGCCAGAGCCTTTACGCGACATATGACCCGACCCAGAGCGAAAAGGTCGGGAAGGGGATCACGTTCTCCAAAGACAACTATGCCGTGCTGATCGTCAGCGAGGACAACGCAGCCGTCAAGCAGGCGTTTGAAACGTTTATTCAGCAGTAAAGTAATCTATAAACAACAAATGCACCTCTTTGTCTGACACAACCGATCGTGTCATGCAAATGAGGTGCATTTTGTTTTCCGCCGGCTGTAACCGGACGGACGTTGTTACTTGCTGCTCCAAAGGCAGCCCTGATAGCTCTTTTTCTGGTTGACCGCTTTACGAATCCTGCGCTCCACCTTTAGCTTTGTCATTTCATTGGACGACGGGGAGTGTTTGAGATAGGTGCGCATCACCCAGTCGGCCGCCTGTTTGTAGGACGTGAATTCCATCTGCTTATCTTCGCGCAGCGCGATGATCCGCCGTGTTTCGTCCTGCTTGGGCTGCTGCGGCTTGTTCGGCTTGACCTTGCGGACGACAACGTATTCCGGGAAGGGACAGACGTCAACCGCGCCGGTCTTGACATGCTCATAGACGAACCGGAGACTTTCGGCGTCCGCGAGCGCGTCGTGGGACACATCGGGGAGAGATCCCGCAAAATAGTTGACCGCACGCTTGAGCGAAAGGGTGTTGTCGATCCGGAAGTAGCGTCGCGTGATGATCGAAGCGTCGGTCAGCCGCGAAATAACGAGACCCAGCGCGCACTGCGCGCGGAACGAATTGACATAGCGCAGGGTGCGGTGCACAAACAGTCGGTCGCAGTCGCCGTAGCAGAAGAACTGCGCGCTTTCGGAATCATCGAGCCAGTCGAGGAAATCCGAAAAGACAATGTCGGGGGACGGCGCCGCTTCCAGCGATTCTTTTGTGATCCCGGTCAGTTCCGTGATGAAATCGCTGACTTTGTTCATGTTGTGTGGCCGGATCAGCGAAGAAAACGCGCGTCCGTTTTCGTCCACACAGCCGACGGAAATAATCTCCATCGAATACTGCGTGGCTTCGAAATCAATAAAGTAATTCATCCTGAATTTCCGCTTCCTTACATGAAAGAAACCGGAAGCCGATCTTCCGGTCTCTTTTGGTTTTGCTTTATTCGGTTTCTTCGACCGGCGCGTCCGGCGCGTTCTTCTTGACGCTTTCGATGCCGTTGATGCAGCTGGCCTTGGCCTTGTAGCCTTCGGACGTCGCAATGATTTCGCCGTTTCTCGCCTTCAGACGGAAACGATATTCGCCGCCCTTGTCAAGATAGATTTCGAATTTCGGATGCTTGACAGCTTCGAAGCCTTCGACAGTCTGGTCTTCAATACCGCCGGCGCAGCAGGTTTTGACGCTTTCAATGCCGTTGAGGCAGGAAGCTTTGCTCGCATAGACTTCGCTTGTCGCGATCGCTTCGCCGTTGCCGGCTTTGAGATCGAATTTGATACCGGTGTTTGTTGTTTTAACGATGAATTTTCCCATAGGATTCCTTCCTTTCTCCCGGCCGAAACGGCCTTTTTTCATGTTTATGATACCATACGGACATTCCGTTTGTCAACAGCAATTGCGCCGAAATCAATACGGAACGCCGATCGAATCCAGATACTCTTCAAGGCACAGACCCGAATTTTTGATCTTTTCGGCGTATTCCACGCCGACATAGCGCCAGTGCCACGGCTCGGGAATGATGCCCGTTATCGGCTGTTTTTCGGCCGTATAGCGCAAGATGAAGCCGTATTCGTGGGCGTGCTGCTGCAGCCAGGCGTATTCCTTGGTATTGCTGAACGAGGATTCCGTGCCGCAGATATCCATCGCGTAGCCGAGGTTGTGCTCGCTGGTGCCGGGCGGGAGAATCACTGTCGCTGCCTTCACGCGGGCGTCCGCTTCGTTCAGGTTGTACTGCGACATATAACTCTTGGTCAGATTGTTATAGTTGTTCTTCTGCCTTTCATAGGAGCGGTAGGCGGAGTAGGGGGTGAGGATGATCCCGTCCTTCTTTGCCGCGTAGTACATATCCTCATAATGCGGCGCGACGCGGTAGTCGAGATACTTGCCGCAGCCGAGGATCTCCTTGAGTTCGGGCACATAGCCTTCCGGCATTTCGCGCCCGGCATTGACGACGACCAGATTCCAGTCTTCGCGGTTGAGGTCGACGACGATGCGCCCGGTATCGGGGTTGACGCTTGTGACAAGCTCGGACGGATGCGGCGCCGTTGTCAGTTCAGACGTCGTGTCCGTATCCGTTTCAGAGGGATGGTCAGTGGTGTCCGGTGTCGAAGGCTCGGTACTCTCCGTCGTTACGACATTGGCGATGGATTCCGTCTGCGCCTGCGTTGTCGGCTCGGTCGTCGATTCGATCGTTGGCGTTTCTGAGGAATCCGGCATCTGGTCAACGGTCTCCGGCTTTTTCAGCAGGAACGCAACCGCCACGCAAACGACGGCGAGCAAAACGACAAGCGCGATTGCGACGCCCGGTTTCAGCTGGGTTTTGGGTTTTCTTCTTTGATTATTCATAGCTCTCTTTCAGTCCTTGTTCGTCAAAGGTAAATAATGCATGCAGACAGACGTCAAGCGCTTTTTCAATCGTTTTCGGCACCATGATCTCGTCCGTGTCGCGTCTGGTGTGGTAATAGCGCGGGCCGGAGGGTTCCATAGCGGCAAGCGTTGCGGCGGGGACGCCGAGCTTGCTGACGGCCGCGGCGTCGGACGCGCCGAGATAGACCGTCTGATAGTTAAGGTCCATGCCGCAGTCTGCGCCGGCCTTTTTCATCAGGGCGCAGACGCGCGGGTCGTTCTTGACCGTACCGGTCATGTCGCGGGCATAGATCGCCATATCGTCATAGTCGCGCAGCGTATCCATACAGAAGAACACGGTCGGGACGGCGTCCATTTCGGCTTTGTGCGCTTTGATATAGGCTTCCGCGCCGCGCAGGCCGCATTCCTCGCAGCCGACAGCAGCGGCGACGACTTCAGTGTTTTCAAAGCGAATGTTGTTATCCTCAAGGTATTTCAGAATGGCAATGGACGTCACCGTGCCGGTCAGGTTGTCGTTTGCGCCCGGCACCGGATGACGGAAATCGGAAAAGAACATGATCAGAACGAACGCGGGCACGAACGCGAGTTCAATATAGCGCAGGATCACCAGCGCGCCCGTCACTTCGCCGCCGATCGGTCCGCAGACAGCCAACTGGATAATGGAGATCACAAGGACGTACAACAGACCGACAATCGCGTAACCGCTGCCGCCGAAGAACAGCGCATGTCCGCCGTAATGCATGAAGCGCCATTCCCACGCGGAGTCCACATGGCCGGAGAAGATGATGCGCTGTTTGACTTCGCCGGTCGGTTTGCGCGTGCCGATGACGTTGGCGCTCGTCTTCTTCGGGAAGAACGGGTCGAGGAATTTCCAGTACATCAGGAATTCCGTGAACAGGCAAACAAGCGAAAAAACGGCAAGGCAGAGAGAGACGATCGGCATATTCAGGAAAGAGAACAGCACAGCAAGCATCAGCGCGACGCCGTCAACGACGACCCACGCCATAAACGCAACCGGATGGACGCTGAACTCTTCCAGCTGGACGTCGTCGGCGCCGGTCTTCATCTCGTCGACAAAGTGCTCCTGCGCGGCGCGTTCTTCTTTGCTGCCGGAGCCGCGCGGGCCGATGGTCTTGATGACCTTGCGGATTTCGCGCGTCGTATAGTTCGTGTACATGCGCAGCGTGGACGGGTAGTTCTTTACGCTTTCTTCAGCTTTCATGCGTCGGTAACCTCCTGTGATAAATGATCTGCGGTGATATGGTTATGCTTCAATCTCATAGTCAACGCTCGCTCTTGCCGTCCGGCAAAGCGAAATGTATTCCGAAATCACCTTATGGTCGGGGTGCTTTCTGTAGGTGAAGAGATCGTCGAGCGATTCGAACTCGCTTTCCAGCACCGCGTCAAACATTCCGGGTTTATCGTTGACGTTCAGACTGACTTTCATGCTTTTAAGGCAGGGGATTACAGCGGGCAGCGCTTCCAGATGCTTCTTTGCCCACTCCAGGTTTTCCTGTTTTGTTTTTCCCTGCGCATATTCCTTGAATTGCCACATCACGATATGTTTTATCATATGATCACGTCCTTTTCTTACAGTTCAGTACAAATAACCGGGTTGCCCATGGCGCGTAAAAACGTCATTAGACCGTCAAAGGTCAGCCAGATAAACGCAGTGTTGACGTTCGGATGAAACCCGATCAGACCGTCAAGTTTTTGCAGTTCCTTGTCTAATACGACGACAACGTCGTGGTCGTCATCGTTGACAACGCCGAACGGCGAAACCGCGCCGGTGGAGAGGGCAAGCTGCTTTTCCAGCCGCTCGTCCGAGCCGAATGACAGTCGGCTGCAGCCGAGTGCCGCGCGGATGTTTTTCTGAATATCGACCTGCTTATCCTTCGGCAGACAGACGACGTAGTGCGTCTTGCCGTTTGCGTTGCGCAAAAAGAGATTCTTGCAGACCGTGCCGGCGGTAAATATGCCGAGCGCGTCCATCTCTTCGATGGTATAGACGGGCGGGTGCTCGATCCGTTGATAGGGGATACGAAGCCGGTCGAGCGTGTCTAACACTTTTTGCTGACTGTCCATGGGAATCACAACCGTTTCTTTTGGCGGGTGGGGTGGGACTAACCTCTCATATAGGCGCTGACTTTGCCGTTTTCTTCATTCGTCAAGGTCAGCGTGCTGCCTTCGATCGAGAAGCGATACACGTCCGTAATCGCTTTGCCGAGCACGGAGTAGCGGATTGTCAGCTTGTCGCCGTCGACCTGATAGGTACCGTTGTAGGTGCCGTTGATCGGCATGTTGATCACGGGAACGGTAAAGTTGACGAGCGTCAGCTCCACAATGCCGCCTTCCTGGAAATTGTAGCCGTTCGTACCGGTGGAATCCTTCCAGCGGCCGCGCAGATCTTCCGCGGACGCATAGGTGTTCGAACCGGTGCCTGCGCGGACAAACAGCGTTGTGTCGTTGTTTCTGTCGGTCAATGACAGCGTATTGCGGTTGATGGTGTAGGTGTATTCCAGCGTGACTTTATCGCCGTCCATCAGGAACTGGATCGTGATAAAGTTGCCCTGAACCATATAGAGGCCCGAATAGCTGCCGTTCAGTTCCTTGCGGGAGATCGATTTGTCCTTATAGCCGACAAAGGTCATATTGACTGTCGCGTCCTCGTTGAAGATATAGCGCACCGTCGCGTCGGAATTGACCCATGTGCCGGTCAGATCGTCGCTGGTCTGCGGCGCCGCTGTCGGAATCGTTTCGTTCTCGTTCATCCGCTGATAGGTTGCGGTATCGTTTTCGTCAACGTCGCGCAGCGACAGCTCGTTACCGTTGACGGCGGCGAAGAAGTGCTTTGTGATCGTCTTGGTGTAGATCGAGTACTTCATCATCAGCTCGCTGCCGTTGAGCGTATAGGTGCCGGTCGCGGTGCCGTTGATCGGCAGATTGATGAACGGGATCGTCAGATTCACATAGGTGACGTTGACCTTGCCGTCCGAGAAGAACTCATAGCCGCTCATGTTGGCGGAGTCCATCCATTTCCCGATCAGCGCCGTGGAAAGATCAACGGCAGTCGGCGCTTCGGTCGACGTCGGGTTGGTCGGAAGATCGGGTGTATCGTTCGGATCCAGATTGAAGTAGGTCGTGTCGCCGCTGACGGACGGCGCGGTCGTCGGCGTGACGTCGGGCTTTTTATTGAGCGACGCGACAACAACGATCAGAACGCAGACGACAAGCGTCAGCAATACGGCGCCGATCATGATCTTGGTGCTTTTTTTCATGGGATGATACCTCCCTTTGGAAATGATGCCTTTTCAGACAAAAGACATGTTGAATCGCTTATTCGGAAACTGCTTCGCTCGCGCCGGTTGTGTCGGTTTCGGCAACACGGGTCATCGTGTAGTTGAGGCCGGATTCATGCGCGATTTTGAGGATGTCGCC
>CAMZEG010000046.1 GCA_947305635.1 uncultured Clostridia bacterium
CGTCACCGGCGGCGGCGGTGGCGGCGGCGGCACCAAAGGTGGAGATGGTAGTTCTGCTTCAACTTGCTCCAGTGCCTCCAAAGGCTCCAACGGCTCTCCCGGTAATGAAGGTGCAAATATTGATGACAAGGGTTATACAACCATCACTGCGTTCAGCGATATGGAGACCGCGCTCACTGAAAATGCCGACATTCTCGCTATGACGCAGGCCGCGCAGCTGGAACTGGGCTCTACCGCCCTCACGGCTGCCTATGACGCCATCAACGACGCCAGAACGGCGGTCAATGACCTTGCGCCCGGCAGCGGTGTTTTCGCCTTCTTCTTTGGCTCGTACAGCACGGCGATCGCGCAGTTGGAATCCTCAAAGCTGATTGCAGAGTATAAGTCAATTGTGGATGATATCCTCGATTACATTGCTACGGATTATTCCAATTATACAAAAGCGCAGTTGGTGACTTTGTATAACAATCTCAATACAAAGTATACCAGTTACAAAGACATCAACAATCAAACCGTATACAACTACTTTGAAGGCGGAACAAACCCGATTCTTACGCGCACGACGGTTGATGCCGCGCTCGCTGCGATTCAGAACGCGGAGGAAATCGCCGTTCTGCGCGACGAAGTCAAGCCCGTCATCGACGCCGACGTCGCAACATATAGCGCTTACGATCAGGATTGGGTTGTTGCAACCGATAACGCCGGGACGGCTTTGGCTGCCGCACTGACAAAACTTGCAGGCCATGAAACGACGTTGGGTACCTATAAACCGGCGAACGTAGTTGCTGTGTTCGGCGAGAACTATGTTACAAATACGTTTGGCCCGATTCGTACCAACATTGCGCAACTGCAGACAGACAATGAGTACAAGGAGGATTTTCTCCAGTATAAATCGGTCTATACCCAAGCTTTTGCATCTGTAACGGACAGCTACACGACCGAACAGCTCTATTCGGTGCTGAACGCCCGCGACACGTGGTACACCGAACTGCAGGCGTTCGTTGACGAAATTACGGAGTACGATGCCGTCTTTGCCGGAAAGGTGCTCGGTGAGCTGGAAGCGGCAATGGAAGCGAAGATCGATTCCGTCTATGCGCTGCTCAACGCCCGCGTGGAGGCGCAGATCAACAACGCCTATGACCTTTACATGGGCTTTGTTGCCGAATATGGCTACACGATCAACACGTCGGACGACATTACAGTTCAAAACTACAATGCACTGAGGACGGCGTTCGGTCAGCTGAACCCGGATCATTATAACTTCCTGCTGGGTACGGACCACTTCGATGTTTCGCAGGCAACTCAAGACAAGTATGAAGCGATTAAAAATGCGGTCTTTGCCTTTGTGAACTACGACGCCACAAAGGGCCTTTCCGCCTATGACTATAATAAGATTAAGGTGGAAGACATCACCCGCGAGCGCAACACCGAACTCGAAAAGGTCCGCAATTTGGATTACACGGTCGGCGCGGAAGAGCGTGAGACGATTTATGCGAACGTCAAGAAGCTGCTCGGCAGCGACCTGATAAAAGAAATGCTTGGTTTTGACCTGAATGGGACAATTGGAGATCTCCTTGATGGATTGCCGGCCAAGCTTTATACCGATGATTTCGTTAACACGCTTATTCAGTATCTTTATCCTTTGGTTGCTGCGGAATTTGCGAAGGTTTGGGCAGATTTGCCAAGCTCGGTCAAAATTACCGATCCCGTCTCCACGACAATCAATTTGTCGATTTATAAAATGGACAAAGCTCTTACGGCTATTGGTTTGCCGTTGCTGCCACAGTTGTTGGCAACAGCCGTTGGGACTGCCGGTTTTACAGATGCTGCCAATGCTCTTGCAGCTGTTACTACCGTAACTGAATATCAAGTAACGGCAAGAGACGAAAACGACAAACCTACTGCTTATAAAGAATTGTCGAATTCTTGGACTGATGAGAATATTTATGACGAAGAGACCGAAAAGCTGACACTTGTTTGGGGCGTTTCCGACAAAGAAAGCTTTCTTAGCGCGATTTCCGCTGCATTTTCCGGCCTCGAGGGTCTTTTGAAAGCTTTGTTGTCCAATCTTCCAACAACTTATGGTGGATCAAATGCCAAAATTGGTACAGGTTCCGGCAGTTATTCGTGTGTTTCAATTAAAGTCGATCCTATTACACTTAAGATGACCTTTGGTGAGAATCCCGGCTATGACAACGCTATTGCGCCGATTCTCAGTGCGCTGGGCGCTGACAGCTTGCCCCAGGGAAACACTTTAACGACGACCAGAAAAATCATTGAAGACGGTTTGATTAATCCGATCCATAGCGTTCTGGAGACCATCAAGGATGAACCTTTGGATGCGATCTTCAGCATTTTACCCAACATTGCATACGCTCTGAATTTTGGCCTTGTATTGCCGTTGCTGAATGAGCTGAAGACAGTCATTGCTTATTCCGCGGACGCAAAATATGACGCTGGTGTAGGCGGCAGCGGTACTATGGAAGGCGCATTGAAAGATTCGCTCGAAATTAACGTTGGTTCTATGCTTGACCTTACCTCCATGGGCTTTGACCTCAGTTCTGCCAACGGGCTTGTCAAATCTGTCATCGGTCTGCTCGGCGGCAATGAAGAAGCTGACGGCGATACCCCGGCAGAACCCGGCGGAGGCGAAGTAACGGAAGACAGCGGCTTCGATATCTCTGCACTGCTTGGAGCGCTTCCGATCGACGATCTCTTCCAGAAGATTGCCTATCTTGGCGACAGCGTTATCTGGAAAGACGGCTACAGAACGGTTTCGCCGTTTGACGTAGAGGGTCATAAAGACGACTTCCCGTATATCGTTGCGAACCCGGCGGATGAGTTCATGTGGATCGTCCAGTATCTGCTCACCGAAAAGGACGAAGGGGGCACCCCGCTGCTGAATACTCTGCTGGATGCGCTTGTGGAAGGCGGCCTTGAAGGGATGTCCGAGGTCATTCAGACCATCATCAACAACGTCACCTCTGATCCGGATTATGCTATCGCTGCAATCACAGAAATGATGATCCCGCAGCGCTACAACAACTACGCGGAACTTGAAACTCCGGCAACCACCTTCACCTATAACGATGAAGAGGTTACCCCGGCCCAAGTCGCCTACCTGAAGTACGCGAACGACTGGGATAAGGACACTGCAACCACCATCGCGACCAACGTGGACGAACTCATCCCGACCATCGCCGGTCTGCTTGGCAGCGAAATTTCGCTGAACAAGACGCTGCAGGATGCGCTGAAGGGCGTATTCACCAAAGCAAATCTGGATGCGCTCGCCGACAAGATCGCCGGCCTTGAGCTGCCCGCTGCCTTGACGGAAGGCGTGGTTGCCGACCTGCTGAAGAATCAACTCGGCCTCAACCTTGATGCGCTCATTGCGAAAGCACAGGCGAAGGATTGGGCCTTTGAAGACGGCAACAAGGCTGCGTTCGTCAGCGCGCTGTGCGGTCTGCTTGACCCGCTCGCTCCGGTTCTGAAGATCATGCTGCCCGGTGAAAATCTCTCCGCGCTCGACGGCGTTATCAACGTCTACGGCTACGACGTCTATCCGAAATCGATCGGCCTGATTTTCGACGCCCTCGGCATCCCGCAGATCACCGGTTACGAGGACAAGACCGCGAGCGAAGAGCTTGAAATGATCCTCAACGCGCTCCTTGCGTGGATCGACGGTCTGACCGATCCCGAAAACAGCATGATTGAGGATATTCTGACTCTGCTGCCTGGCGTTGTCTACTTCATTGAGAGCAACGGCCTGAGTGTTGCGATCAAGAACCTGATCTACCCGATCCAGATCGTGCTCGATACGATCCGCCCGATCTATCCGGTTGATCTGTTTGAGATCGTTGGCGGCCTGTTGGCAGATACAGGCCTTGAACTGGATCTTGAAGACCTGAAGATGTCCACGATTATCAGTCTCGTTGATGCGAAGCTCGGTACCAACTTGACCTACAGCCCGCTCGGCGCCTACGCCATTCCGGCGCTGACGATCAAACACGGCAGCGGCACTATCGACGCGGCTGACGTCCTGACGATCCTGCTTTGCGGCGTGATTGAAGCGCTGGAATACAAGGTCAGCGACGACGCCACCAACGCCGACATCCTGTTCGGCTATCTTGCCGAAAATGCGGATGATCCGACAACGATCAATAAGATCGCCGACATCTACAAGAAGATTGTCCCGATTGTTACCGGCGGCGAAAGCTCGATTGATACAACCAAGATCACGCCGATCAACTGGACATACATGTACGGCGGTGAGATCCAACTCGACAGCTTCGATATGCCCGCATATTCCAACGAAGCGGTCATCAACTATCTGTCCACCTATGAAAAGAACCAGTGGACCGCGGAGCTTGCGGAATATCTGAACGACAACCTTGATTCCATCGTCAAAGACGTGCTGAAGGTTGCGGGTCAGGATGAAAACTATCTTGCAACGCTCATCAACGGTCTGATCAACGACAACCTCTACACCGGCAAGGTTGTCAATGCACTTGGCAACGCGATTGATGGCCTGCTTGGCAACTTTGAAAAGGTGTTGAAAGATTCGATCGACGCTCTCCTCGGTACAGAGATCCGCAACTGGTCCTTCACTCCGGTTTCCGACGATGCGAAGTATACTGAAGAAACCTTCGTTAATGCACTGGCGGATATTCTCGATCCGTTCAGCCGCATCCTCGGCTTCGCCCTCTTCGGCCAGAGCTATAAGTTCTTCAACGGTACGACGAGAGAAGACCTGATTACAATCACCGGCGGCGACGCTTATGACGCCGCGCTGGTTCCGGTTCTTGAAGCTCTCGGCGTGGCTATGCCGAAGAAAGCCGACTTTGATACGGATGACGAAGGCAAGATCGATGCTGCAAAGGCAATCAAGGATGTTTTGACTGCTGTGACTGCAAGACTCGACGCGATCTGCGCGGATCCGATCAACGAGATCCTCGACCTGCTGCCGAACGTGCTCTACTTCCTGAACGCGGACGGTCTCAAGGCGATCATCAACAACGCTGTTCTGCCGTTTGACGCGCTGGTGCAGGCCGTGACCGGTAACCCGATCGCAACACTTCTTGCAGGCGAGTATAACGAGGATGGAACCCCAGTGCTCGGCGAAGACGGCAAGCCGAAGAGTGCGGGTGTCAGAATCGGTCAGAAAGAGGACGAGAACGGCATTAAGACCGGCGGCGTGGCGCTGAACGATCTCAACACAACGGCGCTGCTGACCCTGATTGAAGGTCTCGCAGGCATCACGATCCCCGACGCGATCAAGACCGCGATCAGCACCTTCTACATCGGCAAGGCTGTGAAGACCGATTCCGCGAACGGCAAGCTTGCGTTCAAGCTGGCCTATGACGGCGACCGCAAGGATATGATCACGATCCTCGCCTCCGTCCTGATCGAAGTGCTTGCCTATGAAGACAACGCCTCCATCCTCAAGGGCGTCAGCGAAGAAGCCTATCAGGTGGTGCTGAACATCCTCGGTATGTCCGATGTCGAGTTCACGCCTGATATGATGAGAGTCCCCAACTGGCTGCATCCGGAAGCGGCTGATACCGATCAGACCTTCTCCGCGATCAACACCAGCACGGAATTCGGCGGCTACGGCCCGCTGTTTACGCAGGATATGGCGATCTACATTGCCAATAACCTCGATTCGTTCATTGACAATCTGATCTACCTGCTCGGTATCCCGGCAGATTCCCTCGAGGGTCTCGGCATCCACAGCAGCACCGACGAGTACATCACCTCGATGAAGGATCTGCTCAACGCGATGATCGGCGACAATGTTTACACGCCGGCGGTTGCGGATGTGATCCTCAACCTCGTGGAAGAGAAGCTCGTCAAGACCGTCAATGAACTGACGATCAACGGTGTCGATATGTCCGATATCGTGAAGAACGTGCTGAAGACGGCGCTCGGTGTTGACCTTGACCGCTACACCGACGGCGAAGAATTCATCGATAACGGCGACGGCACCTATTCCGTCCAGCCGTTCGCGGAAGGCAAGGAAGGCTTCCTGAACGCGCTCGTTCAGATCCTGGATCCGCTCTATCCGATCCTCAACTGGCTGCTTTGCGAAGAAGACATCAGCTTCTTCAGAGACAGCACAGATGAAAAAGATCTGATCACGCTGATCGGCGGTCAGGGCTACAAGTACGGTATCCTTCCGCTGCTTGAAACCTTCGATTGCTCCGACATTCCTTCGCAGGCCGACGTCAGCGCGACGACCGATACGGCTTCGCTGGTCAACACCATTGCGACGCCGCTGCTGAACCGCATCGACAAGGTGCTGGAGAATCCGGTTGATGAAATCTTCGAGATGCTGCCGAACGTGGCGTACTTCATCAATTCCTATGGCCTTGACGCCTGCGTGCGCAATATGGTCAGCGCCATTAACGTGATTCTCGAAGCGCTGAATCCGCTGGTTGGCGACGTTGACCTGTTTGCGGCCATCGGCATCGACCTGAGCACGATCGATATGCAGTATGTCATGAATGCGATCACTGATATGATCGGTGAAGATTCTGATCTTGCGCCGCTCGTCGTTGACGCGCTGGCCGAAATGACCACCGGTAAGATCGTCACCAGCAGTTCTCAGTCTGAACTTGAGCCGTGGTACAAGATGGAATACGCCGGCGAAACCTCTAAGGCGGACACCATTACCACGCTGCTGCGGTTCGCGCTGCGCTGGGTCGCGCTCAACAAGGATCAGCTCAAGACGCTCGTCCGCGAGAAGATCGAAATGAGCGACGAGGGCTACGCCTATCTCGATAAGCTGATCGATATCGCCGGTGCTTATGCAGGTACCAATTCCGGTATGGATTCGCTCCTGCACATGCTGTACTACATCTTCTACGGCGTTAACTCCGGCACGACAAAGGTCGCGAACTGGCAGAGAGACTACAACACCAGACTGGAACTGGTGGCTGAAGGCAAGGAAAAGGCTTCCAAGACCGACGAGAACCTCGGTAACGTTGCGGAACTGCTTGACTGGCTGTTCACCGAATATGTGGACCCGAATGCCGACACCGGTAACGTCTATCATAACTATGATGACGACAACATGGGCAGCCCGTCCGCCGGCAAACCGCAGGGCTTTGCCGCAAACGGCTTCATCGCCTTCTTCCAGCAGATCATCCAGTGGTTCAAGACGATCTTCAACAAGCTCTTCGGCCGTTAAGTCTGACAGGAAACAAACCACCCCATGCAACAACCGACCCGGCTTCATGCCGGGTCGGCTTTCTTGTATACCGCTGCATCATAGTCCGCATAAAACAACGGCTGCGTATTCGCTTGGAATACGCAGCCGTTCTTGCTGTTTTGCTGTCTGGTTGTCTTACTTCTTCTTGCTGTTCACGATCGCCTGCACCTTGATCGGCAGACCGTAGAGATTGATGAAACCGGCGGAATCGGTCTGGTCGTAGTCGCTTTCGCCGAAGGAGGCGAGGTCCTCGCTGTACAGCGAGTTGGGGCTCCAGACGCCTGCGTTGATCATGTTGCCCTTGTAAAGCTTGAGCTTCACGGTGCCGGTGACGGTCTCCTGCGTCTTGTCGACAAAGGCGGAGAGCGCCTCGCGCAGCGGCGTGAACCACTGGCCGTTGTAGACGAGCTCGGCGAAGGTGATCGCCAGCTTCTGCTTTTCATGCATTGTCATCTTGTCCAGACAGATCGTTTCGAGCACGCTATGCGCTTTATAAAGGATCGTGCCGCCCGGGGTCTCATACAGGCCGCGGCTCTTCATGCCGACCAGCCGGTTTTCGACGATGTCCTGCAGGCCGATGCCGTTTTTGCCGCCGAGTTCGTTGAGCTGGAGGATGATCTCCTTGGCGCTCATGGCTTTGCCGTTCAGCGCGACGGGGACGCCTTTTTCAAAGTCGAGGCTGATGTAGGTCGCTTCATCCGGCGCCTGCAGGGGAGAGACGCTCATTTCAAGGAAGCCCGGCTTTTCGTACGTCGGCTCGTTGGCGGGATTCTCAAGGTCGAGTCCCTCGTGCGAAAGGTGCCACAGGTTCTTGTCCTTGGAATAGTTCGTCTCGCGGTTGATCTTCAAGGGGATATTGTGCGCCTCGGCGTAGTCGATCTCCTCTTCGCGCGACTTGATGCTCCATTCGCGCCACGGGGCGATGATCGGCATGTTCGGGGCGAAGTGCTTGATCGCCAGCTCAAAGCGGACCTGGTCGTTGCCCTTGCCGGTGCAGCCGTGGCAGATGGCGTCGGCGCCCTCTTTCAGCGCGACGTCGACAAGCCCTTTGGCGATACACGGACGCGCGGTGCTGGTACCGAGGAGGTATTCCTCATAGACCGCGCCGGCCTTCAGCGTCGGGATGATGTAGTTGTCGACATATTCGTCCGTCAGATCGAGCACATAGAGCTTGCTCGCGCCGGTTTTGAGCGCTTTTTCCTCAAGGCCTTCCAGCTCGTCCGCCTGACCGACGTTGCCGGAGACGGCGATGACTTCGCAGTTGTTGTAGTTCTCCTTCAGCCACGGGATGATGATGGACGTATCCAGACCGCCGGAGTAGGCGAGTACGACTTTTTTGATGGCTTCTTTGTTCATGCAGATACCCTCTCTTGCTTTTTTGAATTCTGTTCGGTATTATACACGGCGTTATGGCTTTTGTCAATAGAAAAATGAATATATTTTCTCGAATTAAGCATATTTTTGTATATTTGTGCAAATATGCACGGAATCCTGCATAGAATATGCATCATCTTGCAACACTACAGCAGGACATACACCAGCGCCAGCAGCAGCGCGGTGTCCGCGCCCTCGCGCGAAAGCAGCAGGATCAGCGGCAAAATCAGCAGCGCGTCGGAGTCCAGCCGCAAAAACCGCAGCAGACTTTGCTGCGGCACAGAAGAAGGCGGGCGTTCGGACACGGGCGGCTGAGATTCCGGCTGAGGTTCTGACGATTTGTGCAGTTCCATCATCTGCCGCAGAGCGCGCCGGGTCTGTTCCTCCAAGGATTCCGCCATCGAAAAAGCTCCTTTCTCAAAGATCCAGTTCCCGCAGCCGGGGCAGCAGCCGCGCCAGCTGGAGCATCCGCGCGGCGACGTCGATCCGCTCCCGCCGCGTTTCGCTGACCAGCGGGCGCAGCGCGCGCAGAAGGTCGGCCCGCGGGTCCGGGTCGCTCCGGTTCAAAAGGGAGAACAGCTTCGTCAGTTTGACGAGCAGGGCGGGGTCAAGCGGCGGCGCACTGTCGGGCGTCGGTTGCTGCGCGTTGCCGTTTGAAGCGCCTTGCAAAAGAGACGACGCCGTTTCCAGCAGCTGCGAAAGGTCCTGTTCCTGCAGCGCGTCGAGCAGCCCGCCGAGATCAAGCTCCGGCTGTGCCATCGGCGTTCAGTTCCGCCTGCAGCTGTTGCAGCAGGGCGCGGATCTGCGGCTGCCCCAGCAGCGACTGCAGCTTCTGCGGATCGCGCAGTACCTGCCGCGCGGTTTCGGCCTGCGCGTCGTTCAGCCGCGACAGCAGCGCTTCCGGGTCCAGGGAAGCGTCCTTTTTGCTCCCTTTGAGAGCCGCCAGCAGCCCGAGCAGCTGTTTCGGTGAAAGTTTTGTTGCGTCATCCATTGCAATACCTCCGAAATTATGGTAAAATTCAACTTGTACTACTATACTATGCCTATGCGGCCGAAGGGGGAATCATGTGTGCACGTTCTGGTGCTCTCCGATTCCCACGGCTGCGTTTCCCGGCTGCGGTATGTGCTGGAGGCGGAGGGGGACTGTCCGGTCGTGTTTTTCCTGGGCGACGGGCTTTCCGATCTGGAAAAGGTCAAACCGGCCTTCCCCGCGCGTAAATTTGTTGCCGTACGGGGCAATTGTGACCAGTCGGGTGAATATACATCCATTGACGATTTCGCGTATCAGTACATCGAAGGCCATACCGTGATCGTGACCCACGGCCACCGCGTCGCGGTGCGCGTTACGCTCGGCGAGCTGCTTGAAAAAGCGCAGGGCGTCCGGGCCGACGTCGCGCTCTACGGGCACACGCATTTACAAAATACCATCACGCGCGGCGGCGTGCTGTTCGTCAATCCCGGCGCGCTTTGCGACGGCGCCTACGCGGTGCTGACGCTGGCACAGGGACAGACGGACGTCAGCTTTCGCCGCTGTCCGGTATAAGGAGGTACCTGTATGAATGTTTTGATCATCGGCTGCGGCAAGACCGGCGCGCGGCTTGCCACCCAGCTCGACGAATACGGCTATGACGTTGCGGTCGTCGACGCGGACGAGCGCGCGTTCCAATCGCTCGGCGAACGCTTTTCGGGACTGCCGGTCTGCGGCGTCGTGACCGATATGGACGTGCTGCGCAACGCGGGCGCGGACAACGCCGACGTCGCCATCGTCGTCACGAACAACGACAACGTCAACGTCATGGCGGCGCAGACACTGGAGCTGGAGTTTGAGGTGAAGAACACCTTCGTGCGCGTCAGCGACCCGTCGCGCGAGGCCGTCTTCCGCAAGTTCGGCCTGCGGACGATCTGCCCGACGCGGCTCGAAAGCGATTTGCTGTTCAGCCTCGTCAGCCAGGACAGCGAGGATATCGACTCGATCTCCATGGGCGGCACCGCGGTGCATTTTTCGATGGAGAAAGCGGACAAAAAAGAGATCGGCCGTCTGGTGAGCGAGATTCAGACACGGCCGAACACGATGCTGTTCGCCGTCCGCCGCAAGAGCGGCAAGCTGCTGTTCGTGCAGGACGATCTGACGGTCGAAGACGGCGACATGCTTGTTTTTGCAAAGGAGTGAGCGTATGCGGATACTGATTATCGGCGCGGGACAGCACGGCTACTATCTGTCGAAGCATCTCAAAGAGGCGGGCCACGATATCCGGCTGATCGACCGGCATGAGGAAAACTGCGCGCGGCTTGCGAACGCGATCGACGTGCGCGTCTTTTGCGGCGACGGGACCAAGGTGGAAACGCTGGCGGCCGCCGGCGCGGGCAAGTGCGACGTGATGATCGCCGTGACCAACCACGACGAAAACAACCTGATCGCCTGCGAGATCGGCAAGAAGCAGTTCGGCATCAAGCGCACGATCTCGAAGATCAACAACACCAACAACATCTCGCTGATGAAGCGGCTGGGCATCGACCTCGTGCTGGATTCGACGCGGATCATCTCCGATTTGATCGAACGCGAGATCGACAACTCCGACGTCAAGCTGATCGCGGACATCTCCAACTCCGACGCGATCATCAGCGAATACACGATTCCGCAGAACTGGAGCCGTTCCGGCCAGCGCGTGATGGATCTGCAGATTCCGGAAAACTGCGTTTTGATCTATATCATCCGCGGCGGCACGCTGCTGATCCCGCGCGGCAATACGCTGCTGATGGCGGGCGACGATGTGGTGGCGCTCGCGGTCGGCGCGGCGGCAAAAACGCTCAAGAAGCTGTTCGAGCTGTAAGGGGGCGCGCGGATGCAACCGTTATTTGATCCGCTTTTGCCGTTCGATCTGGCGGTCTTCTCGTGGATCCAGAACATCCAGAACGCCGTTCTTACGCCGATAATGACCGTAATTTCGCTGCTCGGCACCAAGGGCGCGATCTTCTTCCTGTTCGGCTTCGTGCTGCTGTGCACCCGAAAATGGCGCAAACTCGGCGTCGCCGTACTCGGCGCGCTGGCGATCACCACCGTTTGCAACAGCGTGATCGTCAAGGAGCTTTTGGCGCGGCCGCGTCCGTTCGACCTTGGCTACGACTGGTGGCAGGCGGTCTACCGCTATCCGGACTTCGTCAGCCGGCCGGATTCCTTCTCGTTCCCGTCGGGACACACGGCTGCGGCGTTTGCCGCGGCGACCGTCGTCTTCTGTCAGAGCCGGAAGGGCGGTCTTGCGCTCGGTCTGTTCGGCTGTCTGATGGGCTTTTCGCGCGTCTATCTCGAAGTGCATTACTGCACGGACGTGCTCTTCGGCGCGCTGTTCGGCGTCGTCTACGCGCTGATCGCCGTCGCGGTCGTCAAACGCTTTTACCCGGTCGTCTATCCGGCTGTTGAAGAAAAAATCCGCCGTCTGCTGCGGCGGGAAAGGACGGGGGAAAACGTATGAAAAAACTGTTTCGCGCCGTCTGCAACAAGGAGACGATCTTTTACGTTTTCTTCGGCGGGATGACGACGCTCGTCAACCTCGTGGTCTTCAAGGTCTTCGACCTGTTCTTCGCGGGGAAATGGTACCTTCTGACGAACACGATCGCGTGGATCGCCGCCGTCGCCTTCGCCTTTGTGACTAACAAGCTGTTCGTGTTCGAAAGCAAAGAGTGGACCTTCGGCGTGCTCAAAAAGGAGATCCCCGGCTTTCTTTCGGCGCGGATCGGCTCATATTTCATCGAGCAGGGCGGCCTGTGGTGCTTTGTGGAGCTGCTGCATTTCGACGAAAAGGTGTTCGACTTCCGGCTGCTGCAGCTGAGCGGCAAGATCGTCGCGAAGCTGATCATCGGCGTGGTCGTCGTTGTGCTCAACTATCTGTTCAGTAAATTCGTCATTTTCAAAAAGAAGGACGATCCGACAACCAATCAAAACGACAAGGAGGCATAATCATGCAGTATTCCTATCAGCCGAACGGCGTCTGCTCGCGCGGCATCACCTTTGAACTCGTGGACGGCAAGGTCCACAACGTCCGCTTTTACGGCGGCTGCGCCGGCAACACCGCGGGCATTTCCGCCCTTGTGGAAGGCATGACGCCTGCGGAAGTCGAGCGGCGTCTTGCCGGGATCCGCTGCGGGTTCAAGCCGACGTCCTGTCCCGATCAGCTGGCGAAAGCGCTGCGGCAGGCGATGGCGCAGGCGAACGGCGAAAAATGAATTATTTTCCGAAACAGGGTTGATTTTTATTCATAATCTGTTATAATGAACGGGTAAGCTTCGAACAAGGAGCTTTCGATAGAGGCGCGGACGCGATCAGTAACGGCACACTGCCCGCAGCGGGCGAAAGGGTGCGGCGAAAGGCGCGGCTGCCGAAGCGGGGCGTTTGCTGCAGACGCGCTGCTGGGCGGTACGGAAAAGATCCTGCCGACTGTCGCATATGCGGAGCGCTATCACACCGGTTCAACTTAGCTGTCTTTGTGTGGGCGCTTCCTGCGTTCACACATTTTTATTTTTCAGGGAGGACAACAACCATGAAGAAAAACCGAACCTATGCAAGACTGATCCTTGCGCTGATGCTCGTGCTCGCGCTGGCGATCCCGTTTTCCTGCATGTCGTTTGCCGAAGACGGCAACGCGGTCGAAGACGCCGCCCAGGCGGTGCTCGCCGCGGCCGAAGACGCTGCCGCAGCGGTCGGTGACGCCGTCGGAGACGCCGCAGTAGCGGTCGGCGACGCTGCCGCAGATGCTGCCCAGGCAGTCGGCGACGTAGCCGCAGCGGCTGCCGAAAAGGCCGCAGACGTGGCGCAGGATGTCGCAGAGGCGACCGCGGACGTCGTGACCATCGGCGCCGTAGCGGACGACGAGACCGTGTTCACCCTCGGTGAAGGCGAAGACGCCGTTGAATACGACCTGAGCGATCCCGATTCCGCGCAGGAATACGTGGACGACTACGCCGGCAACATCGAAGGCGACCCGGGCTTTGAAAGCCACATCCAGACCGCGATCGCGAAAGTGCGCGAAAGCGTCAAGAACTACGCGACGATCTGGTCCCTGCTTCCGCCGATCATCGCCATCGTGCTGGCGCTCATCACCAAGGAAGTCTATTCCTCGCTGATCGTCGGTATCATCGCGGGCGGCGTGCTGTATGCCGGTTTCAACTTCGAAGGCATCATGAACCATGTGATTCAGGACGGCTTTATCGGCAACCTCGCCGATTCGTGGAACATGGGTATCGTCATCTTCCTTGTGATACTCGGCGCCCTTGTCGCCATGATGA
Source organism: uncultured Clostridia bacterium (assembly GCA_947305635.1). Classification (GTDB taxonomy): domain Bacteria; phylum Bacillota; class Clostridia; order Oscillospirales; family Acutalibacteraceae; genus UBA6857. The sequence continues at coordinate 13,865 of CAMZEG010000046.1, forward strand.
ACAAGGCGGGCGGCTCCGCGGCGTTCGGCCGCTGGGCGGTCAAGCACATCAAGTCGCGTCTGGGCGCCCAGCTTGCAACGATCCTGCTCGGCGTGCTGATCTTCATCGACGACTATTTCAACTGCCTGACCGTCGGCTCCGTCATGCGTCCCGTGACCGACAGCCACAAGGTCTC
>CAMZEG010000047.1 GCA_947305635.1 uncultured Clostridia bacterium
ATCCTCCTTTTTCATAATAGACGCGGTTGAGCACAAGGCCCTGCTGCGGCGCGGTCACGCCCGCGTTTTCGCGCTGACCCGCGCGTAAGATCTCACGGATCGCGCCGGGCTCGATTTTGCCGCCCTGGATATCCAGGAGCGTCCCGATCATGATCCGCACCATGTTATAGAGAAACCCGTTGCCGCAGACCGTAAACGTCACAAGGTCGCCCTCGCGTGTCAGCGCACAGCGGTAGACGGTGCGGACGGTTGTTTTCACGCTCGAATCCGCCGCGCAGAAGGCGGCAAAGTCGTGCGTGCCGACGAAGGCCTGCGCCTCGGCGTGCAGCTTTTTTTCGTCGAGCGGGAACGGGTAGAACAGCGCGCGGTCCAGATAAAACGGATTGCGCGTCGGGCCGTTCCAGATTCGGTAGACGTATTCCTTGCCGAGGCAGTCGTAGCGCGCATGGAAGGAAAGCGGCGCGTCTTCGCAGCCTGTCACGGCGATCTGCGGCGGCAAAACGGCGTTTAGACCGCGCAGAAGCTTATCGCACGGGCGGTCGCTCTCCGTCTTGAAATTGCAGCAGAACATATTCGCGTGGACGCCGGCGTCGGTGCGGCTGCAGCCGTAGACGGTCGGCGTTTCGCCGAGGATCCGGGCGATCGCCGCCTTGAGCCGCGCTTCGACGGTATCGCCGTTGGGCTGCTGCTGGTAGCCGTGGAACGCCGCGCCGTCGTATTGTAAGGTCAGTTTAATATTTCTCATATCAATGCCGTAAAGAAGTAGTTGAGGACGATGACGCCGGCGAGCGCGACAAGGAAGATCGCGAGGGCGACGAAATCGACGGCGGACAGCTTCATCTGCTTCATCCGCGTTCTCCCCTCGCCGCCGTGGTAGCAGCGGCAGGTCATCGCGAACGAAAGCTCATAGGCGCGGCGGAACGCGGACACGAACAGCGGGATCAGCACGGGCACCATCGCCTTGACACGATCGATGAACTTGCCGCTTTCAAAGTCGGCGCCGCGGGCCTTCTGGGCGTTGGTGATCCGGTCGACCTCTTCGATCAGCGTCGGGATAAACCGCAGCGCGAGCGTCATCATCATCGCGAGCGTATGCACGGAGATGTGGAACACCTTCAGGGGCGAGAGCAGCCGTTCGATCGCGTCGGTCAAAAGCGTCGGGACGGTCGTGTAGGTCAAAAGGGAGCTGACCATGATCAGGCAGATGATACGCACCGCCATGAAGAACGCCGTCGAAAGGCCGCCGGTGGTGACGGTGATCTTCCACCAGGAGAACAGAACGGTGCCCTTGTCGATATAGAAGATGTTGAGCACCGCCGTAATCAGGATGATCGGGATGATCGGCTTGAGGCTCTTGAAGAACATCCTAAACGGCACGCGGGAAACAAGGATCGAAACGGCGGTCAGCGCGAACATCACCGCGAGCGAGAAGAAATTCTTGCAAAGGAAGATGATCACGATGAACAGCACCGTCAAAATCAGCTTCATGCGCGCGTCCATGCGGTGGACGACGGATTGGGCCTTGTAGTACTGGCCGATGGTGATATCACTGAGCACCGTGCACCCCTCCCTTCCAGCGCGCGAAGATCGTGTCGTAGACCTGCTGCACGGTATAGAGATTCACGGGCACGTCGTACCCTTTTTCGCGCAGCGACAGCATCAGCTGCGTCATCTGCGGAATATCGAGACCCATTGTCTGCAGCTCTTCGGCGTGGGCAAAGACGTTGTCCACGGTATCGAAGAACGCGACGCGGGACTGATTCATCACGAGAATGCGGTCGGCGATCGCGGCGACCTCTTCCATGCTGTGGGTGACCAGCAGGACGGTACAGCCCGTTTTTTGGCGGTAATCCGCGATCATCTGCAGCACCGTCGCGCGGCCGCGCGGGTCCAGCCCGGCGCAGGGCTCGTCGAGGACGAGCACCTGCGGTTCCATCGCCATGATCCCGGCGATCGCGACGCGGCGCTTTTCGCCGCCGGACAGGTCGAACGGCGACTTTTCGGCGTAGTCTTCGGACAGGCCGACGTTCGTCAGCGCCTCTTTGACGCGGCGGTCGATCTCATCCTGCGGCAGTCCCATGTTGCGCGGGCCGAAGGCGATATCCTTCGCGACCGTCTCTTCAAAGAGCTGGTACTCCGGGTACTGGAAACAGACGCCGACACGAAAACGCACCGCGCGGATCTTGGACTTGTCCGCCCAGATGTCGTTTCCGTCGAGCAGAACGCGGCCCGCGGTGCCCTTTTTCAGCGCGTTGAAATGCTCGATCAGCGTGCTTTTGCCGGAGCCGGTATGCCCGATCACGCCGACAAGTTCGCCCTGCCGGATCTCGACGGACACGTCCTGAAGCGCGGCAACTTCGCTGCTCGTGCCTTTTTGATAGATATAGGTGAGGTTTTCCGTGCGGAGGATCGGCGTATCGTTCATGATTCCACCCTCCCCGCACTGCGCGGCAGCAACGCTTCCAGCTGCAGTGACAGCTCGTCAATCGTGAGAATTTTGCCCGAAAGGGGCGCGCCGGCGCGCCGCAGCTGCAGCGACAGCTCCGTCGCCTGGGGCACGTCGAGACCGGCCTTTTTGAGCACGTCGTCCTGCTGGAAGACGTCGCGCGGGGTCCCGTCGAGCAGAATATCGCCCTTATGCATGACGACAACGCGGTTCGCCTCGGCCGCTTCGTCCATATAGTGCGTGATGTAGATCACCGTAATGCCGAAGTCGCGGTTGAGCATCCGGACGGTCTTCATCACGTCCTTGCGGCCGCGCGGGTCGAGCATCGCGGTCGGCTCGTCGAGCACAATGCAGGCAGGCTGCATGGCGATGATGCCCGCGATCGCGACGCGCTGCTTCTGGCCGCCGGAGAGCTTATGCGGCTCCGAAAAGCGCAGATCGTACATCCCGACGTCCTTGAGCGCCTGATCAACGCGGCGGCGGATCTCCTGCGGCTCGACGCCGAGGTTTTCCGGCCCGAAGGCGACGTCGTCCTCGACGATGGTCGCGACGATCTGGTTGTCGGGATTCTGAAAGACCATGTCGACCGTACGGCGGATCTCCAACAGGTTCTCTTCCTCTTTGGTATCCATGCCGTTGACCAGCACCGTGCCGCTTTGCGGGACCTCGATGGCGTTGCAAAGCTTCGCCACGGTGGATTTACCGCAGCCGTTATGGCCGAGCACGGCAACAAAATCTCCCTTTTCCACAGAGAGATTGAAATGCCGCAGCACAGGCACACGCTGCGTCTCGTCCAGCTCATAGGCGAAGGACACGTCTTTCAGTTCAATAAATGCGCTCATAGGAACCTCGTTGTTTGTTGTCGGTTTTTTACGTTTTCCCGATCCAGAAGGCGCTTGCGCCGCAGGGCAGCACAAGGTCGGTTCCGTTGACGGGCAGGCCGATCTCATCGGATGAGACACAGCCGCCGTGCTTCGGGGAAATCAGAGTTTGCAGAATGTATTGCATCACGGACGGCGAAAGGCCGGTGGTGTAGGAGTTGATCAGCATCAGCTTCGCGTCGGCGGACAGCACCTGTTCGCACAGCGCGACGAAGTTATAGACCTCGTCCTCCAGCTTCCACACTTCACCGCCGGGGCCGCGCCCGTAGGACGGCGGGTCCATGATAATGATGTCATAGGTGTTGCCGCGGCGGATCTCCCGCTGGACGAACTTGATGCAGTCGTCGACGATCCAGCGGACGGGACGGTCGTCCACGCCGCTTGCCTTCGCGTTCTCCTTCGCCCATTGGACCATGCCCTTGGCGGCGTCGACATGGACGACGGACGCGCCGGCTTTGAGACAGGCGATCGTCGCGCCGCCGGTATAGGCAAAGAGGTTCAGCACCCTGAGCGGGCGGTCACTCTCTTTAATATGCTTTGTCACGCGGTCCCAGTTGACCGCCTGCTCCGGGAACAGACCGGTATGCTTGAAGCCCATCGTCTTGACGCGGAACGTCAAATCGCGGTAACGGATGCTCCAGTCGGGCGGCAGAGAGGTATAGACCTCCCAGAAGCCACCGCCGGTTTTCGAGCGGTTATAGCGCGCGTTCGCCTTTTGCCACAGTGGATGAGTTTTCGGCGTCTGCCAGATTACCTGCGGGTCAGGCCGGATCAGGACGATATCGCCCCAGCGTTCCAGCCGTTCGCCGCCGCTGCAGTCCAGCAGCGTATAGTCTTGCCAATCCTTCGTATATCTCATACTGTCCTCTTAAATCAGTTTTTCGCGGACGACTTCCGCAATCTCGTTCGCCAGCGTTTCGATCCGGCGCTGATCCTTGCCCTCAAGCATCACGCGGACCAGCGGCTCGGTGCCGGAGACGCGCACGAGGACGCGGCCGGTTTTGCCGAGCTGTTCTTCCGCCTGACGGATCGCCTCTTTGATATCCGCGTCGTCATGGAAGCGGGCCTTGCCCATCTTGGAGACGCGAACGTTGACCATCGTCTGCGGATAGACGGTCATCAGCGTCGCGAGTTCGGACAGTGACTTGCCGGTCTTCTTCATCACGGAAAGCACCTGCAGCGCCGTCAGCTGACCGTCGCCGGTCGTCGCGTAATCGAGGAAGATCACATGGCCGGACTGTTCGCCGCCGATCGCGTAGTTCTTTTTGAGCATCTCCTCGAGTACATAGCGGTCGCCGACCTTCGTCGCGGTGTAGGCGATGCCTTCCTTCTCGCAGAACTCATAGAATCCCATGTTGGTCATCACGGTCACAACGGCCGTGTTGCCGCGCAGGCGCCCCTCCTTTTTCATCTGCGACGCGCAGATGGCGATGATCTTGTCGCCGTCCACAATGTCGCCGTTTTCGTCGACGGCAAGCATCCGGTCGGCGTCGCCGTCGAAGGCGAAGCCCGCCTGCAGATGATGGGCTTTCACATAGTCCTGCAGCTGGCCGAGATGGGTCGAGCCGCAGTTGTCGTTGATATTTAGGCCGTTCGGCTCGGCGGACAGGATATGCACCTTCGCGCCGAGGGACGTGAACAGTTTCTCGGCCGAGACCGACGCGCTGCCGTTGGCGCAGTCGAGCGCGATCTCCATCCCGGAAAAGTCGCAGTCCACCGTCGAGCGCAGGTGCTCAATATAGTCGTGCACCGTGTTTTCGCAGACGCTGATCTTGCCGACGCCCCCGCCGATCGGCGTCGGGGGTTCGTCGACTTCGTCGAGGATGATCTCTTCGATTTTGTTCTCGATCAGATCCGGCAGCTTGTAGCCGTCGCCTTTGAAGATCTTGATCCCGTTGTATTCGCACGGGTTGTGCGACGCGGAGATCATTACGGCGGCGTCGTAGCCGTAGCGGCGGACGAGGTAGGCCACGGCGGGCGTCGGAACGACGCCGAGGGTCATCACGTCCGCGCCGACCGAGCAAAGCCCGCAGGCGATCGCCGCTTCAAGCATGTCTTTCGACACGCGGGTGTCCATGCCGATCAGCACGCGGGGCCGGTGGTGATCGATATCAGTCAGCACCATTGCGACGGCCTTCCCGATGTTCATTGCAAGCTCACAGGAAATATCTGTATTGGCGACGCCGCGCGCGCCGTCGGTTCCGAATAATCTGCCCATAAAAAACTCCTTTATAAGTGATAAGCGGGGGTTGTGTGCAAATGCGTTTCAATTCCGAATTCCGCATTCTTAAAACAGCGTTTGCTGATTTCCGCCGCTTTGCTGCGGCAGCGGCAAGCCTAGGTGCTCATACGCCGCCGACGTGGCAACGCGGCCGCGGGGGGTGCGGCCGAGGAAGCCGATCTGCATCAGATAGGGTTCGTACACGTCCTCAATCGTGACGCTCTCTTCGCCGATCGCAGCGGCGATGGTGTCGAGGCCGACGGGGCCGCCGTTGTAGCTGCGGATCATCGTTGTCAACAGCTGGCGGTCGATCGCGTCGAGGCCGAGGTGGTCGATCTCCATACGCGCCAGCGCTTCCTGCGCCGTCTCTTCGGTGATCACGCCGTCGCCGACGACCTCCGCGAAGTCGCGGGCGCGTTTGAGCAGCCGGTTGGCGATACGCGGGGTGCCGCGCGAACGCGAGGCGATCTCCAGCGCGCCGTCGCGGTCGATCTCGATCCCGAGGATATGCGCCGAGCGCGTCACGATCTGGGCGAGTTCTTCCGGCGTGTAGAGTTCCAGACGGAACACGACGCCGAAACGGTCGCGAAGCGGCGCGGACAGCTGTCCCGCGCGGGTCGTTGCGCCGACGAGCGTGAACTTCGGGAGGTCGAGCCGGATCGAGCGCGCGGAGGGGCCTTTGCCGATGATGATATCGAGCGCGTTGTCCTCCATCGCGGGATAGAGCACCTCCTCGACACTGCGGTTGAGGCGGTGGATCTCGTCGATGAACAGCACGTCGCCTTCGCTGAGGTTCGTCAGCAGCGCCGCCAAGTCCCCCTGCTTTTCGATCGCGGGGCCGCTCGTCACGCGCAGATTGACGTTCATCTCGTTGGCGATGATGCCCGCGAGCGTCGTTTTGCCGAGGCCCGGCGGGCCGTAAAGCAGCACATGGTCGAGGCTTTCGCCGCGCTTGAGCGCCGCCTGAATATAGATTTCAAGGTTCTCCTTGACCTTCTCCTGGCCGATGTATTCGCTCATCACGCGCGGGCGCAGCGAGGTTTCGATCTCGTTGTCCATCGGCGTGAAGCCGGCGGCCATGTAGCGTTCTTCGTAGTCGTTTGCCATACGTTACACCCCTCTGGAAAGCAGTTTGAGCGCGCCGCGGATCAGATCCTGCACCGACAGCGCCGGGTCGAGCTTGCTGACCGCCACGCTCGCGTCGCTCTGGCTGTAGCCGAGCATGGTCAGCGCCGCGATCGCTTCGCCGGTATTCGGCAGGTCCTGCACGGCGGCGACCGACTCGTAGACCGGGCCGCTTTCCGTGCCGGTCATGGCGGTTTTCGCCTTGTCCTTCAGTTCAAGGATGACGCGCTGGGCGATCTTCGGGCCGATGCCGGGCGCCTTGGTGATCGCCTTGACGTCGCCTGCGGAAATACACAGGGCGAGCTTTTCCGGCGGCAGCTGCGAAAGGATCGCGAGCGCGGCCTTCGGGCCGACGCCGGTCACGCCGATCAGGTGGCGGAACCATTCAAGTTCATACTGGCTCGAAAAGCCGAACAGATCGAGCGCGTCCTCGCGGACGTTGAGGTGGGTATAAAGGGTGATCTCCTTCCCCTGCTGGACGTCGCGCAGGGTGTTCGCCGTGGTCAGGCACAGAAAGCCCACGCCGCCGCACGAGACGGCAACGCTCGACAGATCCTGCGCAATCACGGTTCCGGTCAGGCTGTAAAACATCGTCAAATCCCCTTTCGAATTTTAAGCTGCGGCATCCCGGGCGCGCCCGCCGCCATCAGCGAGCCGCTGGAATGGCCGTGACAGATCGCCATTGCGAGCGCGTCGGCGGTGTCGTCCGGCTTCGGGACGCTTTCGAGGTTGAGAATGCGCTTAGTCATATCCTGAATCTGTTTCTTTTCCGCGCGTCCGTAGCCGACGACGCTCTGCTTGACCTGCAGGGGCGTATATTCAAACACCGGAACATGGCATTTCTGCGCTGCGAGCATGATGACGCCCCGCGCCTGACTGACGTCGATGACGGTCTTCGCGTTGTTGTTATAGAACACCTTTTCGACGCTCATCGCTTCGGGCTTATGCTTTTCGATCAGCGCGGTCAGCTCGTCATAGATGATCTCCAGCCGGCGGTTGAACGGCACGCCCGCGTCGGTCGTGATCGCGCCGTAATCGACCACGGTGAAGTGGTTGTTTTTGTAATCGAGCACCCCGTAGCCGACGATCGCGTAGCCGGGGTCGATTCCAAGGATCAACATAGCTAAACTACCTCATTTTAATAATCATGTTATTATACCATAAGTAATACCAAACGGCAAGGGTTTTTGAAAAGAAAAAACCACTGCCGAAGCAGTGGCGTTTTCAGTTTTCACAATCAGATCACGGCGTTGTTGAAGTAATCCGCCGTGATGATGCTGCGCAGCGCCTGCCGCAGCTCCAGCGTCAGGGAGCACGACCGGATCTGCACGAGCGCGTCGGCGACGCCGAGCACGAGCTTCTGGTAGGCTTCGTCGCCCACGCCTTTTCCGCGGCCGTCGAGAATCGACAGCCAGGTTTCGTGCACGAAATCGCGGAACGGCTTTTCGCGGTACTTGGCCACCGCCGCGGGATCAAGGAAGCGGCCGAGACCCACGAAGCGCATCACGCGCGCGAGGGTGCCGACGTTCGCGCTGAAATACAGCTTCGCGAACGGCTGCACAATGTAATAGAGATTTTTGAAGTTGTCGCCCTTGAGTCCCATCGCGGACAGGCGGTCGGCAAACTCGTCCTTCGAGATCAGCGCGCCTTCGACAAGGCGGTCAAGAAGATCCGTCGCGTGCTTCGCGAGATACGGCTGCGCGTCGATCGTTTTGCCCTCATAGGTGAACGACTGCACGCGCTCCTCATCGATATGCAGCCCGTCGTCCTGCACCGTCACATACAGGATCGGCGCGGGATAGCCCACGAGCGCGCCGATATTGACCGACGTGATCGTGTTGCCGTTCGGCGACGTGAACGAGTCGATCGCCTGCATATGGGAATGACCCTCGAACATGTAGCGCAGACCGGCGTCGGCAAGACGCGCGGCAACAACTTCGCGGTTCTTGACGGTGCTGCCGCCCGTGAGCATCGGGTGGATGTGCGCAATCAGCAGATGGTGCTCCATGCCGATGACGAGCTTGCCGTCTTCCTTCGCCTTTGCGAGCTGGGCTTCGATCCATTGGAAATGCTCTTCGGAAAAGCCCGCGCCGCCCATGCCGCTCTGGTCATCGTTGAGCGCGAGCAGGCGTACATCGGGGCCGATATCGACCGTAAACGAGCAGACGCCGAGGTGGGTACGGAATTCGCTGATCGCCTGTTTCGGCCCGAAATCATAGTAAAAATCGCGCAATTCGGTGTGATCCAGCACGGGCACGTCCCAGAGCACCGCGTTGCCGATATAGCGGCGCGGCTTTTCGTCGGAGCACCAGTCGTGCGTCGCGGTTATGAGGTAGACAGGCTTGCTCTTCTGCAGGTTGCGAATCTTCTCGCGGAACTCCTCATGGCTGACGCGCTCGCCGTCGTCGGAGACGTCGCCCGCGATCAAAACGGCGTCACAGTCGCTTTCTTTGAGCATCTCGAACGCGGCGTCAATGATGTCGCCCGTTTCCATGAGACACTTCTGATCCGAGCCGCTGCGCAGCTGATACTGCCGCCCACCGTCGGCAAGCGTCTTTGAAAAATGGTGGGTATCGGCGATAAACGCCAGTTTTGTTCCTTTCATTTATTCCGCCTCCGTCATTTCCTGTTTGAGCACCGCGCGGCGCACCTTGATCTCCTCCATCATCTGGCGGTGACTATCGCCGGTGATGTTATAAAAGTGCATCGGGATCAGCATCAGCAGATAGCCGAGCGCGGGCACAAGGATCGTCATCAAAAACAGCGCGAGGTTCGTCTGGTGGTTCTGGGCAACACTGCCCTCCTCGTGGCTGATATAGCCGGTCAGGCCGAGGATACGAAGGCCGATCGACGCCGAGAAGGTGTTTTCGATTTTGCCGGTGAAGGACATGATCGACAGCATGACGCCCTCGACGCGGGTGCCGGTCTTATACTCGATATAGTCGACCGTTTCGGCCTCCATCTCTTTTTGAATGAGGTTCTTGAATTCCAGCGGGATTGCGAGCAGACCCGTGAAGAGGACTATGACAACACCGGTGAAGAGCGTCACGGACGCGCCGTCGGGCTTATTCATCAGGCCGTTGTAGGTCGTCAGCGCGAACAGGCCGCTGAGGATGATCGCGGCGACACAGCAGACCTGATAGAAGCGCTTCGGGTTCGCCTTGCGGCCGAGCTTTTCCATGATCATCGGGACGAGCACCGCGGCGATCAGGCTGCCGGGGAATTTGACGATATCGATGAAGAGGTTGTATTTGTCGTTCGCCATCAGGTCATAGACAAAATAGGTCGAGACCTGTTCGGGAATTTTGCAAAGCACAAAGCAGATGTTGCCGAGGAAGAGCATCAGTAACGGGCGGTTCTGGAACAGCAGGCGGAAGCACTCCTTGACCGAGGGGACGTCCTCCTTGTGCGCGGCGCGCTCACGCGTGTTGGCGTAGGTGATCCGCGTCAGAACGACGATGCCGACCGCGGCAATGATCGCGCTCGTAAGGTAGGACTGCGGGCGGTGATCCTTGAAGTACGGCAAAAGTCCCGCGCCCGCGACAAACACCATCGGGATCGCGCCGCCGACAGAGCGGACGATCGACGAGACGCCGAAGAGCTTCGTGCGCTCGATGCCGCTCGGCGTAATCGAAAACGCCAGCGCCCCCATCGGGATATCGAAGGCGGTATAGGTGACGTCCAGCAGCACAAACAGGATTGTCGTGTAGAGGATGTTGAACCATGTCGGCATATCGGACGAGCCGATGAAGAACAGCACCATCACGATGGCGACGAAGATCGGCGCCCAGCGGATATAGGGGCGCATCTGACCGTTCTTCGTGCGCGTGCGGTCGACGATGACGCCCATCACGGGGTCGTTGATCGCGTCGAAGATCCCACAGTAGAAGCGGATGCGCGACGCTACGCGCATGGCGCCCCCCTTTCCGCTTTCCTGCTCCAGCCTGGAGAACAGGACGTTCGTCAGAAAGTAGTTGACATATTTCGAGGACGTCATGCCGGTGTTCATGCCCTGGGCGCCGCGCCCGAGCGCATAGGAGATCGTCTCTTTCCAGGTGAGAACAGTCTCCTCCCCGACGTCTTTTTTGACCAGACTGCTGTTCAAAAAGGTTTTGAGCTTACCCATATCGTCGCCTCATTTCCTCGTAAAAAATGAAAACATCCGCCACAATAACACGAAACGCGCGACGGCTGTAACAGTATTATTATAGGGATGTTTCTTTTTCTTGTCAATTCAGAACGGTGAAATCCTTTTGTTTTGTGCAAAAGCGCTTAAATTCGCCGTTTCAATTTGAGCAAAACGCTCCCGACCGCGGCGCCGAGGACGGTGTTTGCCGCAGCCTCCACAAGGCTGTTGACGCCGGCGAACGCAAGGGCGAACGCAAAGAGGTTCGCGCTGCCGAGCGTTTCCATCAACCCTTGGATATAGTCGGTTTTCCCGAACAGCAGCACCAGAAGGCCGACGAACCCGACCGTGTTGATGAGCGACGCGCACAGCGCCGTCAGGCCGATCGAGACGGCGGCGGGCAGCTTCGTCTTTTGCAGCGCACGGAACAGCAGACCGGCGCAAAGGCCGAGCAGCACACGCGGCAAAAAGCAGACGAGTGCGGTATAGACGGGCTGGATCGACAGCATCGCCGCGCCGAACGGGCTCATACCGAAGCACTGCGCGAACGAGGTCGCGCCGAACGCGAAGCCGAGGAACACGCCCGCGCCCCTGCCGACGGTGACGGCGCCGAGCACGACGGGCAGCACAAGGAGCGTAATCTCGATCATGCCGACACGCAGGTAGCCGACCGGCGTAAAGGCCATGACAATGATCAGCGCGAGGAACGCGGCGGTCAACGTCAGGGCGAAAAGTTTATTTTTATCTTTCATTGGAAACCTCCGGAGCAATTCGGAATTCCGCATTCCGAATTCCGCATTAGAAAAAGGTGCGCGGTTGCCCGCGCACGGTTGTCTTAGTCGTGACGATGATGGCCGCCGCTTCTTCTGCGGTTGTTGTTGTCGCGGCGCGGTCTGCGCGGCTCTTCGTCGTCGTTTTCCGGCGTGAGGCCTTCGATCTCGATCAAAGCGTCGCGGCGGGACAGGTTCAGCCGTCCCTGGTCGTCGATTTCGGTCACCTTGACGATCACTTCGTCGCCGACGGCAACGCAGTCTTCGACCTTTTCGACGCGCTTGACGTCAAGCTTGCTGATATGGACAAGGCCTTCCTTGCCCGGGGCGATCTCCACGAACGCGCCGAAGGTCATCAGACGGGTGACGACGCCGCGGTAGATGGCGCCGATCTCCGGATCCTTGGCGATCGTTTCGATGATCGTGAGCGCACGCTTCGCGTCGTCGATATCGATGGCGGACACAAAGATGGTGCCGTCTTCTTCAACGTCGATCTTGCAGTTGCATTCGGCGCAGATCTTCTGGATGACCTTGCCCTGCTTGCCGATAACGTCGGCGATCTTTTCGACGTCGATCTTCGTCGTGAGCATCTTCGGGGCGTACTTGGAAAGTTCCTTGCGCGGTTCCGCGATGCACGGCAGAATCACTTCGTCAATGATCTTGCAGCGGGCGGCGTAGGTCTTTTCGAGCGCTTCCTTGATGATCTCCGGCGTAAGCCCGTGGATCTTGAGATCCATCTGGATCGAGGTGATACCCTGCTTGGTACCGGCGACTTTGAAGTCCATGTCGCCGAAGAAGTCTTCGAGACCCTGGATGTCGACCATCGTCATGAACCGATCGCCTTCGGTGATCAGACCGCAGGAGATACCGGCGACGGGCGCCTTGATCGGCACGCCGGCCGCCATCAGCGACAGCGTGGAGCCGCAGACGGACGCCTGCGAGGTGGAGCCGTTGGAGGACAGCACTTCAGACACAAGGCGGATCGTATACGGGAACTCTTCGATCGTCGGGAGCACCGGCACAAGGGAACGCTCGGCGAGCGCGCCGTGACCGATCTCACGTCTGCCCGGGCCGCGCGGCGGACGGGTCTCGCCGACGGAGTAGGACGGGAAATTGTAGTGATGCATGTAGCGCTTGCTCTCTTCGTTGTCAAGGCCGTCCAGCATCTGGGCGTCGCTCGCGGTGCCGAGAGTGGTCACGGTGAGGACCTGGGTCTGACCGCGGGTGAACATACCGGAGCCGTGGACGCGGGAAAGCAGGTCGACTTCGGCGTCAAGCGGACGCATGTCGTTGATGCCGCGGCCGTCGACACGCTTGCCCTCATCGAGCAGCCAGCGGCGCACGACGTACTTCTGCAGCTTGTACATGCAGTCGTCGATCTTGGTGATCTCTTCCGGATAGGTTTCGTCGAACTGTTCGTGCACGGCGGCGTAGACCGGCTTGAGTCTTTCGTCGCGGATGCGTTTGTCGTCGGTATCGAGGGCTTCCTTGACCATATCGATCGCGAAATCCTTGACCGCTTCGAACATGGCCGGATCGGGATCCTGCGATTCGAACGGGACCTTTTCTTTACCGACTTCCTTCTGGATGCCCTTGATGAACTCGACGAGTTCCTGGTTGACCTTATGGGCGTACATGATGCCGTCGAACATCGTTTCGTTATCGACTTCCTTCGCGCCGGCTTCGATCATCGCGACGAGATCGGCGGTGGAGGCGACCGTCACGGCCATCTCACTCTTGGCGCGCTGTTCTTCGGTCGGGTTGATGACGAACTGGCCGTCGACAAGGCCGACGGACACGCCGGCGATCGGGCCGTCCCAGGGGATCTCGGAGATCGAGATCGCGATCGAGACGCCGAGCATGGCGGTGATTTCGGGCAGGCAGTCCTGGTCGACGGACATGACGGTCGCGACGACGCCGACGTCGTTGCGCATATCCTTCGGGAACAGCGGACGGATCGGGCGGTCGATCACGCGGGAGCAAAGGGTCGCCTTTTCGCTGGCGCGGCCTTCGCGGCGCTGGAACGAGCCGGGGATCTTGCCGACCGAGTAGAGCTTTTCTTCAAAATCGACGGAAAGCG
>CAMZEG010000048.1 GCA_947305635.1 uncultured Clostridia bacterium
AACGGATCGATTTCAAGGTGGAAAACGGCACGATCTATATCCCGTCGTTCCGCAACGACATTGAGCATCAGGCCGACGTTTCGGAGGAGATCGCCCGCTTCTACGGCTACCAGAACATCCCGAACCGTCCGCTTTCCGGCGTTGCCAACGCGAAGAAGACGAAGGCGCAGCTGCTCGAGCGCCGGATCTCCGACACGCTGCTCGGCTGCGGCCTTTCCGAGATCGCGACCTTCTCGTTCATCAGCCCGAAGCATTACGACAAGATCCGTCTTGCCGCGGACAGCCCGAAGAGAAAGAGCGTTGTGATCAGCAACCCGCTCGGCGAAGACACCAGCGTCATGCGTACGACCGTCCTGCCGTCGATGCTCGACGTGCTCGCCCGCAACTACAACAACCGCAATGAAAGCGCAAAGCTGTTCGAAATCTCCAACGAGTACATCCCGAACGGCGACGACAAGCTGCCCGACGAAAACCAGATGGTGACGATGGGCATGTACGGCGACGGGATCGACTTCTTCACGCTTAAAGGCGTTGTCGAAGAACTGCTGTATGCCTGCGGCGTCGACGACTACGACGTGGAAGCTGTCGCGGACGACCCGACCTTCCACCCCGGCAGAACCGCCGAAATCACCGTTGACGGCAAGCGGATCGCCCTGCTCGGCGAAGCGCACCCGGCCGTCCTCTCTAACTATGAGATCGGTACAAAGGCGTACCTCGCGCAGGTCGACTTTGCGCTGCTGCTGGAAATCGGCAACACCGACCGCAAGTACCACCAGCTGCCGCGCTTCCCGGCGTCGACGCGTGACCTCGCGTTCGTCTGCGACGCGGATCTGCCGGTGCTCAAGCTCGAAAAGAGAATTGCCGAAGCGGTCGGCAGGATCCTCGAGAATATCGCGTTGTTCGACGTGTATGTCGGCTCGCAGATTCCCGACGGCATGAAGAGCGTCGCGTTCTCGATCCGCATGCGGGCCGCCGACAGGACGCTGACGGACGAGGAAGCGGACGCCGCGATGCAGCGCGCGATCAACGCGCTCAAGCAGATCGGCATCGAACTGCGCTCCTGATGACAGCATAACAAAAAAGCCATACGCTTCACGGCGTGTGGCTTTTTTCATGCATAGAAGAAGCAGCCCTCGAAGGGGCTGCTTTTCCTTTGGTATTCCATTATTTCTTCAGCAGAGTCGGAAGATACTTCTTCAGGAACGTAAGGATCGTCTTGAAGAAGCGCTGGATCATATCTTTCCAGTCGACGTTCTTGAAGACAACGGTTCCGCTTTCCAGGGTTTCCGCGTTATCTTTCACCATTGGGACGAGGGTATCGCCCTTGTCAGGTTCGCCTTCATAGAGCATGTACTGCGGGGCGGTCGGATCGTCAAAAACATTCAAGGTGCCGTTCGATTTCAGGAACTTCATCATAAAGTTATGGATGATTTCCGGGAAATCACGGTGTTCGGAACCGTAAATAAACCATGTGGTATCACGGATGGAGGCAGGCGCCGTGGAAGCGTCAACCATTTTATCGGGAGAAATATACTTCGCGGTTCCGTTCTTTTCAGCGGCTGCAATGTATTTGTCGCTTAATGTAGAGCCGTATTTTGCAGTCGTCGCGCCAAGGGAAGCATATTTCAGCGATACAGAGTTGTCGCCGATTTCGTTGTTGGTTTCACAAAGCGGCTGTACCTGGAAGTTGCCGTACTTCGCGTAGTTTGCAACCTTCACACCGGCAGCAACGGCTTCGTCGATGATCTCCGTCACACGCTGACGAACTCTGACGTCGTAATTGTCAAGCTTTTCAAGCAGACCGGCATATTCTTCTTCATAGCCGGCAAAAACACCTTTTCTTGCATCCTGATAGTATTCGGGACCGACAAGAGACCAAATGCCCGGCATCGTGCCATAGCTTTCGCGCAGGACATAGACAATCAGTTCTTTATAAAGCTTCGGCGCAAGCACCTGAATTGTTGCAAGTCCGGCGTCCAGCAGCATCGTGTCACCGGTAAACTCAAGAGCGGCGTTAATAAGATCCATAATAACCTGATCAACGGTCATTTCTTCCTGAATCATATCGTTCGTATCCATGAAGCGGCGAAGCGCTGTGCCGTCAAACACCCTCCGACCGCTGAACAGCGCATTTTCAAGATCAACACCGTTGGCGGACATGACATAAAGCTCAACACAGTTGATATAATCGTAGCCATACTCATCAAGATAAGCAAGAATCACATTTGTGCCTTCGCAACGCCCGATGAGGTTGAACTTAGAATAGCCGCAATTATTGTGCAGATATTCAATAAAAGTCTGCAGGGATTCTGCGTTCGCAAACGGATCAAGACGCCAATCCTGATAAAAGTTGTATGACCGCATCTTATAAGAACCGTCGCCGTACTTTTCAGCTGCCGTTTTCCACCAGCTCATGTCGGCAACCTTGCTGCCGTCGGAAGCTTCACCGTTCTTGTCGAGCGCATACTTACCGAACACGGGTTTGAAATACTCCATGAACTTTTCGCGGTAAGCTGCCCACGATTCTTCATCATCATTCTTCACTGCATCAGTAAAATAGGGCATGCAGTCCTGAACAGCCGCCGATAAGAATCCGTCCGGCATATTGCCGCCGTCAAAAATCAAAGTGCCATCCGGCAAAGCAATGGAGGCTCCCTGACCCTGCAGATAAATATTCGGAATGTCGGTGCCGGCCTTTTCCGCGGCGAACGCGGGGACGACCAGCGTCAGCAGCATCGCAAGCGCCAAAAGAATCGAAAGGGTTTTCTTCATGAATAGCATCTCCTTCTTCATAGTTACATTCATTTTATACGAACATATTGTTTATTTGTGAACAAAATATGAACCTGGGCAGAAATAATAATTCTTTATCTTTATGGATAATGACGAAAAAACACCCGCTTTGCGGCGGGTGCGTGATTCAACATATGCTTATTTTTTGAACAGCTTCGTGAAGAAGCGGATGATCTTCTGCAGGAACTTGAAGAACGCGTCCAGCGGGCCGGAGCTGTACTGCTGCGTGGTGTCCACGGTATCCTCCGCGGTCAGAATCGGCGTCAGCGTACCCTTGGCACTGTCGGATGATTCATCGTTGGACGGGTTGAACTGCAGGAACTGGGTAAAACGCGCGTCGGTTTTCACGGTCATATCCGGCGTGTTGATAAACGCGACCATCAGGTCGTTGACGCAATCCGGGAACGCTTTATGCTCCAGACCCTTGATGAACCAGGTGGTACCCGGGAACAGCGCCGTGGAAGCGTCGATCTTTCCGTCGGCGGAGATATACTCCCCTTTGCCCGCGGCGGTCTGCGCCTTGATATACTTGCTGTCCAGCTTGCCGCCGGAGGACGCGCAGGTCGCGCCGAGAGACGCGAGACCGGTCGTCACGAACACGTCGGATTCTTCGGCCGCGTCCTCGGAAAGCGGGAACGCTGGGAAGCCGTACTTTGCAACAACGGCGATCCGCACATCGTCGGCAATCGACTGCAGGAAGCTGTGGCTGTCGTTCACGATCGCGGCGTAGGCGTCGATCTTTTCGATCAGGCCGGCGTATTCGTCTTTGTCGGTTTTGAAGACAAAGTCTTTCGCGTCTTCCACATAGCTTGGCGAAAGCATCGCCCAATAGGACGGGAACGTGCCGTAACTCGCCTTGAGGATGCGCGGGATCACGTCGTCCTTGACGTTGTCGACGATCTTATCCATCAGGCCGGTGCCCTGATCGAGCACGCCGGTCTGTTCGAACAGCGTCAGCGTCGTCATGATCAGGTCGGTGGTCTCCTCGTCGCGGATCGTCAGGTTCTTTTCGTCCCGAAAGTATTCGGCAAAGCGGTTGACCGCGCCGGCGTCGAAGACGAACTTGCCAGAGAAGAGCGCGTTGAGGATGCCCAGTCCGTCGATCGACGGCGCATAGAACACGCAGCTGTTGACTTTGGAATGATCGTATTCATGCAGATAAGTATAGGCGATATTGGTGCCGAGGCAGCGGCAGATGATGTTGACCTTGGACTTGCCGGAATCGGCAAGCACGGCGGTGACCAGTTCGTCCAGTTCCGCCGCGAGTGTCAGCGGAGAAAGACGCCAGTCGTAGTGCCAGCGATAGACGCTGTAGGAGCCGTCGGTCAGGTCGATGGTCTTCTTGATATTGGACAGGCTCACCTTCCAGTTGATATCGGACGCAACGCCGGAGCCGTCGGTCGGGGTCCCGTCGGGGCCGAGTTTGACGTCTTCGTACAGCGGCGCAATCAGATTATACAGCTTGTCGTTATAGGACGTGAAGTCCCGCGACAGCATGCAGCTCGCATATTCCATCAGCAGATCCTTCAGGTTGTCCTTCACGAGCGTGGCAACGTCCTCGGCCAGCGGGTACACCTGGGAGCCGTCGGGACGGTAGAGGCCGATGCCCTGTCCTTCGATATAGATGGTCGGATAGGTTTCCTCGGCGGCCATTGCGGGCACAAACAACGCGAGCAAAAGCGTGCAGGCGAGGAGAATGGAAATCAGCTTTTTCATAAAAATGGGTCGCTCCTTTGCCATTAGTACTATGGCAAGTATAGCAACCCATCTGTGCAGAATTATGGATGAAAAATGAAATGTTAATGAATTTTAATTTTTATGAACATTATTTATTTTGCTAGCACCGTATCGCGGAACATTTTCGCCGCCTTGGCCGCGGCGGGCTGCGTTTCGGCCTTGATGTTTTTGACCGTGTTGACGATGATCTGACCCGCGCCGGAGAACGCGCTCTTGAACGTCTCCTTCGCCTGCGGCTCAATGGCTTTCCATGCCTTGACCGCGCCGCCGACAGCGGTGCCGAGGTGCTGCGTCAGGCCGGTCAGCGTCACCTGCCCCGTCGCTTCGATCAGCTTGTTCGCCACGGCGTCGACGACCGCGCCCTGCGCTTCGGTGACGCGCGTCACGATCTCGGACAGCGCGACGTCGGTGATCTTCGCGAGGATATCGACGTCCGAACGCGTCAGCAGTTCGCCGTCGACGATCTGCCACGATTTGAGGTCGTGCTGCAGCGGGCCGAGCGGCAGGTTGCTCGTGACGGCGGTGAAGTCATAGTCGTGCGAAAGCATCATGCCGACGAACGAGGAATGCGGGACCAGATGGCGGTAGCGCGGGAGAATATCGCCGTATTCCTTGGTATGGAACAGACGGTAGTCGTAATAGCCGGGGCCGTCGTTGTTATAGACGGTGCGGATGCGCTCACGGATCGCCTCGCTCGTCTTCAGCGCGGCATAAAGCGCAACGTGGCCGCCCTTGCTGTGGCCGCAGAGGATGATCGGGCCGTCGAACGCGGCGGCCGCTTTTTCAAGATAGTCGAGCGCCAGCTGATAGGACGGGATCTCCTTGCGCGCGCAGATATCGAGGTCCTCTTTCCAGCCGAGGATCGTATCGTCCGTGCCGCGGTAGACGATCACCATCGAGCCGTCCGGCAGCAGAAACGTGCCCGCGCCGAACTGCACGGCGGGTTCGGCGGAAAGGACTTCCTTGACGCCGACGATTTTCATTTCGGCAAAACGCGGCTGGACCGCCATGCGCATGATGTTGTGGCTGCCATCGGCCGGAATCATGAGACCGAGCTTTTTGTGCTGATAGTTGCGCGAAGCGAAGACCTCGTTGCAGGCCTTCGGGAACGGAACGGGCAAGTCGTTGAAGCTTTCGCTGACCACGCGCTCAAAGGGCATGTAGAAGATCTGGCAGAACAGCAGATTGTCCGCGTCGCCGAACGGCACGTCGCAAAACGACACGTTCCCGTTGGTTTCGATATA
Source organism: uncultured Clostridia bacterium (assembly GCA_947305635.1). Taxonomy (GTDB): domain Bacteria; phylum Bacillota; class Clostridia; order Oscillospirales; family Acutalibacteraceae; genus UBA6857. The sequence goes on from CAMZEG010000048.1 coordinate 5,775, forward strand.
TTCTTTGACTCCCGGCATTATTTTATCCTCCTAAAAGTTTCCTTCGTTTTGATTTATTGTAGCACAGACGGGTTGCTATGTCAATCAAAAATAAGGTTGACATTCCTTTTTTGCGGCATTATAATATTCGTATCTCATGGGAGAAAGGAAGACACATTATGAAACGCTTTATCTCTTTGCTGCTCGTCGGCGTTCTGCTTGTTACAATGCTTTCGTTCAGCGCTTCCGCGAGCTTCAACTGGACCTGGTGGAATCAGGACGAGCCCGCGCCGGAGCCGGAGCCGTACGAACATATCGACACCGATTATCCGTTCATCATGGTGCGCGGCATGGACTTCGGCGGCCTGCAGATGGCGCCCGGCACCGATGAAGCGACCGAGGTGGTCGGCAAGCCCGACGTCAAGCGCACGATCAGCAGCGTTTTTCAGGCGATATTCAAGGGCATTCTGCGCCGCGACTGGAACCGTCTGGCCGACGAAGTGATCGAGATCGTCGACGATATCATGGGCAAGATGATGCTCACGAAAGAGGGCGAACCGCAGTTTGACACCGGCGTCCCGCAGTATCCGCAGTCGCTCGCAAACTATCCGGAGCTGGTCGAAACGCTCGGCTACGGCGTGGAGGAAGGCTATATCAAGCGCGCGGTGGAATGCTACGGCGCGGAGAAGGTCTACTACTACAACTACGACTGGCGCATCGACCCGTTCATCCACGCGCAGCGGCTCAACGATCTGATTGAGACCGCCAAGAAGGACAACAACGCCAAAAAGGTCAACCTCGTCTGCTGCAGCATGGGCGGCATTCTGACGGTCTCCTATCTTTACAAATACGGCGCGAACAGCCTGCACCGCGTCGAGTTCATCTCCTCCACCTTCTGCGGCACCTATGTCACGGGCGATCTGCTCAACGGCCGCGTCAAGGTCTACGGCGATCTGCTGTATGAGTTCATCATCACCCGCATGGGTGTCAGCAGAACGACCGCCTTCTTCCTCAAGATCGCGAACAAAATGGGACTGTTCAAGTTGGTCGAAAAGATCGCCGACGCGCTGGTGCCGGAGATCAAGGATCACGTCTTCGACAGCTATATGCGCGACATGTTCGGCACGATGCCGATCGTCTGGGCGCTGACCCAGCCGGAAGACGTCGACAGCGCGCTGGAATACATCTTCCACGGCAAGGAAGCCGAATACAAGACCGTGATCGGCCTTGCGAAGCAGTACAAGGTGATGAACGAGCAGCGCGACGATATGCTCAGGCGCATGCAGAAAAACGGACTTGAAGTCATCGTCGCGGCGAGCTATGAGCTGCCCGTCGTGCCGGTCTATGAAAGCGGCAACGTGCAGGGCGACACTGTGCTCGAATCCGCGCTGATGCTCGGCGGCGCCACGATGAGCCTGCTGCACGAAACGCTGCCGGACGACTACACGCCGCTCGACAAGCGCTACTTTTCCCCCGACCGCGAGGTGGATCTTTCCACCGCCGTGTTCCCGGATTACACCTGGGCGCTCAAGAACGTCGCACACGTCTTTACCTCCTACGGCACCGACTGTCAGGACATGCTGATGTACCTGCTCAACGAAGAGCCGTGCCCGACTGTCTTTACAAACGAACAGTATCCGCAGTTCCTGCTGTCGAACGGCGCGCTGGAACTGGAACCGCTCACTTAATCTGAAATTGTTTCGGAGGACACAACCATGAAAAAAGTATTTGCCTTTCTGCTTGTCGCTTTGCTGCTTTCCGCGCTGGCCGTGCCCGTGTTCGCCGTTTCGCTCGGCGACGGCAGCGACGCGCTGCACGCCGCGTTTTTGGACGGCACAAACAGCAAAGGACACGATTACGTCTACTTCAGCCCCGTCAAAGGCGGCGGCGACACGACGCGCTATCCCCTGTTCATCTGGCTGCACGGCGCCGGCTCCGGCAAGAACCCGCGCGACCAGATCATGTGGTACGACATCGTCAACTTCGCTTCGGATGAATATCAGGCGAAGTTCAGCGAAGGCGGTTGCTTCGTCTTCGCCCCGCGCGACCCCGGCGTCGCGATGAGTTCCTGGGAAGCGAACGACACGAGCACGCTGAAAAACACGATCGACGAATTCATCGCCGCCAACAGCGGCCACATCGACATGGACCGGATCTACATCTCCGGCTATTCCACCGGCGGTTCGATGGTCTGGAATATGGCGACAGCGTACCCGAACTTCTTTGCCGCCGTGATCCCCGCCTCCGCGCTGCTGCAGCCGTCCACGAGCTCGATGCAGCTGTTGAAGGACGTTTCCGTCTGGATCTTCTGCTGCGACAAGGATCCCTACCCAACCTCCGGCACGACTTCCGCGAAGCCCGTGTTCAACGCGCTCAAATCCATCACGAACCGGCCCGAGGGCGTCCGGCTGACGACCTTCTCGCAGGCGGTGCTTCCCGACTGGAGCAAGAAGCACGAAAACGGCGCGGTCGCCTGGGACTGCGAGCATTACACCTGGATGTCGCTGACCAACGATATGCACATGTATGACGGCAGCGTCTACGCCTACCAGACCACGGTTGACGCGGCGGGCAACACCATTCAGTTCCCCGCGGACGGCGGCTTTATCTCGTGGCTGACGGCGCAGCACCGCACCACGCAGCAGTCCGATTCCGGCGGCGCGAAAAAGAACGTGTTCGCCATCATCTTCGGCTACATCCGCTCGTTCTTCATCCGCACGTTCAGCACGATCCGCGGATTCTTCACATTCTCCCGATAACACTACATAAAAGAAGCGCACCCGCGTGGGTGCGCCTTTTTTGTTCTGCTTTATTCTTCGGTACCATGCAGGACCGTCGCGCCGCGTTCGAGCGAGACGATGCCGGTACGGCACATTTCGATGATGCCGGTCGGCTTGAGCACATCGATGAACGCCTGGATCTTCAGCGGCTCACCGGTCACTTCGATGATCATCGCGTCGGTGGAATAGTCGATGATCTTGCCGCGGTAGACGTCGGCGGCGGCCATGATCTCACTGCGGGTCGAAGGCAGGTTCGGCACCTTGACGAGCAGCAGCTCGCGCTCCACGTTCTGCGCGCTTTCAAGGAGCTTGACCTCCTGGACGTTATGCAGCTTTTTCAGCTGATTGATCAGCTGCTCGCGGGCGTAATCGTCGCCGTTGAGCGTGATCGTCATACGGGAATACGCCGGGTCTTCGGTCTCGCCCACGGTCAGAGAGTCGATGTTGAACCCCTTGCGCATGAACAGACCCGCGACGCGCGTCAAAACGCCGTATTTGTTTTCCACATAAACCGCTATCACACTTCTCATGTTGCATCCTCCCCGTTTTGTTCGGTGATCATGTCTTCCATCGCGCCGCTTTGCGGCAGCATCGGCAGCACCAGCGCGTCGGTATCGATCGGCACTTCGATCAGATACGGGCCGTTTGACTGCAGCGCCGTCTGCAGCGCGTCTTCAAACGCGGCAAGATCCGTCACGCGCACGCCGCCTGCACCGAAGGCTTCGGCCAGTTTCACAAAGTCGGTGCTGCGGCAAAGGTTCGTCCCGGCGTAGCGCCTGTCGAAATAGAACGTCTGCAGCTGGCGCACCATGCCGAGCGCCTGGTTGTTGAACAGCACGATCACGACCGGCACTTTACAGCTCACAGCCGTTGCAAGCTCATTGAGATTCATCCCGAAGCTGCCGTCGCCGGTCAGCAGGATGACCCGTTTGCCCGTTCCGACCGCGCCGCCGATCGCGGCGCCGAGGCCGAAGCCCATCGTGCCGAGGCCACCGGACGACAGGAACGAGCGCGGTTGTGCAAGCTGAATGTTCTGCGCCGTCCACATCTGATGCTGGCCGACGTCGGTCGCGATCAGCGTATCGTCATCCTTCAGCCGGTTGACGGCGCCGAGGATGTCGCGCGGGTCGATGCCCGCCCGCGGCGCTTTTGTCTGTTTTGCTATTTTACACTGCTTTTCTTTCAGCGCTTCGACTTCGTCGTGCCACATGGGATGCGACTGCGGCGCAACGCGGGACAGAATCCGCGCGACAGCGTCCTGCAGATCGCCGACAAGGCCGAGCGTCACTTTGACGTTTTTGTTGATTTCCGACTGATCGGCGTCCAGCTGGATGATTACGGCGTCCTTACAGTACTTCGCCGGGTCTCCGGTCGCGCGGTCGGAAAAGCGGACGCCGACGCCGAGGATCAGATCGGCGTTCAGGTTCGCCATCGTCGACGCATACGCGCCGTGCATGCCCTCCATCCCGAGAAAGCGATCAAACGTATGCGGAATCGCGGAAAGGCCCATCAGCGAGCAGCCGATATAGCCGTCGATTCTTTCGGAAAGCGCCATCAGCTGTTTGCCGAGGTCGCAGTTAGCCGCGCCGCCGCCGATATAGAGATAGGGCCGCTGCGCTTTAGAAAGCAGGTCAACGACTTTGTCGATCTGCGCGTCGGGAACAATCGGCTGCGTGAACGGTTCGACCGCGGGCTGCGGCGTGTAGGGACAGGAGGCGATCTGGATATCCTTCGGGATATCGATCAGCACAGGGCCGGGCCGGCCGCTTTTCGCGATCCGGAACGCTTCGCGGATCGTGTCGGCGAGTTCCCGCACATCCTGCACGAAATAGTTATGCTTGGTGATCGGAATCGTGACGCCGGTGATGTTGATCTCCTGAAACGCGTCCTTGCCGATCAGGTACGTCGGCACGTTGCCGGTGATGGCGACGACGGGCACGGAATCGAGCATCGCGGTCGCAAGGCCGGTGACGAGATTCGTGGCGCCGGGGCCGCTTGTCGCGAGCACGACGCCGACCTTGCCCGTCGCGCGGGCATACCCGTCCGCGGCGTGCGCCGCGCCCTGCTCGTGCGCCGTCAGAATATGAGAGATGCGGCCGCGCGCCTGATACAGCGCGTCGTAAAGATCGAGCACGGTACCGCCCGGGTAGCCGAACAGCTCGGTCACGCCCTGTTCGATCAAAGTTTCGATCGCGATCTGCGCGCCGGTCATCAGATTCTTTCTGGTCTTTTTCATAACGCCGTGATCCTTTCAAACGAAAACGCTCCGCAGCGCGGAGGTTGTGCCCTCAGCGATTGGCTTATTATAGCACCGCGCAAAGAAGATTGTCAAGTTTCAACACGCGTTTTTGTTGTATTTGGATATTGATTCTGTGACAAAAAAATGATATATTATTAAAAACGGTGTCCGTCACCGTATTTTGGAGGAATTCTTATGAAACTGACCAAACGAATTCTTTGTGTTTTGCTGTCTGTCCTGATGCTGCTTTCGACCGGCATTCTTTCCGCCGTCGCCGAAGGCGCGCAGGGTAACATCCCCACCGTTTACGTTTACGGCTTTATGGGTTCGGATCTGCTGGAAGACAAGAACGACCCGAACTCCAAGGTGATCTGGCCGCCGGATATGAACGCGATGACCGAGGATATCAAAGAGGCGCTGCCGACGCTCGTCGCCGCGCTGCTGGTCGATAACTGGGAGACGTTCGGGACGGTCGTGATCGATCTTGTGAAGCCGTATTTTGAGCCGACCTATCTTGCCGACGACGGCACCTGTCCGAATAATTCCGGCGTGTATTTCACGCTGCCGTCCCAGAGCGAAGTCAGAAGCGGCAGACGCCTCACCTTCTGCTACGACTGGCGGCTCAACCCGATGGAGACGGCCGATGATCTCAAAGACTATATCGAATACGTCTGCGCACAAGGCGGCGTCGATCAGGTCAACGTCATCTGCCACAGCCTGGGCGGCATCATCTTCCTGTCGTATGTTTCCAAGTACGGCTACGACAGAGTCAAGGGCGTCTGCCTCAACACCACCGCGATCTACGGCGAATCCTATACCGGCGATCTGATGCGCGGCGACATCGTCTTTGACGCCGATTCCATCGACTACTACATGCGCTACGTGCTGGAGGGCACGGAATACGACGCCCTTTTGACGGAGCTGATCTCCGCGATGAATCAGGCGGGTCTGCTCAAGCTGCTGGCGAAAAAGGCGAACGGCCTGACAAGAAGCCAGAAGGAGCGCGTCGTCCGCGAAGTGCTGCTGCCGATGTTCGGCAACTGGCTGACCATCTGGGCGATGATTCCGGATCAGGACGTGGATGCGGCGCAGGAAATGGTCTTTGAAACGCTTTGCGCCGATCAGGACCGCAGCGTCCTGCGCGAAAAGATCGACGATTACAACAACAACGTCCGCAAGGACAAGGTGCAGACGCTGCAGACGATCAATGATAATGCGAATCTTTATGTCATTTCGCGCTACGGCTATTCATCTATCCCCGTCACGTCCTCGTTCAAGACGCTCAGCGACGGCACAATCGACACCAAGTACACCTCCTTCGGCGCAACCACGAGCGATTACGACAAGACGCTGACCAAGGCGGAGCTTGAAGGCGTTTCGGCGGAATACATTTCGCCCGACAAGCGCGTCAACGCTTCCACCTGCCTGTTCTCCGATCAGACGTGGTTCATCCGCAACATCAAGCACAGCCTGCAGGCGGAGTCGCTCTGGACGATGATGGGCGAGCTTCTGGCGTACAACGGACAGGCGACGGTCAACACCTTCGAGCAGTATCCGCGGTTCCTCGTCTATGACGCCGCGACCGATACGCTTTCGCCGGACGTCGCAAAGACAGAGACGCAGACCGTGACCGGAAAAGCGGTATCCATCCTTGAAAGGCTGAAGCTGATCTTTGAACAGCTCAAAAAGCTGCTTTCCAAGATCCCGGCACTCGCCAACCTGTTCAACAAATAAGCATATACAAAAAGATCGTGCCCTGCACAACGCGGGGCACGATTTCTTTATTCTCATTTGCGCCAGTCAGAGAGCCGTTGCCGCAACCAGTCTTCGAGCGGCGCCATGCCGTCGCCGGTTTTGGCGCTGACCGGGAAAACGGCGATCTTCGGATTCAGATAGCGCGCGCGCGCGATGCAGCGGTCCATGTCGAAATCGAAGTAGTCCAGCGCGTCGGTCTTCGTAATCACGAGGACGTCGCTTTCGCGGAACATCAGCGGGTATTTCAGCGGTTTGTCGTCGCCCTCCGGCACGGAAAGGATCATCAGGTTGCAGCCTGCGCCGGTGTCGTATTCCGCGGGGCAGATCAAGTTGCCGACGTTTTCGAGGAAGACGAGGTCGTGCGTGCCGCCCATCGCGTCGAACGCGGCGGTCGTCATCCCGGCGTCCATGTGGCACATCCCGCCGGTGTGGACCTGGATCGCGGTCGCGCCGAGCGACTCGATCGTCTTCGCATCGACGTCGGACTCGATGTCCGCTTCCATCACGCCGATATCGAGGCCGGAAAGGTCGCGGATCAGCCGCGACAGCAGCGTCGTCTTGCCGGAGCCGGCGCTGCTCATGACGTTGACCAGCAGCGTCCCGTCCTCTTTGAGCCGCGCGCGCAGGGCGGCGGCGTCCTTGTCGTTCGACGCGGTGATCGACGCGCCGAGTTTGATAATTCTCATGCCTGCGCCCTCCTTTGTGCGAGCTTTTCTTTCAACAGTGCTGCGACAGGTTCAAAGCCTTCACCGGTCTTCGCACTGACCGGGAAAATAGCGATATCCGGATTTAGCGCTTTCGCGCGTTTTGCTGCCTTTTCGATATCAAAATCAAAAACGGGCAAGGTATCGATCTTATTGAATAAAAGAATGTCGCTGATGGAAAACATAAGCGGATATTTCAGCGGCTTATCGTCGCCCTCCGGCACGGAAAGCAGCATCATGCGAAGGTCGGCACCGATTTCGAACTCCGCAGGACACACGAGATTCCCGATATTTTCAAGAAAGACGAGATCAAGCCCCGCCGGATCGAGCGC
>CAMZEG010000049.1 GCA_947305635.1 uncultured Clostridia bacterium
GTTTGCCGCGAACGAGCAGTGCACCATTGTGGGGCTGAAGCTCAGGGCGATCGAAACGCCGACAAAGAGCAGCAGCACGAGGACAAAGACCGTCTTTTTCACGGCGGCCTTGCCGAAAAAGCCTTTGCCAGGCGTATCGCGGATCACGGTGTCGGGCGGAGACGCAAAGAGGGGATCGTATAAGAGCTGCCCGGTTTCGTTCTTTTCGTTTTCTCCCATGCGGTTCATCTCCTTTTTTCGAATTGAAAGCAGCGTCAAGCGCTGACGCAGATATATTCACCCGCGCGAAGCGGGATGGTTCCGGCGTCCGGCGCGTCGCGGAAGCGGTAGCCGTCCGGCAGGCGGATGTCACCCTGCGCGGTTTCCGGCGCGTCGATCTGCAGGAAAACGCCGTCGGCGGTCTTTTCCCAGCGGACAGCAACCTTGCCGCAAAGCGCGTCATAATGCCCTTCGGCAAACGTCAGCGCTGAAAGGAAGTCCGGCCGGATCACAAGAAAGTTCGCGTCGGTGCGATTCGGGTTGACGCTGATCCCGACGACGCGCTGCAAAAACCAGCTGACGATATCGCCGAAGAAGTGGTGGTTGAGGGAATTCGGGTTGTCGCACTTGCTGTCGTCAAGGAAGTCTTCCGGCAGCGCCGTGAGGCCGCGTTTGACGAACATCCCGTAGGAGGGGAAGTCCGTGCGCGTGATCATACGGAACGCGAGATCGCCCTGTCCGAGATCGGACAGCACATGGAACAGCACGCGCATGCCGATCATCCCGCAGTCGAAGTGGTCGTCCTTTTCATGAATCAGCTGCAAGAGCACCTTGCCCGCCGCTGCGGTTTCTTCCGGCTCAAACACGCCGTAGTACAGGCAGATCGCCTGCGCGGTCTGGGTGCGCGGCGCGACCGTCATGCTGTCGGTATCGACGAACCGCGCGCGGACAGCGGCCTTCAGCTCGTCGCGCAATGTCGTTGCCCGCTGCGCGTCCACCGGTCGGTCCAGCTTCTGGAAGAGCTCCGCGCTCTTTTGCGCGATATACATCGCGATGACCGAACTCGACAGCAGTTCCGGCGTTGTGTACTTGCTTGCGGCGTGGCCGGGCTGGCACCAGTCGCCGAGCCCGTAGGAGATCAGGCCGCTTTCGTCGCGCAGCGTGTCGATAAAGTTAAGGTACCGCGCCAGCGCGTCGGCAGATTCCGCGGCAAGAGACAAATCGCCGCGCAGCCGGTACGTCTGCCAGCACAGCTCGGACAGCACGTTGTCCCACGCGGGGCCGTTGCCCCAGGTGAAGCCGAACCGGCCGTCGGTCGGGACGACGCAGGGGATCGCGCCGTCTTCCCGCTGTGCCTTGCAGATATTGCGCAGCCATTCTTTGTAGCTGTTTTCCGGCGTCAGCGTCAACAGCATATGTTCCGCCGAGACAGCCGCGTCGCCGGTCCAGCCGTTCTTTTCACGGTGGGGACAGTCGGTCGGAAAGTACCAGAAGTTGGCAAGGTCGCTGACGCGCGCCATGTCTTTGAGGGCGTTCATCGTTTCGTCGGAGCAGGTGAACGCGCCGCGTTCGCGCAAAGCGGAGTTCGCCCGCAGCATCGTCAGCGTGGTTTTCTTGATCTGCTCCGACTGCAGGCCGCAGACAAACGCGTAGCGGTAGCCGAAATAGCAGAAGGAGGGGACGAAGGTCTCGTTCTCTTCGCCCTTGCAGATGTACATGACCGTCTGGCCGTAGCCGTCGGGATAAAACGCGCCGGTGTTGCGGTAGCTCGGTCGGCCGTCCGCGGTCAGGAATTCGCAGAACTGAATCACGATCCGCTGGCCGGGCGTTCCGTTGACGTTCAGGCGGCAAAGCCCCGCCGTGTTCACGCCGAAATCGAACAGCACGCCTTTTTTGCGCTGGAGTTTGAACTTGTACTGCGTGTTGAGCCGCATGTTCTGCCGGTTGTCGAGATGGCGGTCCAGCTTCGCGTCGCGGATCAGCACGGGCGCGCGCTCCTCCGTGACGACGATCGGATCGGCTTCGCAAAGGCGAAACTCGCCGCGCGGTCGGTCGGTCTCTTCCACAGGCAGCCAGGTACTGTCGTCAAACCCCGGCAGGTTCCAGCCCTTTATTTCGCGGTTCGCGTCGTAAAAGCAGCCGCTGCGCAGATCGTCAAAGAGGATCGGCGACGGATGCCAACGGAACGTCCCGCCGATGTCGGTTTCCGTTCTGTTGCCGTCGGCGTCAATCTCCGTGAAAGAGGCCGCAAAGCAGGGAACCTTCGGATACGGCGGCGCGTCAAAGCCCCAGACGCGCCCGCCGATCGGGTTGCGCATCCCGTTGCCAAGCAGCAGACCGACAGCCGCGTTGCCGCCGGTCGATAGCCGTCCGGTGACGTCGTATTCGTCGAAATAGATAAGATCGTCGGGGTTGGAGATATACGGCGCGAGCAGGCCTTTCGTGATGTTCTCGCCGTTGAGGTACAGTTCGTAGAAGCCGAGGCCGGTCACCGTCAGCAGGTACCGGCAGCCTTGTTTCGGCTGAATCTCCGTGCGCAGATACGGCGCGGGCACATGCTTTTCATAGGTGTTCCTCTCGTCGGACGCGTGAAAAAAGCTGAGTTGCTGCATCATGGAATCATCCTTTGCTGAAATCGGAAAGTCGGAAACAGAAGCCGCGGCAATCGAAAGGGACACCGCGGCGGAAAAACCGGTTATTCAAAAAGTCTCAGTTCGGCGTTGTAATCGTCGATCCCGTAGTTGCCGACCGTGTGCTTGAGCGTTTCATAGAAATCGAGCGTTTCGCCCTGCGCGCCCCTGAGCGTCTTGACGAACGGACGGATGCGACGGAACAGCTTGAGAAGCGCGTCTCCCTCGGGCGTACCTTCCACAAAGGGCTGGTTGCCCTGGAACGCGTTGCGGACAAGATCAATCGCGAATTCGACGAACGACCGGCTGCGGATGGACGGATCGATCCGGATAAAGAGCAGACGCGCAAGCTTGCCGAGCGTCATTTTCTGCAGGATTCTTCCGACAATCTGCATGAGCTTGATCATGGTCGGCGTTTGTTTGATCCCGACCTTTCGCATGAAGCGTGGCGTATCGTTGACCATGGAGCTGATGACCGTGCGGATCATTCGCTCAAACTGTACTTTCAAGTATTCTTCGCCGGAAAGCCCGTGCTTGTCCCAATCGAATTCCGGAATGGGGATGCTTTCGACTTTGACCGTCTGCGCGTCCTCGATCGTCACAAGACGGATAAACGCCGGACAGCCGATCGCGGAGCCGGTACAGACGTCAAAAAAGCGGTTGCCCTTTGCCGTCTCGACCATGTTGATGCTCTGGTTGTGCATGTGGCCGGTGAAGACCAGGTGGACGCCGCTGTCGGCGAGCGTATCAATCAGCTTTTGGGCTTCTGCCTGCCGCGCGTCGCCGATCAGCGCGAGGATCGGCTGACCGGGCAGCACAGGGTAGTGCTCCATCGCGAACATCATCACGCCGTCTTCCTGCGCTTTCTTTGCCTGCGCTTCGATCCAGCCGAGGAAGGCTTCGTCATAGGTGATATGCTTTTGCCCGTCAATGTCGTTACAGATCACGAGCAGCCGCACATCGTCGGACAGCTGCGCCACATAGGAGAGGTGTTCCTCATTGAACGCGATCGCGTCGCTGTAGCCGAAGTCTTTGTAATAGCCGAGCAGATCACTAAATTTCGTACCTTCCGGTGTGTAGCGTCCGTTCTCGTTGAAGGCGAAGGGATTGTCGTTGAAGTCGTGACCCGCTGTGACGACGTAGATGCGCTTGCCGCTCTTCTCCTGAAATTCATGCAGGAGCTGCGAGAACGCCTCGTGGCTCTCTTTTTCTCCGTTGAACGAAAGGTCGCCCGGAATCAGTAGAATGTCCGCTTCCTTCGCTTCCTCCAGATAGGCGAATATAGCGCGATTGATGCTCTCGGTCTCGGCAAAGCATTTTTGCTCGAAGTCCATGAATTCCTCATAGGCTTCACCGTACGCGCCGAGAGAGTTCTTGAAAAAGTGGGTATCGGTGATGAGATAAAACTTCAAAGGCTTCATATGCGAATCTCCTTCCTTGCGGATCATAATCTATTTTTTCGCGGAACGTAATTGTGCTCAAAGATTGTAGATAATACCGGTTACTGCTTTCCAGAAAATAAGGAAAGCATCGGCAAAGACTTTCCAGATTTTTACGAGCGCAAGCTCCAGACGCGTAATGCCGCCGGCTTTCGCAATTTGGGACCCATCTTTTTCCATAAGCTCACAGGCTGTAAGAACGCGGCTTTCATAGGCGCCGTCCTCATGCAGGGTGATGATTCTGGAACCCCAGTTGATTTTTCTTAAGAAAATGTGCGGCTTGATGCTGGGCGTGTTGACAATATCCACACCGTCTATCTCCACGGTAAAACTGTTGTAATGGTCGTGTCCGCAGAAGATGGCGCGTACGTCGCCGTTTTTGCTCATGGCGTCAAGCTGTCCGTAATTGTAATAACCCGGGCAGGGCTTTTCAAAGATATAACCGTCCTTGATGCTGGAAAGATTCGGGAGCGGCGTCAAATCGTATGTCTTTGTTTCATATTCGCGCAGGCCGAGGTTGTACTTTTTTGCCTCGGGAAAGAGCTTATCGTAGATTTCCTGTACGATGATATGCTGGAATACCACGGAGGGCACATACACGCCGCCGTTTGCGTCTTTCAGCGCTTCCGCTTTGCTTTGGTACCATGCAATCTGGTCGGGATGTACCGAATCATAACCCTTGCCTTCAACGCTGTCGCCGGAATCAAAGCAAAAAATGTTATAGGCAATGCGGCCGCCGTCGCTAGCCAAAACGGGGAGACTGCAGGTGCCGCAGCCGAAGAGAGCGGGATCTTCATCGGTCCCGATGAAGTATTCGCCGCCGTATTCCCGGTAGAAAGCGAACATTTCGTCAATCGTGTAGCCGTGCATGTAGTCGTGATTGCCAAACGTGATCACAAAAGGAATCTCAGCTTGCACAAAGATTTCGCAGATTTCTTTCAGCGCGGCGGGCTGGTCCTCGTTTGAGGCCTCGGAAAGATCTCCGCCCAATACTACGAGATCGGGCGTTGCTTCGGCGATGGATTCAAGCACCAGCTGTTTATGAACGTCGGGCAGCGGATAGTTGCAGTGCCAGTCTGACAGGTGGAGGATCGTGAACGTTCCGTTTTTGTCGAACGTCAAAAGCGGCGCTTCGCCCTGCGCAAAGCAGATGACCGGCAAAGAAGAAATCACAAGCAGCACGGAGAGGATCACCAGAATCGCTTTTTTCGATACTTTCATTTGTTTTTGCTCCTTTTGCTTATAAAAGATCGGTCAGTTTCTTGCGTTCAAAGAAATCGTGCACCATTGTGTCGAACTCCCGCCACATCGGCAGTGTGTGACAGCTGTCGGCACGAGGACACTCTTCCGCGTCGGCGGCGACGCACGCGACGATGGCGAGACTGCCCTCCGTCGCGCCGAGGATCTCGCCGACGGAATACTGCGATGCGGGTTTGTTCAGCTTATAGCCGCCGCCCTTGCCGCTCGCCGCGCTGACGAGCCCGCCTTTGACAAGGTCCTTGACAATCACCTCAAGGTACTTTTTCGAAACGCCCTGCCGTTCGGCGATATCTTTCAGGGGGATGAACGCGTCGGTGTCCTGCTGCGCAAGATCGATCATGATGCGCAGCGCGTAGCGTCCTTTAGTCGTGATCATAACGATCGCCTCGATTCCGTCTGTCTTTTGTCCTATTATACCATTCGTTGAATAGGTAAATCAACAATTTAATTAAAAATAATCGAAGAAAAGCGGCCTATAAACCTATTGACAAGGTAGGCGAAACATGCTATAATTTCACCGGAATGAAAGGGGAGCGATCCTATGATTTACGCGGACAACGCCGCGACCACAAAAATGAGCAAAGCCGCCGTTGCGGCGATGCTGCCTTATCTTGAAGAATTCTACGGCAATCCGTCGAGCCTGTATGTGTTCGGCCAGAAGGCGAAGGAAGCGCTGGAAGGCGCGCGCGCCGCTGTCGCCGCGTGCATCGGCGCCGAGCCGCGCGAGATCATCTTCACGTCCGGCGGCTCCGAAGCGGACAACCAGGCGATCCGTTCCGCCGCCATGCGCGGAAAAACGGCCGGAAAACGCCATATCATTTCCGACACCATAGAACACCATGCCGTGCTGCACACGCTGCGGCAGCTCGAAAAAGAGGGCTTTGAGGTGACGTATCTGCCCGCGCATGAGGACGGCATCGTCCGCGCGGACGACCTGAAAGATGCGATCCGCGACGACACCTGCCTTGTGACGATCATGTACGCGAACAACGAGATCGGCACGATCCAGCCGATCCGCGAGATCGCCGCGATCTGCCAAAGCCGCGGCGTCCCGTTCCATACCGACGCCGTGCAGGCGGTCGGCCATATCCCGATCAATGTCAAAGAGGACGGCGTGGACATGCTGTCCGCGTCCGCGCATAAGTTCCACGGTCCGAAAGGCGTCGGCTTCCTTTACGCGAAACGCGGCGTCCGGCTCTTCAATCTCATTGAAGGCGGGGCGCAGGAGCGCGGCCTTCGCGCCGGAACGGAAAACGTCGCCGGAATCGTCGCGACCGCCGCGGCGCTGCAGGAAGCGGTCGCGCACCTCGACGAAAACGCGGCGAAACTGACGAAACTGCGCGACCGGCTGATCGCCGGTCTCAGCGAGATCCCGCACGCCGCGCTCAACGGCGACCCGGTGCGCCGTTTGCCCGGCAACGTGAGCTTCTGCTTCGAAGGTATCGAGGGCGAATCGCTGCTTTTGCTGCTTGACGACAAGGGTGTCTGCGCGTCCTCCGGCTCCGCGTGTACGTCCGGCTCGCTCGATCCCAGCCATGTGCTGCTCGCGATCGGCCGCGTCCACGACGTGGCGCACGGCTCGCTGCGGCTGACGCTCGGCGAGGACGCCACCGAAGCGGACATCGATTACATGATCGCCGCGGTGAAGGACGTTGTGGAACATCTGCGCGGCTTCTCGCCGGTCTGGCGCGACCTTTGCGCCGGTAAATTGAAGTTTATCCTGTAAGGAGGGTGCAATATGGCATTATACAGTGAAAAAGTGATGGACCATTTCCGCAACCCGCGGAACGTCGGCGTGATCGAAGACGCGGACGGCGTCGGCGAAGTCGGCAACGCGAAGTGCGGCGATATCATGAAGATCTATCTGAAAATCGACGACGACATTGTGACGGACGTCAAGTTCGAGACCTTCGGCTGCGGGAGCGCGATCGCGTCCAGCTCCATGGCGACCGAGCTGATCAAGGGCCGTCCCGTATCCGAAGCGCTGTCATTGACGAATCAGGCTGTCGCGGAAGCGCTCGACGGGCTGCCGCCGCATAAGATCCACTGCAGCGTGCTTGCGGAGGAAGCGATCAAAAACGCGCTGGATGACTACTACGCGAAGCACCCGGAGAAGAAACCGCAGGCGGAATAAAAGAATAAGGGCTGTTTGGGGGCACACTCCGTAAGGAAGAGCCGCCAAACAGCCTTTGTTTTTTTACATGCAATACTTGTCGATCCCGAGAAAGAAGATCGTCAGCCCGATATCGATGAACACGTGGAAGACCGCGTGGACGTAGCGCTTCTTTTTCCCGACGCCGTAGAGCACCGCGCCGGCCAAAAGACAAACGCCGCCGATCAGCAGGTGATAGAACGCGCCGCGCGGCAGAATCGTGAACGCCTTTCCGCCCGCAATCGCGCAGACGATGGCAGTACCGATATACAGACACATCTGCAGCCCTCTGGTCTTGTTGAACGCAAAGAACGTCAGAACCAGACCGCTCAGCGCGCCGACCCACGCGAAGACCGCCAAAAGCACCGCCGGGGTCTTGCCGATCGTTTCGTACACCGCCGGGACGCAGCCCGTCGCCGTACCCGCGACCGCGAAGAAGATCATGCAGTGATCCAACAATCGAAGCACCTTTTTGCCCTTGGACGGCTTGACGCCGTGGTAGAGCGTGGAGGTCAGAAACATGATCGTCGTGCCGAAGAGATACAGCGACGCGCAGACGATGCGCAGCGTGTCGCGGTTTTGGATCGCCGGGATCAGGCAGTTGGCGACGATGAATCCGCAGAGGACCAGCCCCGCCGCGTGCGTGACGGTGTGCAGAATCTCCTCCGTTTTCGTATAGTTGACCAGTTCAATTTCTTCCCACGGCTTCATGGTTTTGCGCTTCCTTTCGGACGTCCTATATTTCTTATCTATCATATTCCAACCGCACCGTTTTGTCAAGATTTGACGACACAGAAAAAGCGCTGCCGCCGCTTTGCAGCGACGGCAGAAGATTGGATATTGCCAGTTGTTTGCGCTTATTTTGCAGCTCTTTCCATCGCGAGCTGATAGTCTCTCGTGCCCACGAAGATCTCGTTGGTGTACGGGTTCTTCTTTTGCTCTTTGGCCCGTTTGATGATATTCATGATCACCAGTATATTGATCGCAATCGCGAGGATGGCGACGACGCCCTGCGCGGTCGGGTTGGCGTCCGCAGAGGTCAACACAAGGTTCGGGTCCATTCTGCCGGTCGCGTCGGTGACGAACTTCGCGGCGTCCGCATAGACGACGGGCAGGGTGGTGAATCTCGAATGGTTCTGGAAGCTCGGCACGACCTGCGCGAACATACACCACAGAGCGAGCGTGTTGGCGCGGTTCTGGATCCAGCCGCCCTTGTTCCAGAAGGCGTTGGCGATCGTCGGCGCAAGCAGAAGCGCGACGCCGCAGTACCAGGTGTGCAGCGGGAGGTTCAGATAGGTGTATTCGAAGTTCCACACGTCATAAGCGAGGATGAACTGCCAGGTCATATCCGGCCAGAGCATATCCTGCTGCTTATGCTTGGAGGAATAGATGCCCCACCAGCCGGTCATGCACATGATGTTGATCAGACCCGCGACGCCGTTGAGGATATTCCACCAGCCGCCGTACAGCCAGACGCCCTCGGAGGAATACCACCAGCCGCCGGCCATGCCGCCGACGGAAAGGCCTTTGTACGCGGATTCAAAGTCGGACGCGACGGCGATCAGGATGTTGATGCCGACGATGATGAAGGGATAGCATTTGAACCAGGTGCTCTTGCCGAGGCTGCCCCAGTGATACTTCAAAATCATGAAGCCGACGCAGCCGATGGTCGCGGCATAGAGCTTTGCGTAATGGAACCAGCCGTTCATCTGCACAATGGTCGGGTTGTCCGCCGCAAAGGTCTTTGCGCCGATGTTGATGACGATGAAGTAGATCGTCAGCGCGATGGGCACAACGACAAAGCAGAAGATGCCGCCCGCTTTGGTGCGGCGCGCGATTTCATTTGCGAGAATGAGTCCGACGAATACCAGACACCAGCCGATAATCTGCCATATGGAGGTATCGCCGTAGAGATGGAATAACATTTCAATTTCCTCCTTAGATTTTTCTATATTCAGGTTCTTTCCAAGAGCCTTAGAACCGCTATTCTGCCTCTATTTCGCGGATGCGCACCTCGTTGCCCTGAAGAAGGTAGGTGTGCTCCGACTGACAGTAGGGGCATATTTTTGCGTATTTGACGGTCTCATAGGTCTTGCCGCAGTCGTCGCACCGCGTGACCGCCGGGATCACGACGCGCTCGAGCGCACAGCCTTCCATCAAAGGGGAACGCTTGCACGACCAGTCCCAGCAGCTTTGCAGCAGATCCGGCAGCACCGTGGAAACTTCGCCGACTTCGAGCACGACCTTGGAGACTTTCGTCAAATCTTCGTCTTTCGCAACGTCTTCGATCGTTTTGATGATATGAACGACAACGCCGAGTTCATGCATGGCTTACTTGTCCTTCTTCGCGGCGCGCTTCGCTTTTTTAATCGCGAATTCGCGCTTGATCATGTAGGGCAGGATCGCCTTGAGCTTGTCTTCGGCCTTGTACATCGTGGAGCATTCCGGCCGTTCGCGGGTCAGGTGGATCGCGTCGAACTCACACTTCGTCGTGCAGATGCCACAGCCGATGCAGCGGTTCTGGTCGACGATCGTCGCGCCGCAGCCGAGGCAGCGTGCTGTTTCGATCTTGACCTGCTCTTCCGTCAAAAGCTTCATGTCGTCCCTGAAGCCCTTCGGGTCGACCGTTCTTGTCGCCTGCGGAATCTGCCGCTTCGCGGTGTCGTAGCTTTCCAGCACGATGTTGTCCTTGTCAAGCTCGACATAGTAGCGCGGGTTGCGGCCGATCGTCAGCGTGGAATGCGGCTGGACGAAGCGGTGGATCGAGATCGCGCCCTCCTTGCCCATCGCGATCGCGTCGATCGCGAAGCGCGGGCCGGTGAACGCGTCGCCGCCGACAAAGACGTCGGGCTGTGCGGTCTGGTAGGTGAAGGAGTCCGCTTTCGCGGTCATGTTGCGGTTGAGTTCGACTGCAGTGCCGTCAAGCAGGCCGCCCCAGACTATGGCCTGACCGATGGAGAGCACGACGTTCTCACATTCGACCGTCTTGGTGTCGTCCTCGTCATAGACGGGGGAGAAGCGGTGCTCGTCGTCGAAGACGCGGACGCACTTTTTGAAGACGATGGCCTTGACCTTGCCGTTTTCGTCCTTGAGAATCTCTTTTGGGCCCCAGCCGCAGTTGACGGTGACGCCGTCCTCAAGCGCTTCTTCGACTTCGTCGTCGGACGCGGGCATCTCGTCGCGCTGCTCAAGGCAGAACATCGAAACGTTCTTCGCGCCGCAGTGAACGCTGACGCGCGCCGCGTCGATCGCGACGTTGCCGCCGCCGACAATCACAACGTTTTCACCGACCGGATAGGCTTCTTTTTCCGCGGCTTCGTGCAGGAAGTCAACGGCAGTCAGCACGCCTTCGGCGTCTTCGCCGGGCACGCCGGCCTTGCGGCCGCCCTGGGCGCCGATGGCCATATAGAAGGCCTTGTAGCCCTGCGCGCGCAGCTCGTCAAGGGTGATGTCCTTGCCGACTTCCACGCCGCACTTGATTTCAACGCCCATCTGACGGATGACGTCGATTTCGGCGTCGATGACTTCTTTTTCCAGCTTATAGTTTGGAATACCGTAGCGCAGCATGCCGCCCGGTTCCGCGTTCTTTTCGAACACGGTAACGTTCAGATAGCCTTTTTCGGCCAGATAGAACGCGCAGGACAGACCTGCGGGGCCTGCGCCGATGATGGCCACCTTTTCGGTGAAGCCCTTTTCACGGTCGAATACGCCGTCCACGATGATCTTCGGAATGACCTTCTTGGGAATCACGCGGGTCGCGTTGTCAATATCGCGGTGCGCGAGGAACTTTTTGACGTCGTCGATCGCGATCGCTTCGTCGATCGTGCCTCTTGTGCAGGCGTCTTCGCAGCGCTTGTTGCAGACGCGGCCGCAGACCGCCGGGAAGGGATTCTCCTTTTTAATGAGGGCGATCGCCTCGTCGTAGCGACCCTGCGCCGCCATCTTCAGATAGCCCTGAATCGCGATGTGCGCGGGGCAGGCGGTCTTACAGGGCGCCGTACCGGTCTCGTGGGTGTTGATCCGGTTCTTGTCGCGGTATTCCTCTTCCCATTTTTCGGGGCTCCACTTGTTCGTGTCGGGCAGCTCCTGCTTCGGATATTCGATCTCGCCCTGTTTGGTGCAAAGCTTCTGGCCGAGTTTGAGCGCGCCGGCGGGGCAGTGCTCCACGCAGCGACCGCATGCCACACAGTTCTCTTTTGTCACTTCGGCAACATAAGCGGAACGGGACATGTTCGGCGTATTGAACAGCTGCGAGGTGCGCAGCGCATAGCAGACATTGACGTTGCAGTTGCAGATGGCAAAGATCTTGTCTTCGCCGTCGATGTTCGTGATCTGATGGACAAAGCCGTTTTCTTCGCCCTGCTTGAAAATGGCAAGCGCCTGTTCTTTCGTGACGTAATGGCCGCCCTTTTGTGTTTCAACCACGTAATCGGCCATGTCGCCCATGGCAACGCACCAACCTTCGGGGTCATCGGCGCAGCCTTCGTCGTAGGTCTTGCGCGAATAGCGGCACGAGCAGGGGGACGCGGCGTATTTGCCGTCGTACTTGTCGAGCCAGTAGGAGATCTTCTCGAGGTTGATCGCCTCGTTCTCCATCTCGATCGCCTTTTCAACCGGAATGACGTGCATGCCGATACCGCCGCCGCCCGGGGGCACCATCGGGGTGACCTTTTCCAGCGGCAGACGCGTCATGCGCTCAAAGAACCGGCCGAGTTCGGGATGCTTTTCCAGCAGCGCCTTGTTCATGTTGGAAAACTCGCCGGAGCCGGGCACGAACATCGGCAGCACCCACTGTTTTTCGTGCTGCTCGTTTTCGTAGTTCCATTCGATCAGACCGTTTTCGCTCATCTGCTCGAGCAGGCCGAGCAGGTATTCCTCGGTCATGCCCATGTCCTTGACAAGCTTCTTCATGTCGTCGAGCGTGCGCGGGTGACGTTTCTTCATCCGCATGGCGACTTCTGCCATCTCGTCGGTGGGGCAGATGGTTGCGACCGCCCAGTATTCCGGGTCCTGCTTCGTAATTTTCTGGAAGCCGAGCACGATGGGGATTCGGTCGGTGATCATTCTGCCGAGTTTGACAATCGGCTCGCGCATGGGGATGGAATCGTCGTACGTCCATTCCGGCGCGTAGCCTAACATTTTATCTGCCATATCATTTCTCCTTTTTGCGTGATATGCTTTTTGCGTTGTCAGGAATTTACACAAACTTATTGTATAATATTCCTTAATAATGATAGCAAAAAAAGAATGTTTTTGTCAAGTGTTTCAGAAAAATAGTGCCCGGAGATCAGCAAAAAACGGCCGTTGCTTTCTTGACAGCCGCGGACGAAAGCACTATAATAAAACGTAATCATTTGAACTGGAGGGGTCGCCGTGTATCAAATCATGGAGACGAAGGAACGCGTGCTTGCCGATAACAACGCGGCTGCCGCGGAGACACGCGCGCAGATGCAGGAAAGCGGCGCGCTGCTCGTCAATCTGATGGGCTCGCCCGGCGCGGGCAAAACGTCCGTGTTGCTGAATCTCATCCGCCTTTTGCAAGACGACTGTGCCATCGGCGTGATGGAAGCGGACGTGGATTCCGACGTTGACGCCAAAACGATGCAGGAAGCGGGCGTCCGCGTGATCCAGCTGCACACTGCGGGGCTTTGCCATATGGACGCGGACATGACGAAACGCGGTCTCGACGCGATGGGAATCGACGGGCTTGACCTGATCTTTCTGGAAAACATCGGCAACCTCGTCTGTCCCGCAGAATTCGAGATCGGCGCGGATCTTCGCATGATGCTGCTGTCCGTGCCGGAGGGCGACGACAAGCCGCTCAAGTACCCGCTGATGTTCTCTGTCAGCGACGTGCTGCTGTTCAATAAGATGGATACGCTGCCGGTTTTCGACTTCGACGTGGAAAAAGCGTCGGCACGGGCGAAAGCGCTCAATCCGGCTATTGTGATCTTCCCGGTCAGCGCGAAAAGGGGCGAGGGCTTCGAACCCGTCGCGTCGCTGCTGAAAGAGTAACTGGCACAAAGGAGGGCGCAGGAATGAGAATTATCAAACT
>CAMZEG010000050.1 GCA_947305635.1 uncultured Clostridia bacterium
GCAGCATATTGTAGGCTGAAACGCGCGTGCCGGTCGCCTTGGCAAAGCTTTCGTCGAACGTCACGGCGAAGATTTCGTCATAGAACACGAAGAACAGCGCGATCACGGCGACGGACAGCACGACCGACAGCACGACGTCCGCGCGGCTCATCGCGAGGATGGAGCCGAACATGTAGTTATAGATATCGACGTTCATGCCCGTCGTCATCGACGTGACCATCACGCCGACGGCGAGCGCGCCCGTGGAGATCAGCGCGATCGCGGCGTCGCCCTTGAGCTTGCCTTTTTCGTTCATCGCGAGCAGCGCGAACGCGGCGAGAACGACGATCGGGATCGAGAAATACAGCGGCGCGATATTGGCGGCGCAGGCGATCGCGAGCGCGCCGAACCCGACGTGGGACAGGCCGTCGCCGATCATGGAAAACCGCTTGAGCACCAGAGAGACGCCGAGCAGCGCGCAGCAAAGCGAAATCAGGCTGCCGACGGCGAGGGCGCGCAGCATGAACGCATGGGTGAACAAGAACGAGAGCGTTTCAGGCACGGTCCTCACCTCCCGTAAAGGCGCGGCAGACGTCACTCTCAAGATACGCTTTCTTCGTACCGAAGAAGGCGCCGTCGCCCTTCATATGCAGAATGTGCGTCGCGAGGTCCAGCGCGTCGCGCAGATCGTGGGAGACCATGATGATCGTGATGCCGTAGTCGCGGTTGATCCGGCGGATCAGCCGGTAGAATTCCGCCGTCGCGAGCGGATCGAGGCCGGAGACCGGTTCGTCCAGCAGTAGGAGCGTACCCGTGGCGCAAAGCGCCCGCGCGAGCAGCACGCGCTGCTGCTGACCGCCGGAAAGCTCCCGGTAGCAGTGATTCTGAAACGCGAGCATGTCGAGCTTTTCAAGGTTGTCCCGCGCCTTTTGCCGCAGCTGGCGGCTGTAAAAGATGCTGTGTCCCTTGGAGGACAGGCAGCCAGACAGCACGACCTCAAAGACGCTCGCGGGGAAATCCCGCTGCGCCGTCGTCTGCTGGGGGAGGTAGCCGACCTGCTTCGCGGTCAGTCCGTCGCCGTAGTGCAGGTGGCCGCTCTCGGTCTCCTTGAGACCGAGGATCGCCTTGATCAGCGTGCTTTTGCCGCTGCCGTTTTCTCCGACAACGCAAAGGAAGTCGCCTTTGTTCACCTGAAACGTCAGATCCTGCGCGACGATCCGGTTCTCATAGCCGAGCGAAACGTTTTTGCAATCAATCAGCGCCATGATCCTTCTCCTTTTTGAGACAGTCTTCGCACAGGCCGTACAGCAGCGACCGGCGGTTGTCGATCTGGAAACCGTGGTGGGCGCGGACGTGTTCGCTGACGCCCTCCATCTCGTCGCAGTCCAGATGGATGAATTTGCCGCAGGAAAGGCATTTGAGATGCAGGTGGCTCTCGCAGCCGCGATGCGGCTCCATCAGCTGGAACGTGGCGCTTTCGCCGCGTCCTGCGGTGAATTTGCGCACGCGTCCGCTCTGCACAAGCTTGTCCATCCAGCGGTAGACCGTCGTCTTGCCGATCGTTTCGCCCCGCGCGTGCAGCAGCGCCGTCCATTCGTCAATCGTCAGCGCGCGCTCGCTGTTGGCGCGCAAACAGTCCAGCAGGCTCTGCCGCTGCTTCGTCTGATATTCGTTGCCGGGCAAGGTCATCGCCCTCCTTTAATATGAAACTGAAATTCAATTTCATATTATAGTCAGAAGATAGATGTTTGTCAAGTCTTTTCCGCCGGCGCAATCCCGAGCTTTTTGAAAAACGCCGCGCTGCCTTTTCCGGCGGGGCGGTTGAAGCGGCCGAGGCTGTACAGGCAGTCCGGATCGCCCATCGTGACCGTGTTGATCTGCTCCTCGCACGTCAGCGTCGCCAGAAAGCCGCAGTCCTTTGCCGCCTGCGTTGTGGCCGGGCTGAACGCGCCGTAAGGGTAGACGAGCGCCGTCGGGGTCGCGCCCGTGTGGCTTCGGATCGCATCCTGGTTTTTCAAAAGATCCGCCGTCAGCATCGCGCGGTAGCTTTCCTCGCTTTCGCCGCGCTTTTGCGCAAGGCCGCGGCGGCCGTTCGTTTCGCTTTTGTGCAGGTCATAGGTGTGGCTTTGCAGCTCGAACCGGCCGCTGTCTTTGAGGCGCCGCAGCGCGTCCCACGACAGACAGGCGTAGCGGACGTTCGTGTCGCCGCTGTCAGTGTAGGTCTGCGCAAACTGCCCGACGACGGCCAGCACGGCCTTCATGTCCGTTTCTTCCAGCAGCGGCAGGACGTAATCCTCCGCGCTCTGGTAGCCGTCGTCGAACGTGAGCATGACGATTTTCTCCGGCAGATCCCGCTTGCCGCGCACGAACGCCACGAGATCGTCGACGGTGACGCTCGTATAGCCGCATGCTTGCAGGAACCGCAGATCCTCCTCTAATTGCCGCACCGGCAGCACATAGCGTCCCGCGCGGGACAGGTCGGGAAGCACATGGTGATACATCACGATCGGCAGCTGCCGCGTCTGCGGGGCCGAAAGCGTCTGCCGCGTGGGGTCGGCGCGCAGCGCGAACACGAACAGCACGCCCAACAGCACCGTCAGCGCCGCCAGCGCGTGGATCTTTCTGAATCTCAAAATCAAGGCGATCAGCTCCGTTTTGTTTTTTCCAGATGTATATGCGGTCTCCTCTTTGATCATGCCCGCCGACAGGATAAAAACGACGGTTGATTTTTTGCCGAAAGTATAGTATAATACTTTTCTACGCAACAAAAAAGCAAGGAGTGCTACTATGGCAGTACATCTGATTTATAAATCGCTCCCGACCGTCGCGCTGCGCGGCGTGGTGGTTTTCCCCGGGATGCGGCTGCATTTTGAGGTTGCCCGCGACAAGTCGATCCGGGCGATCCAGACCGCTGTGCGCGACGGGCAGAAGGTCTTTCTTGTCACCCAGCGCAGCGTCGCCGTCGAAGACCCCGACCGCGCCGATCTCTATGACATGGGCGTGATCGCCAACATCAAGCAGCTCGTGCAGTCGCCGGACAGCAAGGGCGCCCGCGTGATCGTGGAGGGCGTCTCCCGCGCCGCGATCACCGACTTTATCAAGGGCAACGCCTACCTCGTCTCCGACGTCAAGGAGCGGCGCAGCACGTCGATCCGTTCCGCGAACGCCGACTATGTCGACGCCCTGATCCGCAAGACGAAGGCAATCTTTGAAGAATACATCGAGCTGACCGAAAAGAAAGCGCCGGACGTGGCGCTCGAGGTCTATCTCAGCCAGGACCCGGGCCACCTCGCCGATTTCATCGCCGGCAACGCGCTGGCGAACTTTGAGGACCGCCAGCGGGTGCTCGAGGAGCTCAACCCGATCAAGCGGCTCGAGCTGCTGTGCGCGATTCTCTCGCACGAGATGACGATCTTCCGCATCGAGGACCAGATCGACCAGAAGGTGCAGGACGCGATGGACCAGAACCAGCACGAATACTACTTGCGCGAACAGCTCAAGGCGATCTCCGACGAGCTCGGCGACACCGAGGACGGGATCGGCGAAGCGCAGATCTACCGCGAAAAGATTCTCTCGCTCGGTCTGCCGGAAGCGATCGAAGCAAAGCTGCTCAAGGAGAGCAGCCGCCTTGGCAAGATGCAGAGCACGTCGCCGGACGCGAACGTGATCCGCACCTATCTCGACACCTGTCTCGAGCTGCCGTGGAACCGCTATACCGAAGACAACCTTGACCTCGATAACGCGCGCGCCGTGCTCGACCGCGACCATTACGGGATGGAAAAGATCAAGGAGCGCTTTCTTGAAATGCTCGCCGTCCGCGCGCTGACCGACAAGACGCGGGCGCAGATCATCTGCCTCGTCGGCCCGCCGGGTGTCGGCAAAACGTCGATCGTGCGCTCCGTTGCCGAGGCAATGGGACGAAAATACGTCCGCATGTCGCTCGGCGGCGTCCGGGACGAAGCAGAGATCCGCGGCCACCGCAAGACCTATATCGGCGCGATGCCGGGCCGGATCGCCGCGGCGCTGACGCAGGCGGGCTCGATGAACCCGATCATGCTGCTTGACGAGGTGGACAAACTCGGCGCCGATTACAAGGGCGACCCCTCCTCGGCGCTGCTCGAAGCGCTCGACCCCGAACAGAACAACACCTTCCGCGACCACTTTCTCGAATTCCCGCTCGATTTGAGCCGCGTGCTGTTTATCACGACGGCGAACGACGCCGCGACGATTCCCGCGCCGCTGTATGACCGGATGGAAGTGATCGAGCTGCCGTCCTATACCGCGGAGGAAAAGTTCCAGATCGCGAAGCGGCACCTGCTCAAAAAGCAGCTCTCGCTGCACGGCCTGACCGCCGCAAAGCTGCGCGTCCATGACGACGTATTACGGCTGCTGATTGCGGGCTATACCCGCGAAGCGGGCGTGCGGCGGCTCGAACAGCT
Source organism: uncultured Clostridia bacterium (assembly GCA_947305635.1). Taxonomy (GTDB): domain Bacteria; phylum Bacillota; class Clostridia; order Oscillospirales; family Acutalibacteraceae; genus UBA6857. The sequence goes on from CAMZEG010000050.1 coordinate 4,419, forward strand.
TTTGGCCGCCGTCTGCCGCAAGGGCGCGGTGCGTCTCAAAAAGAGCGGCAAACGCAGTCTGACGGTCAACATGTCCCTGCTCGAAGAGATGCTCGGCCCGCCGAAATATAAAGACGATCTGCTGCAGAAGACCGACCTCGTCGGCGTCGTGAACGGCCTTGCCTGGACGAGTGTCGGCGGCGAACTGCTGCAGGTGGAAGCCGTCACGATGGACGGCACAGGCAAGCTGGAACTGACCGGCTCGCTCGGCGACGTGATGAAGGAATCCGCCAAGGCGGCGCTGAGCTATGTGCGCTCCGTCGCGGCCCGCTACCGGATCGATCCGCGCGTGTTCAAGGAACGCGATATCCATATCCACGTCCCGCAAGGCGCCGTGCCTAAGGACGGCCCGTCCGCCGGCGTCACGATCGCGACGGCGCTGCTGTCGGCGCTGACCGGCCGCGCGGTGCGCAGAGACCTTGCCATGACGGGCGAAATCTCGCTGACCGGCCGCGTAATGGCGATCGGCGGTCTGAAGGAAAAGACGATGGCGGCCTACCGCAACGCCATCCGCGCCGTTGTGATCCCCAAGGAGAACGAAAGCGATCTTTGGGAGGTCGACCCCGTCGTCAAGGCGAACGTGGAATTCCTGCCGGTCGACCGGCTCGAAGATGTGTTCCGCTACGCGCTCTTGCCGGAGCCGGTAAACGCGAAGGCGGAGCCGATCCCGCCGGCCGCGCCCGCGCCGGGCAAACCCAGCCGCAACTCCATCGCCCAGTGAGGAACCGCTATGAGATTTGACAACGCCGTTTTTGAATGCGCCGCGGGCACGCCCGAGCAGCTGATCGCGTCCGATCTGCCGGAGATCGCGTTTTCCGGCCGGTCCAACGTCGGCAAATCGTCGCTGCTCAACCGGCTCTTGAACCGCAAGGCGCTCGCGCGCGTCAGCGCCGTCCCCGGCAAGACCGTCACGGTCAACTTTTTCCGTCTGGACGGCTGCCGCTTCGTCGATCTGCCCGGCTACGGCTACGCGAAGGTGAGCTTTGATGAAAAGCAGCGCTGGTCTTCGCTTGTGGAGGGCTACTTCACGTCCGGGCGCGACCTGCGTCTGGTCGTGCAGCTGATCGATATGCGCCACCCGATGAGCGACCAGGACGCGCAGATGCTCGCGTTTCTGCGCGACAGCGGCATTCCCTGCGCCGTGGCGCTGACGAAGTGCGACAAGCTCAACAAAGGGGAGCGCGAAAGGATGCTGCTGACGCACTGCGAAGCGATCACGCGCTACGGCGCGATCCCCGTTGTGCCGTTCTCCGCGCTGAAAGGGGACGGCGCCGACGAACTGCGCAGCATTGTTGCCCGCGCGCTCGAAGGCTGATTGCGAAAGGAAAAAGGACAAAAACATGAAGGAACAGTTTTTGAAAAAGCTGCAGGAATACCCGGTAATCGCAGCGGTCAAAAAGCCGGAGCAGGTGGACGCGGCGCTCGACGCCGACTGCCGCGTGATCTTTCTGCTGTGCGGCAGCATCTTTAATATTCAGGATATCGTCCGCCGGGCGAAGGAAAAGGGCAAGATGATCTTTCTGCACGTCGATCTGATCGACGGCTTTGCCCGCGACGCGGTCGCGCTGCGCTATATTGCGCAGACCATCGCGCCCGACGGGATCATCTCCACGAAAAACAACCTGCTCAAGGCGGCGAAGGAGCTCGGTCTGCTGACGGTACAGCGGCTGTTCATCATCGATTCGATGTCGATTCAGACGACGGTCAAGGCCTGCGCCCTGATCCGTCCGGATATGGTCGAGATTCTGCCCGGCATCATGCCGCGGATCACGAAACAGCTTTCGCAGCAGCTGGACGTGCCGGTCATCGTCGGCGGGCTGGTCAGCGAGCGGGCGGACGTCGCGATGGCGCTGGAAGCCGGCGCGCGCGGCGTATCGGCGTCCGAACAGCGCTTATGGAGGAACGAGGCATGATGACCATCCGGCCGTATCAGGACAAGGACCTTGCGCGGCTGCGCGAGATCTGTCTGGAGACTTCGTCCTTCAAAAAGAACGACGAAAAGACCACCGCCTTTTTATATCTGATGTTCTGCGACTACTACGCGCTTTGCGAACCGGAAAGCGTGTTTGTCGCCGCGGACGAGACCGACACGGCGCAGGGCTATATCCTTTGCGCCAAGGATTTCCAGACCTACCGCCGCCGCTTCCGCCGCTTCTTCCAGCCGGAATGCGACAAACTCGGCCCCTACTTTTTCGGAATCGTGCGCGGCGAGATGTTCGTCCACGGGCTGTACGCGCGGCGCTACCCGACGCATCTGCATATCGACCTTTCCGAGGCGGCGCGGCATCAGGGCGTCGGCACGCGCCTGATGGACGCGCTCAAGGCGCATCTGCGCGAACAGGGCTGTCCGGGCGTGATGCTCTCCTGCGGCGCCAAAAACGAAAACGCCGTCCGCTTTTATCTGCGCAACGGCTTTACGATCCGCCAGAAGGTGGCGGGCTCTTGTCTGATGACCTGCGATTTATAAAAGGGATGTATAATCCCGCACGTTTGCTCCATACTATCTGCAGAGGATGATCCTCTCGCAAGCAAAGGAGTGAAGGAAGATGCTGGATAAAATCGCTTTGGTGCTCACCATCATCGGCGGCATCAACTGGGGTCTGATCGGTCTGTTCCAATTCGATCTTGTCGCCTGGATTTTCGGGGGACAGGACGCGATCGTCAGCCGCGTGATCTATACGATCGTTGCGCTGGCGAGCATTTGGTGCATTTCGCTGCTGTTTCAGGAAAACAGACTGGCGAAGCGCGAAGAGGACCGCGAGGTCCGCGACCGCGCGGCCTGAACCGTTCCACGCATGGCGCACTTCACCGAAAGTGCGCATTTCTTTTTTTGCAAAAAGAAAACGCATGGTTTGCCATGCGTTCTTTTTTATGGTGTTGTTTCTTCTTCGGGGAAGCAGACAGCGCAGGGTTCGTATCCCTGTCGGATCGCCTCCGCGCGGGAGAGCTTCAGCTTCGTGTCGTTGAGATGCGTGCAGCCGTCTTTGTGGTACTTCGTCCCCGCGTGGGTGACATAGACCGTTTCGGCGTCCGTCTCCGCGGTCGGCTGCGCCGTGTAGGCGTCCGGCTGTGTCAGCGCCGCGGGGCTGCCTTTGTGCAGCACATAGCCGAACGTCAGCACCCCGGCGAACATCGCGCAGGCGAGCGCCACGGCGAGCAGGCTGAAGAACGACAGGCGGCGCTTTCTCTGGTCGGCGCCGCAGACCGGGCACCGCGTTTTGCGCACGTTTGTCTTCGCGCCGCAGTTCTTGCAGAACATGGCCGTCACTCCTTACTGCCAGATGAACGTCAGCAGCGCGATCACGATGGCGCCCGCGCCGATGAACGCGCCGGCGATCAGCAGCGCGGCGGTCAGCGCGCCGCCGACGGCGATGCGCCGCTGCCGGTTCGTGAACTGTTCCTGCGTCGCGTCGTCCGGCTGCTCCTCTTGCTTTGAAAAGGTGCCGTTCTTTTTCAGACTGCGGGGCAAAAAGAGGTTGCTGCGCTGTACGCCGCTCATGTCGGCAATCGTTCTGCCGTCGTCATCGTCATACGTTTTCTGCTGTTTCACCGGCGGCGCCCTCCTCGTCATAGAGATGGCAGACAACGTAGTGTCCGGGTTCAATCTCGCGCTGGACGGGCGTCTCCTGCTTGCAGCGCTCCATGCAGTATTTGCAGCGGGTGTGGAACTTGCAGCCCTTGGGCGGGTTCGCGGGCGAGGGGATCGAGCCCTCGAGCACGATCCGGTTCATCTTGATCGTCGGATCGGGGATCGGGATCGCGGAGAACAGCGCCTTCGTATAGGGGTGCAGCGGGTTGCGGAAGATGTCCTCCGTGGAGCCGTATTCGACAAGCGAGCCGAGATACATGACACCGACGGCGTCGGAGATGTGCTCCACCACGGAAAGGTCGTGCGAGATGAACAGATAGGTCAGTTCGTATTTTTCCTGCAACTCCTTGAGCAGGTTGATGATCTGCGCCTGGATCGACACGTCCAGCGCCGAGACCGGCTCGTCGCAGACGATGAACTCCGGGTTGAGCGCCAGCGCGCGGGCGATGCAGATACGCTGCCGCTGTCCGCCGGAAAACTCATGGGGATAGCGCTGGCGGTGGAACGGCTGCAAACCGCAGTTGTCCATCACCTGATCGATATAGTCGTTGAACTCCGCCTTCGGCACAAGCTTGTGCTCGCGGACGGCTTCGCCGATGATCTCGCCGACCGGCATACGCGGCGACAGGGACGAGAACGGGTCCTGGAAGATGATCTGCATCTTCGTGCGCAGCGCGCGCAGTTCCTTTTGCGAAAGGTCATAGACCTCTTTGCCGTTGAAGAGGACCTGCCCGGCGGTCTTGTCGTCGTAAAGGCGCAAAATTGTGCGGCCGGTCGTCGTCTTGCCGCAGCCGGATTCGCCGACGAGACCCATCGTGCTGCCGCGCTTGAGGTTGAACGTGACGCCGTCGACGGCTTTGACCTGCCCGACGACGCGCATGCCGTCCTTGATCGGGAAATACTTCTTCAGCGCGTTGACCTGCAGAATGTACTGCTCATCGGGCGTGACGGGGGTGAAGGAAGCGTCAATCTGTTTCGCTTTAGCCATTGGTTTCACCCTCCTTGTTCTCATCGTAATAGCGGTAGCAGCTCACCTTGTGGGTGGGGGAAAGACTGATCTCTTTCGGATAGGCGCCGCTGCAGCAGTCCAGACACATTTCGCAGCGGTCCTTGAAATAGCAGTAGTCCGGCATATTGACCGGGTTCGGCACCTTGCCGGGGATCGAATAGAGCTTTTCGACCTTTTTGCCGACGACGGGCTTGGACGCCATCAGGCCGATCGTGTAGGGGTGGCGCGGATTGGAGAAGATCTCCTGCGCCGTACCCTGTTCGACCACCTTGCCGGCGTACATGACGACGACGTAGTCCGCCATCTCGGCGATCACGCCGAGGTCGTGGGTGATCAGCATGATGGAGGAGTTGATGCGGTCCTTCAGCTGCCGCAGCAAATCGAGGATCTGCGCCTGAATCGTCACGTCGAGCGCCGTGGTCGGCTCGTCGGCGATGATCAGCTTCGGGTTGCACGCGAGCGCCATCGCGATCACGATGCGCTGGCGCATGCCGCCGGACAGCTCGTGCGGGTACATCTTATAGACGCCCTCGCTGTTGGCGATGCCGACCATCTCGAGCAGCTCGATCGTCCGCGCCTTGATCTGTTCCTTCGTTCTGCCTTCTTCGTTGTGCAGCTCGAGCACTTCGTTGATTTGCTCACCGATCCGGAAGACCGGGTTGAGGCTCGTCATCGGCTCCTGGAAGATCATCGACACATAGTTGCCGCGGACGTGCTGCATCACCTCGGTCGGCGTTTTGGCAACGTCGATCGCCTTGTCGCCGAGATTCAGCCGGATTTCGCCCTGGACGATCTGGCCCTGCGGCCGCTGCAACAGCTGCATGATCGACAGACTGGTGACCGATTTGCCGCAGCCGGATTCGCCCACAACGCCGATCGTCTTGCCGGCGGGGACGTTGAACGTCACGCCGTCCACCGAGCGGACCGTGCCGACGTCCGTGTAGAAATAGGTGTGCAGATCGTCGATCTCGATCGTGTTGTTCGGGTCGCGCATCACGGTTGCGTATTCGCTTTCGGGGACGTTCTTGCGCTTGTGCTGCTGTTCAAACGCCTTGGTCACGCGGCGGTTTTCGCGCGAGATGCGGCGCGATTCCTTCGCGGAAAGGTAGCCTTCGTTTCTTTGTCTTGCCATCCGTATCGTCTCCTTTCTCAGCGTTTCATCTTCGGGTCAAAGGCGTCGCGCAGACCGTCGCCGATGAAGTTGAACCCGAGGACGGAGACCAGCAGGCAGATGCCCGCGGGGATCCAGATGAACCAGTAGTTGGTCATGACGAACGAGTTGTTGACGTCGTTGATGATATTGCCCCAGGAGGCAAACGGGAACTTGACGCCGAGACCGAGGAACGACAGCGTCGCTTCGGTCAGAATGGTCGAACCGAGATCCATTGTGCAGATGACGATCAGCTGCGGGATCACGTTCGGAATCAGATGGTGGAAGATCCGGCGGCGGACGCTGATGCCGCACGCCTCGGTGGCGGTCATGAACTCCTGCTCGCGCAGCGAGAGGATCTGGCCGCGGATCAGACGGGCGATGCCCGGCCAGCTGAGGAAGCCGAGGATCAGCATCAGATAGAGCATACGGATGCGCGGTTCCACCTGCATGGCGTCCATCGCGGCGCCGAGAATGATGATCAGCGGGGTGGAGGGGATGCAGTAGAACACGTCGACGATACGCATGATCAGGTTGTCGACCCAGCCGCCGAAATAGCCGGAGATACCGCCGAACAGAATGCCGAGGAACGCGGCGATGAACACGACGATGAAGCCGATCACCAGCGACACGCGGCCGCCGTACATCAGACGGGTGAGCATATCCATGCCGTTGCCGTCGGTGCCGAGCGGGTGCGCCTTCGACGGCGCGCCGTAGGTGTCCTTGACAAAGGTGCTCTTATCCTGCAGCACGTTCCAGGTCTTGGAATCGGGCCGGTATTCCAGCGCGTAGACGGCTTCTTCGCCGCTTTCGTCGGTATAGCGGAACTCTTCGTCGCCGTTGTCCAGCGCGGTTTCCAGCTTATCCTTGAACGCGCGGGTAATGTTGAGACCCGGCTCCGCCGCCTGCACGATGAAGCGGCTGATATAGGCCACGTTCGTTTTGCCGTCCAGCACGTCGCCGTCTTCGCTGACTTTGTAGGTTTTGCCGTCGAGGGCGAAGCGGGCTTCGTGGTTGGCATAGGCGACCAGTGCGGCGCGCTTGAACGCGTAGGGAACGGGCGACGTGTCGTCCGCCGCGTTCACGATGTCCTTGTAGGCGATCGCAAGCTCTGTTCCGTCCGCGGAGATCGCATAGAGGTCTTCGCCCAGCTCTTCCACCAGATAGGACACGCCCTGATAGTCGAAGACGTCCTTCTTCTGGTTATAGGCCAGCTGGAACTTCGCCTGCAGCGTGGAGCTGAACGACTGCCCTTCGGCCGTCTGATAGCGGAAGACGTCGTTCTTGGTGGCGGACACATAGTTCTTTTTCATGTCCGTGTAGGTGTAGAAGATCTCGTCCTCCTGATAGGGGCTGATCAGGCCGCCGACGAACGAGAAGATGAACATGACGATGATGATGCAAAGGCCTACCACGGAAAGGGTGTTGCGGAAAAAGCGCTTGACCACGAGCGCGCCGGGGGAGAGCACCTTGACGCGGCGGTCGTCGTTGAGCGAATAGGCTTCGTTCGCTTCGGGAGCGGCGTTCTTTTTGAGATCGTTTTTCTCTTTCATCTGTCAGCCCTCCTTTAAGCGATGCGTACGCGCGGGTCGACCACGGCGTACAGGATATCGGCAAGCAGATTGCCCAGCAGCGTCAGCACGGCCAGGAAGGTCATGTAGAACATCGAAAACGGGATGTCGCCGATGACCATCGCGTAGAAGGACGCGTAGCCGATGCCGGGGATGCCGAACAGCTGCTCGGTGATCAGCGCGCCGGAAAACAGGCCGGGCAGCGAGCCGCCGATGATGGTCACCAGCGGGATCATCGTGTTGCGGAACGCGTGGTGATAGATGACCTTGCGCTCCGAAAGACCCTTGGCGCGCGCCGTGCGGATATAGTCCGCGTTGAGCACCTCGAGCATGTTCGTGCGCACATAACGCATCAGCGAACCGATGGAAACAATCGTCAGCGTCAGAATCGGCAGCACGAGATGGTGCGCCTTGTCCATGAACTGGCCGAAGGGCGTCAGCTGGGTATAGTTCCGGCTGACAAGGCCCACGAGGTCGAACCAGCCGAGCTTGACCGAGAAGAAGAGCTTGAGCAGCGTCGCGAAGAAGAACGACGGCAGCGAGATGCCGATCAGCGCGAAGGTGGAGATCGCGTAGTCCGTGCGGGAATACTGTTTCGTCGCGGCAATCACGCCGAGCGGAACGGCGATGATGATTTCGAAGAAGAACGAGATCGCGCCCATGATGAACGACAGCCAGACCGTGTCGTTGAACTTTTCAATGACGGGCACGGTGTACTTCCAGGAATCGCCGAAGTTGCCGGTGCAGAAGTCCTTCAGCCAGCCCAGATAGCCGAGGATGATGTTCTTGTCCAGGCCGTACATCGCGTTGAGCTGCGCCAGCCACTCCTCATAAGGCTTCGCGCCCGGGGCGACAGCCAGCTGCATCGCGCGCGATTCCACGAACGACGCCGGCAGGCACCGCATGAGCAGATAAATGATGAAGGTGACGCAGAACAGGATCAGCACCGACAGCGCCAGACGTTTGAGAATGAATTTTCGCATAGAATCACTCCATGGGTTCAATTTGGAATGTGGAATCTGGAATGTGGAATTACAAAACCGAAACCTGTGTATGCATTCCACATTTCACATTCCACATTACGGTAGCAACGGGTTCTGCGGGCAGGTTGCCCTGCCCGCAGAAGCATAGGGAAGTGCTTAGTTCATTTCGATGGTCTCGACTTCGTTCATCCAGCTCCAATACGGGGTCATATCGGGCGTGAGGGTGTCGACCTTCACACGCTGGGTGGAAACGGTGTAAACTTCGGAGCGCTGATAGATGGGAATTTCAACAGCCCAATCCATCACGATTTCCATCGCAGCCTTGTACAGACCCTTTCTGTAGGTCTGGTCGCTGGACTTACGCGCGTCAAGGATCAGCTGATCGAGTTCGTCATCATAGATGCCGTAATAGTTCGTGGAGCCCTTGCTGTGATAGATCTGATACATATCCGGATCGCTCGTGGCGCCCCAGGCCGCGCACCAGATTTCAGCAGTGCCGCTCTGATAGGAGGCGTACAGATCGCTCGCCTGCGCGATATCGTTGACGGTCAGGGTGAAGCCGATCGTCTTGAGCGCGTC
>CAMZEG010000051.1 GCA_947305635.1 uncultured Clostridia bacterium
TTTCCGCCTTTGGAAGCGTCAATACGCTAAGAAAAAAAGGACCTTCCGAGAGGTCCTTTTTCTTTACACAATCAGCTATCTTTCAGAACGATTTCACCAAGTTCGGGAAGCAGGTCCTTGTACTGGTACACGCGCACATAGTCGACCTTGAATTCCACCGGCCAGTTTTCTTCGGGCGTTTTGGTGATCTTGCCCGTGCCGTGGCGGTCCGCGTCGGCGATACCGTCGTGCCCCGCGACCTCGACCGACAAAAGCATGTATTCCGGGTTGTCGCTCACGCCGCCCGTTGAGAGCCGCCCGGTCTCCTTGCCGTTGATATAGAAGATGTATTCGTCCGGGTTCCATTCCACGCCGTAGGTGTTGTATTCGCTGTAGGGGTCGTTTTCGATGAAGAACTTGCCGATCGAATCGCCCTTGTGCGTGGCGGAATCGTAGCCGTCGTAGTGAATGCCCGTGACGACCGCGTCGCCGGCGCCCCACCAGTGATCCTTGTAGTACATCGATTCGAAGACGTCCACCTCGGTGCCGTCCTCGCCCGAGCCGTCGACGTTGAAGACGCCCTCGTTCATCATCCAGAACGCCGACCAGAGGCCGTAGGCGGCGGGCAGGATACAGCGCACCTCGTAATAACCGTAACACTGCTCAAACTTGTCGCGCGTGGTAACGATGCCGGAGTAATAGCCGGCTTTGAAGGGCTTGAAGTCGATCACGTCGTGCCAATCATCATAATAGCGGTTTTCAAGCGGCGCGTCCTTGTACTCCGCGCGGATGACGAGGTTGCCGTCTTCGACCGAGACCATGTCGTCGTGCCAGTAGCCGCCTTTTCTCTCGGTGACCCACCATTCGAAGCCCCAGTTGTTCCGGTCCAGCTCGTTCCCGTCGAACTCGTCCTGCCATGTCAGCACAAACTTGCTCATGTCGACCGTGTTCTTGCTTGCCTTCTGCGGCAGCCCGAACGTATGCGGCGCCGAAGCGGAAAAGAGCATCAAAAACGAAACCAGCGCCGAAATGACGCGTTTCAGAAAGGTCATGAAAAACGCCTCCTTTTGTTTGCTGGTTCCAGTATAGCACAATTGCGCGCCCGCGTCAATCTTGCGCGAGCAGGGCGCTCACGATCAGCATCCCGCAAAAGCCGAGCAGAAACGCGTAGCTTTCGCCGACCTTCCCCTCCCGGTGCGACAGCGGGAGCATCTCGTCGACGATGACATAGACCATGCACCCGCCCGCGAACGAGAGCGCGAACGGCAGCACCGGAGAAAGAGACACCGCGCAGTAGCCGAGCAGCGTGCCGACAATTTCGGTCACGCCCGTCCCGCAGGCGATCAGCAGCGTCCTGCCGGGCGAAAACCCGGCGGCAAGCAGCGGCGCGATCACGACCATCCCCTCGGGGAGGTTTTGGGCCGCGATCCCGAGCGCGACGGTCAGCGCCAGCTCCGTTGACCCCGCGCCGAAGCCGATCCCGGCGGCGAGGCCCTCCGGCAGGTTATGGATGGCGATTGCCGCGACAAAAAGCAGCAGCTTTTGCCGCTCGCCGCCTGCGGGATCACGCCGCTGCAGCAGCCGGTCGCAGCCGTTGAGACAAAGCCCGCCGCAGACCGCACCCGCAAGCACCAGCACGGTATTCCACGCGCCGCCCTTTTCGAGCGCCGGGAACAGCAGCCCGACCGTCGCCGCCGCGAGCATCACCCCCGCCGCCGCGGACAGCGTCACGGACTGAAACGTCTGCGACACCCGTTTGAGGCAAAAGCCGCAGACCGCGCCGACAATCGTTGCGCCGCCGACGCCGAGCGCCGTCAGCAAAGCGAGCAGCATAGCATCATCTCCCGCAGTATGGTATGCGCAGCGGCGCCATGCGGTGCATCTTCTCTGTCGTCAGTCGGAAGCTTACAGCGAAAAGAAAAACACCCGTCCGAAGACGGGTGTCGCTTTTGTCTAAGCTCAGCGTTTGCCGATCAGGTGCAGCAGGAAGTAGAGGACGGAGTGCAGAATCGCTTTGAAACCGCCGCCCAGCGAGCTGTCATGAATCTCGCCGCAGTATTTGCAGGGTTTGTCCTGCAGCGCCGAGAAGGCCGCTTCCGCCTGCTCCAGCTTGTCCTTGTTGGTGACCAGCGCCTTCTGCGCGCCGTTCAGATTGTCATAGGCTTCGCGCGCGGCGCGGATTCTCTTTTCGCAATCCCAGCTGTCGTCCACGGTGCCGATGGCGTTGATCAGCGCGATGACCTCGTTCGCGGCCGCCTGGTTGTCGATCGCGGTCAGCTCGGCGCGGGTCTTGATCGTGTCGATCACAGCCTTGGCCGCTGCCACTGCGGCGGCGACTGCGTCGGCGTCTTCCGCGGCGTCAATGGCGGCTTCGCCGTCTCTGATCGCGTTGGCAAGCTCAGTCTGCTGCGCGGTACGGTAATCGCCCGCGTTTTTGTAGTTCTTCAGTTCCAGCTTCGCGGCCGCTTTGATCTCGTCAAGGGTCGGCTCCGCGGGTTCTGTTTCGGGTTCTTCCTGGGTCACCTGCACGTCGCCGTCGCCCGCCGCCTGCACCGCCATCGGCACATAGACCGCCGTAAGGCAGAACACCAGCAGCAGCGCCAGCAGTTTTCTCATTGTATTATTCATAAGAATTCCTCCTTCAGATGGGTTTCCACAATTGTATTTTAGCACGGAACGCCGGAAAATGCAAGTATCTGCGGGAGATAATTTGGAAGGATGAAGTGCCGTGTCACAAACCGCTGACAGCAGCCCCCTCAGTCTTTGTGCTGCGCACAAAGACAGCTCCCCCGGAGGGGGAGCCTTGCTGTCGACTGATGACTGTCGACTGTCGACTTATTCAGCACTCGCCAATCTCACAAAATTCTTGAAGAAGCGCAGGCCGTCCTCCATGCAGGAAACGGGGATGCGCTCGTTCGTGCCGTGGCAGAGCATCATCAAAGACATGTCCGCGCGGAACGGGCCGAAGCGGTAGATGTTTTCGCAGATCGGCTCATAGTTGCAGGCGTCGGTGCCGCCCATCACGAGATACGGCGCGACGATGGAGCGCGGCTCGATCGCCAGACACAGCTGCTCGATGATCTTGAACGAGCGGGAATCGAGCGGAGAAAAGGTGCTCGCTTCCTTGCTGTTGAGGACGTTGACCTCGATGTCCTTGTTGCGGACGACCTTCTTGATGTGGGAAACCAGATCTTCCGTGGTCGTGCCCGGCATCGAGCGGAAGTTGACCGTGGCGGTCGCGCGCTGCGGAAGCACGTTCGGGGCGGGGCTGCCGCTCGTCATCGTGATACCCGTTGTGGTGCGGACCATACACGCCGCCGGCGGGATCAGCTTGAAGACCTGCAAAAGCACGGGATACAGCGCCTTGACATTGCAAGTGAGCAGCCGCACCGGGTAGGTCATGTTGCGCGACACGGATTCGATCAGCAGCTTCATGTTCGCGTTGAACGCCGCTTTGAACTGGTGGTTTTCGAGGTCGCGGATCACGTTCGCCAGCTCGCCGACCGCGGAATGCTTCGGCGGGGCCGAGGAGTGGCCGCCCTTCGCGGGCACCGAGATCTCGATATCGGTATAGCCCTTTTCGGCAATGCCGATCCCGGCGAGGTATTTGTTCTTGATTACGCCCTTGACGTCGACCGGGAGCATCGCGCCGCCCTCATCGAGGACGCAGTCGAGCCGGACGCCCTTGTCCTTGAGGTAGTTCATGATATCGCGGGCGCCGTTCTTGTCGTTCGCGACGACCTCTTCGTTGTCGCCGAAGAGCAGATAGACGTCGCGTTCCGGCTGGAAGCCCTCCTCCAGGAGCGATTCCACGGCTTCGAGCACGCCGATCACATGGTTCTTCATATCCAGCGCGCCACGGCCCCAGATGTATTCGCCGTCGTCATAGCCCTCAAACGCGGGATGCACCCAGTCCTGCTCCGTACCCCTCGAGACAGGGACGACGTCCTGGTGCCCAAGCAGCGCGATCGCGTCGAGATCGGGGCGGGTACCCTTCCAAAGGTAGACGAGGTTGCGCGGCGGGATGATCGTTTTTTCCAGCTCCTCGCGGATCAGCGGGTAGCTTTCGTCGATCAGCGCGTGCAGCGCGTCGAACGTCGACCAGTCCACAAGATCCATGTCGCGGTTGGCGATCGTCTTGATCTGAATCGCCTGCGACAGATGCTTGCGGTAGCGGTCGAGGTCGACAGTCTCCTGCGGCAGCGGGGCGACCTCGGTCTTTTTGGGGCGGAACAGCGCGGCGTGTACCGCGTTTGCCGCCGCGGCCGCGCCGATCGCGCCGCCGACAATATAGGATTTCTTGACAGCCATGGCAAATACTCCTTCAAACAATAGTCTTATTCATACCGGGCGCGCCGGCCGCAGCATACCAGAAAGCTTTTGCAAAAAAGCTTTTTAAAAATCATTCATACTGGGCGCGCCAGCCTCCGATATACTTCGGGCGGGTCGTTGCGGCGGTCACAACCGCTTCGCCGATCCGTTTTGTCCCGAGGCGGAACGGAACGGCCACATGGCGCAGGTGCATCCCGACCAGCGTCTGCCCGATATCGAGCCCCGCTTCGGCCTGCACGAATTCCACGGCGACGGGGTCGACGAAATTGGCCCACGCCGTTGTGGCGAACGAACCGCCGGCCTTCGGCTTCGGGACGACCGTGACGATCTCGTACCCGCGCGAGAGAGCGACTTCACGCTCCACAATCAGCGCGCGGTTGAGGTGCTCGCAGCACTGCGCCGCGAGGAACAGACCCCGCGATTGCAGCTCGGGGTACAGTCCCGCAAAGGCGGCCTCGGCCAGCTCCAGCGAGGACGCGTGGCCGATCATGCCGCCGCCGATTTCGCTCGTGGAACAGCCGACGACGACGAGAGATCCCGCTTGCAGATTCGCTTTTTCCAACAGTTCCGACATCGCGCTTTGCGCCTGTCGGGTGATTGTGTCCAACATAAGGATTCCTCCGATTCAAAGCGGCTTACAGGCCGCGGAAAAACAACCGAAACAGCGACCGGTTCAGGCGGTAGAGGTTGCGTAAAAGGTCTCGCATGGTTCGATACATGGTCAAATCCCCCTTTCATCTTACTCTTCATTATTTCACCGAACGCGCAAAAAGTCAAGAGAAATCCGCGATTTTTAATTCTTTTCCGGGCGCGGGGAACGTCTGGCGCTGCCCCCGACTGCCGCCCCGCCGCGCGGCGCCAGCAAGTTTTTTAGCCGAAACCGAAAAAGAAACCGAAAACGCCTTGACAACTGCGCGTTTTTTTGATAGAATCTTTGGGCAATGGAGAGTTGTCCGAGTGGTCGAAGGTGCAGCACTCGAAATGCTGTGTACGAAAGTACCTAGGGTTCGAATCCCTAACTCTCCGCCAAAAATTGCAGTCGATTTTCGGCTGCTTTTTTGTTTTTCAGAGCCCCGCAATCCCTTGTAAATAAAGGGGTTATCGACATTTTTAGTTTTTTGCATTGGATTTGGCTCCAAGAAGGCGATATCGTGTACTGCCATATTGCTGGATGCGGATTTGTGGGTATTGGTGTCTGTACAGCAACGGCTGTTCCCATGACAGAATTCATGGCAACTGCTGACGGCGTTGATTTGCCAATTGCAGACGTAGCATGGGTAAAGCCTGAGTATAAAGCAAAACTGGATCCTTCCCGCGAGATCTTCATTCGTGTCGATTGGAAGAGCTTTGTCGAAGATCAAAATGACGGCTATTGCTTAACTATTTAGTCATCGTATTCTTTTTATCACGCAATCTCAATCCACCACTCGGTCTTATACTTCTCCCCGGGATCAAGATGCAGCAGATCGGACTGCAGCGCCAGATTTTCGATGATCCCCTCCCTCGACGGCAGCGAGGTCCAAGGCTCGATGCACACATAGGGCGCGTCGGTCTTCGGCTTGTGCCAGAAGCCGACATAGCGAAAGTCCGGGAACGACACCGTGACGCCGCGGCGGCCGCCCTTCGCTTTGAGCGCGACGGTCTTTGCCGTGTGGTGCAGAACGATCGCGTCGTGGTCAAAGAGACTGTGATCGAGCGGGATGCGTCTGCCGTCCTCTAAAGGATAGCGTTCCTGCCCCGGGGTGACCGCGCCGGAATCGGCGAGCAATAACCGGTAAGGCTCCGCCGGCTCGTCGAACTCCAGACAGTAGTCCGAAAACGAAAGGCCGTCCTCCAGCGGGACGTTGAAGCCCGGGTGTCCGCCGACGGCAAAGAACATCCGCTTTGTGCCGGTATTCTCAACGGTCGTTTGCATCAGCAGCCGCTTGCCCTGCACCTGATAGCGCATCGTATAGCGAAACGGAAAGGGGTACTGCCGCAGCGTGTCTTCGTCGGATTCCAGCCGGTAGGTCACGCTGTCCGGAGAGGCGTCGACCACCGCCAGATCGGCGTACCGCACCAAGCCGTGGTTGCCGAAGCCGTAGACGTTGCCCTGATAGTAGAACTTGCCCTCGGTCAGCCGCGCGACATAGGGAAAAATGTTCGGCGCGCGGCTCGTCCAGTAGGCCGGATCGCCCTGCCAGAGGTATTCCGTGCCGTCGCTGCTTTGGATTGACTGCAGCTGGGCGCCGCGGTCACAGACAGTCACGGTCAGATCGCTGTTTTGAATCGTTGTCAGCATGATACTCTCCCCTCACCTGTACGAAATGTTTGCTTTTTTATTATACCACGAAACCGCCGCGCCGTCTATACTTTCCGATAAAGACACTGCCCTCCCCTTTTCCGGCTTTGCGGCTATCAAGGCTTGAACCGGAAAGACGAATATGCTATAATGAGAACCAGAATTGATACAGAAAGGAAAATCGCGGATGAAGAACCGGATCAAACGCCTCTTTGCCTGCCTGCTGGCGGTGTGCGTCGCCGTCGGCGCTGTTCCTTTGACCGCGCGCTGCACGTCGTCGCCGCTCAAGCTCATGGCCGCGGCGGACACACATTTCCGGTGCGCGGCGGATCTCGGCGAGACCAGCGACACCTACGCGGAATACATGCTCGACCCCGCAACCTTCGGCTACGCGTCCACGCAGGGACAGATGGACTATGAGTCCGAGGCGATCCTTGCCGCGCTGCTGCGGGCGTTCACCGCGTCCGACGCGCCGTATCTGCTGATCGCCGGCGATCTGACCTGCGGCAAGAGACAGTCGCACCTCGCGTTCGCGGAGTATTTGCGCAAAGCGGAAGCGGCAAGCGGCAAGCAGATTTTCGTGATCGTCGGCAACCACGACTGCGCCGCCGAGAGCAGTGACGACAAAATCTCCATGGAGGAGTTCCGGGAGATCTACGCGGACTTCGGCTACCGCGAGGCGCTCGCCCGCCACGACAAATCCGCCTCCTATGCCGTCGATCTGGACGGAGACTGGCGCCTGCTCGCGATCGATTCCTGCATCTACGGCGAGGACGACGGCAAACTCAGCACCGGCGTCTTCCGCTGGATCAAGGCGCAGGTACAACAGGCAAAACGGGACGGCAAAACGCTGATCGCCATGATGCACCACAGTCTGCTGCCGCACTACGAGCTGCAGCCGATGATCGACAACTGGAGGATTTTTGCCGCGTGGTTCGCGGATCACGGCATCCGCACGGTGCTGACCGGGCACATCCACGCCAACGATATCTCCTCCACCGTGACCGACCGCGGCAACACGCTCTATGATATCCAGACCGGCGCGCTGACCGCTTCGCCGAACACCTACCGCGTGCTGACGATGGGCCAGAACAGCGTCCAGATCGAAAGCCGGTACATTACTAGCATCGACCCTTCTCTGCTGCCGGACTACTTGACGGATGCGCAGAAAACAACGCTTGCCGCGGACTTTCCCGGCTACGCGAAGGACTACTTTGTCAGCGGCGTCTGCAAATGGCTGAACCGGAACGTCGGCTCTGTCAACCGGATCGCCCGCTGGTTCAAGCTCAGGGAAGGCACAAAAGCCTACGCGGCGGCGGAGCGGCTCATGGCACGGCTCGGCGCGGCGATCGGGCAGGACATCTACGACAGCGGCAGCGGCCCGAGCATCGAAGCGGCGCTCGCCCCGTATCAGATTGCGGTGCCGCAGAGCGCGTACCAAAAGCCGTATGAGGTCGCCGCGAAGCTGATGTACGGCTTCTTCCACGGAGACGAGGACGCCGCGGGCAACGAAGCGGACGCCGCGCTGCTGCTGCGGTGTCTGGAGGGCGCGGTGCTGACCGCGATCCGAAGCGAGCAAGACGAAACGTCGCTGCGCCTGCTCGCCCGCGCGATGGAGATTGAAACCGACGCCGCAAAAGCCGTGTCGTCCCTGCAAACGTCCGGCTGGGCGCGGCAGCTCGCGGAACAGACGGCGCTGGCGCTGCTTGAAACGCTTGCCGGCGGGTTCGTTGACGATTACAGCGCCCCGGGCGATCTCGACGTGACGCTGACCTTCGGCGAAAGCAGAAACGCCGCCGCGCCGCTGCACCCGCTTGTGCAGCTGATCCGGCTGGTCGCCGAACTGTGCAGGCGGACATTCGCGGGGAGATAAGATATTCGCCGCGCAAAGCCCCGCGCGGCGCTGCTTTTTGAAAAAGGCGCGCAGTTGCAACCGCCGGTTGCGCAATTTCCAAGCGCGCTCGCTTGTCTGCAACCGCGTTTCGTGGTATGATACAGGTGCAAAAGCAAAAAGCGAAAGGAGCATGTTGCAATGATACTCGCAGATAAAATCGTGGAACTGCGCAAGAAAAACGGCTGGTCGCAGGAGGAGCTTGCCGACAGGCTGGAAGTCAGCCGCCAGTCGGTCTCCAAATGGGAAAGCGCGCAGTCCGTCCCGGATATGAACCGCATTCTGCTGCTGTCGGAGGTCTTCGGCGTTTCGACCGATTACCTTTTAAAAGACGAGCTCGGCGAAGAGCCGAACCGGGGCGAACCGCTTCCGGAGGACGCCGGCGCGCCGCTGCGCAAGGTGTCGCTTGCCGAAGCGCAGGCGTTTTTGCGCTGCCGCGAAGCCGCCGCAAAACGGATTTCACTCGGCGTTCTGCTGTGCATCCTCTCCCCCATCGTCCTGATCCTTCTCGCGGCCGCGCAGGACAGCGGAATGCTCGCGCTCACCGAGCAGCAGGCGGTCGGCCTCGGGCTGATGGCGCTGATCATTCTGGTCGGGGGCGCGGTGGCGCTGTTTGTGGTGTCCGCCCTTTCCGGCAAACCGTATGAATACCTGAATCAGGAAGGCTTTGAAACGGAGTACGGCGTGTCCGGCTTTGTCCGCGAACGGCGCGACAAGGAAAACGGCGATTTCGTCGCGCAGCTCACGGTCGGAATCGTCCTGTGCGTGATCGCAGCAATTCCGATCTTCACGACGATGTTCCTCTTCAGCGATGAAAACGCCGCGTTCACCGATTTCCATTACGCGGCGGCGGTCGTCGGCACGCTCGTCTTCGCGGCAAGCGGCGTCTGGATGATCCTGCGCGCGGCGATCCGGCGCGGCAGCTACGCGATCCTTTTGGAAGAGGGCGATTACACCCGCAGCAGAAAGCAGGAATCCAAGCGCAACCAGACCGTCTCCGGCGTCTACTGGTGTCTGATCACGGCGGGCTATCTTGCTTACAGCTTTATCACGGACGACTGGCAGCGCAGCTGGATCGTCTGGCCGGTCGCCGGCGTACTGTACGGCGTCGTGCTTGCTGTCGCGGGCGCTGTCCGTAACAGGAAGCAGTAATTTCAAAGAATAAAACAGCAGGATGCACCAAAGCAGTGCATCCTGTTTTTTCATGCAGATTTTGTTTTTCTTTTTGTTCTTCGCGAAATGCGGCAACCCGGTTTACTCCAGAACGGCACCGTTGGAAACCGGGCCGACCAGTTTCGCGTAGCGCGCGAGCCAGCCCTTCCGGACGGGGCATTCCGGGATCACAAGCGCTTCCCTGCGCTTTGCCAGCGTGTCGTCGTCGACTTCGAGCGTCAGCGTGCGGTTCGCGATGGAATAGGAGACGATGTCGCCGCTTTCCACCAGCGCGATCGCGCCGCCGAGCGCCGCTTCGGGCGAAACGTGCCCGATCACGCCGCCGCGCGACAGGCCGGAGAACCGTCCGTCGGTCACAAGGGCGATGTCCTTGTCCATTCCCATGCCGCACATCAGCGCCGTCAGCATCAGCATCTCCTGCATGCCGGGGCCGCCTTTCGGGCCCTCATAGCGCAGCACGACCACGTCGCCGGGGACGATATCGCCAAAAATCAGCGCGTTGAGCGCCTCCTGATGGCTGTTGAAGACCTTCGCCGGGCCGCGGTGCTCGAACATGTTCGGGTCGACGCCCGCGGTTTTGATCACGGCGCCGAGCGGGGCGAGATTGCCGTAGAGCACGGCTAGGCCGCCTTCCGGCGAATAGGGCTCGTCAAAGCTGCGGATGACGCTGCGGTCTTTGACGGCGGCGTTCGCGGTGTTCTCCGCGAGGGTTTTGCCCGTGACCGTCTCCTGTTCACCCCAGAGGACGCCCTGATCGATCGCCTGTCTGATCACGGCGGAGACGCCGCCGGCGTTGTCGAGGTCGACCATCAGATGCGGGCCGGAGGGAGAAAGCTTCACAAGATGCGGTGTTTCGCGGCCGATCCGGTCAAAGTCGCCGAGCGAGATATCGATCTCCATCTCGTGCGCCAGCGCGGGCAGATGCAGCGCCGTATTCGTCGAGCAGCCGAGCATCATGTCGAGCTTGATCGCGTTGAAGAACGATTCCTTCGTCAGGAAGGAGGAGGGCCTGAAGTCGTACTTCGCGAGTTCGACCGCCCGCATGCCGGAGCGCTTCGCCATATGGTAGCGTTTCGCGCTGACGGCGGGGATCGTCCCGGTGCCGGGCAGGGACAGGCCGAGCACTTCGGTCATGCACGCCATCGAGTTCGCGGTGAACATGCCCTGGCAGGAGCCGCAGGTCGGGCAGACCTCGTCCTCATACGCGCAGTAGACGTCGCTGTCGAGCGTACCGGCAATGACCTGTCCCGCGCATTCCGCGATGCTTTGGACGTCGACGCGCTCGCCGTTGTAATGGCCGGGCAGCATCGGACCCGCGGTCACGACGATGAACGGGATATCCAGCCGCAGCGCGCCCATGATCATCCCGGGGATGATTTTGTCGCAGCCGCAGACAAGCACGACGGCGTCGCAGATATGCGCCTTCGCCATCGTCTCCACGCTGTCCGCGATCAGCTCGCGGCTCGGCAGAGAGTACTTCATGCCGTCCGTGCCCATCACCATACCGTCGCAGATGCCGATGGTGCCGAATTCGACCGGCGTGCCGCCGCCCATCAGGACGCCGTCCTTGACGGCCTGCCCGATCTTGTCGAGATTGGAGTGGCCGGGGAAAAAGTTGGAATAGGAGTTGCAGATGCCGATGAACGGCCGGTAGATCTCTTCGTCGGTCAGACCCGCGCCTTTCATCAGGGAGCGCGCGCTGACTTTTGTCTCGTCCGATTTCAGCTCATAGCTGCGAAATTCGTCTTCGTCAAGCGGTCTTCTGGTTGCCATGATACAAACCTCTTTTCCTGTTTTCTTTCGTGTTGCTTCCATTTTACCGAGTCCTGGAAGCGCCGTCAATCTGTTTTAAGATATTTTAATATTCCGCGTTCCATTATTTACACTCTATTAACAAAGAAAGCGGCAGAATGCGCTATGATGAAGAAAAAACGAAAGGATGATTTCCATGATCGGCATCGGCAAATGGCAAGGTTCCGTCAATATCCAGATTCTCAAATTCAGCGGCGACGTGTTCGTCACGATCGAAGACAACAACGGCGAATATGCCGTTGATATCCAGCTTCCGCCCCAGCTCGAAAAAGTCAAGCTGCGCTTCGACACGATTCAGGAGGTCGGCGACAACGGGCTCAAGGGCAAGGGCAAACTGCTCACCCCGGCCGGCAGAGAGCTCGGCTTTGAAGCGAACGTCAGCTTCGACGGCGACGAGATGTCCGGCGCGCTGAAGATCGCGATCGCGAACATCAAGATCAAGAACGGTCATCGGATCGGGTAAACAAAAGGCGCCATGCGACGCTTTTTTGTTTACAGTGGCTAGTGGTCAGTGCCTAGTGCCTAGTAAAGCAGGATGCCGCACGGCACCCTGCTTTTTTTCATTGATTATTATAGCGCGTACTAACCGTAACTGCTAACTGCTAACAGCTAAAAAGCCGCCCGCAGGCGGCTTTTTTTGTTACGCTTTCTTCGCGGTCGCAAGTTTGATCACGAACAGGGTCGCGATCATCAGGACGATGGCGATCGGCAGCACGATCAGCCAGTTGCTCACGAAGCCCGCGATGATATAGGCGACGGCGGAAACGCCGGCCACGGTCAGCGCATAGGGCAGCTGGGTCGAAACGTGGTTGATGTGGTCGCACTGCGCGCCCGCGGACGCCATGATCGTGGTGTCGGAGATCGGGGAGCAGTGGTCGCCGCAGACGGCGCCGGCCATACAGGCGGAGACCGCAACGATGGTGATCGGCTCACCGGCCGAGAAGACGGACAGCACGATCGGGATGAGGATGCCGAAGGTGCCCCAGGAGGTACCGGTCGCGAACGACAGGCCGACCGCGATCACGAAGATGATCGCCGGCAGGAACGCCTGGAAGGAGCCTGCGGAGCCTTCGATGAGCTGGGAGATGAAGATCTTCGCGCCGAGGGAACCCGTCATGGAGTTCAGCGTCCAGGCGCAGGCAAGGATCAAGATCGCGGGGACCATCGCTTTGAAGCCGGCGGGCAGGGATTCCATGATATCCTTGAACTTCATCACGCGGCGGCAGATGAAGTAGATCACGGTCACGACGAGCGTGAAGCCGCCGCCGAGGGCGAGACCGACGGAAGCGTCGGAGTCGGAGAACGCGTCGATGAAGGACGCGCCTTCGAAGAAGCCGCCGGTGTAGATCATGCCGACCACGCAGGACGCGATCAGGACGATGACCGGGAGAATGAGGTCGATCACGCGGCCCTTCGAGTTGATTTCCATATCCTCCACAGCCTGCTTCGTGCCGCTGGTGAAGATGTCGCCGTTTTCAATGGCGTTGCGTTCATGCTTCTTCATCGGGCCGTAGTCGAATTTCGCGACGGCGAGGAAGATCATCATGACGATGGTGAGGATCGCGTAGAAGTTGAAGGGAATCGATTTGACGAACAGGCCGATGCCGCTGTCGGCGCCGGCGTCCTTCGCAAAGCCGGCAACAGCCGCCGCCCACGAGGAGATCGGCGCGATGATGCAGACCGGCGCGGCGGTCGCGTCAATGAGATAGGACAGCTTCGCGCGGGAGACCTTGTGGCTGTCGGTCACGGGACGCATGACGGAGCCGACGGTCAGGCAGT
>CAMZEG010000052.1 GCA_947305635.1 uncultured Clostridia bacterium
CGGCGGAAGGAGAAGAAGCGCATGAATATTGCCCTGGCGGACAGCCGGCAGGAGCTGGACAACATGAAAAAGGTGCTGTCCGATTACATCGACGCCAACGTCGTGCTGGAGCAGAAGCTTTCCAAGCTGATCTGCGCGGACAACATCGACAAGATCGCCACGCAGAAGCTCGGGCTCGTCAAGCTCGTCGACAGCGGCGAAAGCTATCTCGATCTGGAGGACGGCAACAAGGTTCTCGTTTCGCAAAGCAAGACGGGCCACTGATAATTCACGTTTCATCGGCATATACATTACAGCCTGAACAGTCAAACACCAAAGAAACAGGGCGGACGTTTCATTCCGGCGGGAATGGGGCGATCCGCCGAGTTGCCTATTCACGGGGGAAGTGAAAGGGCACGGCACGGGAGGAACGTATGGCGGTATTTCCGAAAAATAAGGCAAGGGATAAGAGTACCCTGTCGTTCAAAATCCGGGTACGGCAGATCATCGGCGTCACACTGACGTGCATGCTGCTGCTCGGTTTTGTGCGCGTCGGGTACATTATTTTTGCGCACGGCGACGAATACCGTTCCAAGGCGGAGGCCAACCAGCTGTACGACACGACGCTGTATCCGAACCGCGGCACGATCTACGATTGCAACAAGAACGTGCTCGTGACCAGCTCCTCCGCGTTCATCCTCTGCGCCTCGGGCAAATCGATCTACGACTACTTCCAGAAGCGCGTGGACGAAAGCGTGCTCAACGACGTGCTCAAGCAGTTCACCAAGACGCTCGGCACCCGGATGGCCGAGATCCTCGAAATGAAGCGCAGGGAAGTGGTGCGGATGCTGCGCTCCTACGACAAGAGCTACATCCGCGTCAAGAGAAAGGTGGAGGCGACCCAGCGTCTCGCGCTCGACGCCGTTTTTGCAGAGGAGTACAAATACGGCAGCGGAACCAAGGACAAGGTACAGCCGAGCCGGTTCTTCTCCTATGAGCCGGACTTCTTGCGTATGTATCCCGACAACGGTTTCGCCTCGACGATCATCGGCGTGACCGACGCGGAGGGCAACGGCGTCTCCGGCGTGGAAAAATACTACAACGATACGCTGATGGGCAAGGTCGGCCGGATCGTGACCGCGCAGAACGCGCAGGGCCAGTCGCTCGATTCCAGCTATGAAACGATCTTCAACGCCGAATCCGGCAAGGGCACGGTACTCACGATCGACCAGAATATCCAGCACTATCTGGAAAACGCGCTGACCTCGGCGCTCAACAACACAAGAGCCAAGGGCGTCTACGGCATCGTGATGGACGTCCACACCGGCGCGATCAAGGCCATGAGCGACAAGCCGGACTTCGACCTCAACAACCCGCGCGAGCTGCTTGACCAGAACGCGGTCAAGGAGCTGGAGGAATACAAGGACACCGACGAATATCAGACCAAGCTTTCGGAGAAGCTGTTTGAGCAGTGGAACTCCTTCTGCGTGACCAGCACATACGAGCCCGGTTCCACGTTCAAGATCTTCACCGCCGCCGCCGCGCTTGAGGAGGGCAAGGTCAACCTCAACACGACCTACACCTGCAACGGCGCCTATCAGGTGGCGAGCGACACGGTGATCCACTGCGCGAACCGCAACGGCCACGGCTATCAGACGCTGACGCAGGGTCTGATGAATTCCTGCAACCCGTTCTTTATCAGCATCGGTCAGCGGCTCGGCAAGGACACGTTCAACAAATACTTCGAGGCGTTCGGTTTTACCGAGCGCACCGGCATCGATCTGCCGAACGAAGCCTATCCCGTCTATCACCCGTTCGACAAGATGACGACCGTCGACCTCGCGAGTACCTCGTTCGGTCAGTCGTTCCGTGTCAGCCCGATCCAGATGATCACCGCGGGCTGCGCGATCGCCAACGGCGGCAAGCTGATGACGCCGTATATCGTGGACAGCATCCTTGACCAGGACGGCAACGTGATCTCGAAGACCGAGCCGACCGTCAAACGCCAGGTGATCTCCGAAGGCACCGCCGCCACTGTGCGCCAGATGATGGAAGCCGTGGTCGAAGGCGGTACCGGCAAAAACGCCTATATCGAAGGCTACCGCGTCGCCGGCAAGACGGCGACGAGTGAAAAGCTCGACGCCGAAAACGGCGCGGACCGCCTGCTTTACATCGCCTCGTTCCTTTGCTTCGCCCCGGCGAACGACCCGCAGATCGCGGTGCTCGTCGGCGTCGACGAACCGCCCGGAAACTACCGCGGCGGCGGCGTGCTGGCCGCGCCGATCGCGAAGGAAGTACTGGAGGAAACGCTCAAATATCTGAACGTGGAACCGCAGTACACCGAGGACGAGCTGAAAAAAGTCAGCCGCGTGACGCCTTCCCTGATCGGGGAAACGCTCTCCGGCGCGCGCCAGAAGGCGCAGGAAGCGTCGCTGACACTGCGCATCATCGGCGACGGCGAAAAGGTCGTCTCCCAGGTGCCGACCGCCGGCCAGAGCATCGGCGAAAACGGCGTGATCGTGGTCTATACCGAAAACGCCGAGATCAAAAAGGTCGAAGTGCCGTCCTTTATCGGCATGACGGCGTCGTCGGTCAAACAGACCGCGCTGTCGCTCGGCCTCAACGTCAACTTCTCCGGCCCGTCCGGCGCCGCCGGCGCGACGGCTGTGAAACAGAGCATACCGGAAGGGACGAAGATCCAGGCCGGCGCGACCATTACCGTCCAGTTCCAGGCAACCGCCAACATGGACGACTGACACTTTGAAAAACGATCTGCTGTGGTTGGAGGACACAATGAAGCTTTCCCTTTTGCTGCAAACGCTTGACAGGACGTTAAAAGGCCCGGACGAAGAGATCCGGTCGATCTGCGACGATTCCCGTGCTTGCGAACAGGGGAGTCTCTTCGTCTGCCACGACGCTGCGGCGGAATTTGCCGCGGCGGCCCGGAAAAACGGCGCCGTCGCCGTGATCGCCGCAAAGCCGCTGGACGACGACTGCATTGTTGTGCCCGACACGAGACAGGCATACGCCATCTTGGCCCGCCGCTTCTTCGGCGAAGCGGACCGGAATCTGGCCCTCGTCGCCGTCACCGGGACCAACGGAAAAACGACGGTCGCGAGCATGCTGCACCACATTCTGCAGATGAACGGCAACCAAGCCGCGCTGCTTTCCACCGTGACCAACAGCGAAGACATGGGCGGGAAAACCACCCTCGACGCCTTTTCGCTGCACCGCACATTCCGCGCACTTAGTGAGCGCGGCAAAGAGATCTGCGTGATGGAAGCGTCCTCGCAGGGCCTTGCGCAGGAACGACTCTATGGCCTGCGCTTTCGGGTCGGGATCTTCACCAACCTGACGCGCGAGCATCTCGATTACCACGGCTCCTTGGAAGCCTACCGCGACGCGAAAAAGAAGCTGTTCAAGCAGTGCGACGCCGCCGTGATCAACCGCGACGACCCCGCGTCGCAAGACATGATCGACGCCTGCGGCGGCAAGGTCGTGACCTATTCCCTGCGCGGCGACGACGCGACCTTCAGCGCGAAGAGTCTGCGCGACTTCGACGACGGACAGGATTTCGCCCTCGTCAGCGAAGGCTTCATCCACCGCGTCAAGCTCCATCTCTTCGGCCGCTTCAATGTGGAAAACGCCATGGCCGCCGTTCTCGCGGCCCAGGCCCTCGGCGTTTCGATTGAAGACAGCGCGGCGGCGCTGCGCTCGTTCCACGCTGTCAGGGGCCGCATGGAGCTGCTGGAGACCGACACGCCGTTTCGCGTGATGATCGATTACGCCCACACGCCCGACAGCCTGCGGCAGGTGCTGCTGACGCTGCGGCGCGTCTGCAAAGGCAGACTGATCCTCCTCTTCGGCTGCGGCGGCGAACGGGACAAAGGCAAACGCGCCGAGATGGGCGCGATTGCCGCGCGTAATGCCGACCTTGTGATTTTAACCAGCGACAACCCGCGCGGGGAGGACCCCGACGCGATTATGAACGATATCCTGCAGGGCGTCGGGAACAGCAAAACGCCTTTATTTTTGAAACCCGACCGCAAGGAAGCGATCGCCCTCGCGCTGCGGCAGGCACGGGAAGACGACCTCGTCCTGCTTTGCGGCAAAGGACACGAAACCACCATGCAGCTGGCAGAAGGCGCCGTTCCCTTCGATGAACGCGCTGTAGTCCGGCAGTTGTTAGAAGAATGATGAGAACAGAAAGGATGTCTCTATGAACACCGTCCTCTTGATTGTGATCACCCTCGCCGTTTCGTTTGCCGCAACGGCTTTGCTCGGCTTTGTGCTGATTCCGGCGCTGCACCGGCTGAAGTTCGGCCAGACGATTTTGACCGATATCGGCCCGCGCTGGCACGCGCGCAAGCAGGGCACCCCGACGATGGGCGGTCTGATGTTCATCATCGGCATCCTGCTTTCGGCGTTTGTTTCTCTGCTCATCTGCCGGATGACCGGCACGCCGGCATTCAACGAGATCACCGCTGTCGCGACAAGCGAACGCGCAAAGCTATACGCGGGCTTGCTGCTGGCGCTTTGCCTCGGCCTTGTCGGTTTCGCCGACGACTATATCAAAGTCAAACAGCAGCGCAACCTCGGTCTGACCGAAGTGCAGAAGACCGTCCCGCAGCTGCTTGTGATCGTGGCGTATCTGACGACGCTGCAGCTTTCCGGCAGCCGCTCGATGCTGATCCCGCTCTTCGGCCGCGTCAGCCTTGATTCCGTGCCGGGCATGATTTTCTTCTACGTTTTCGGCGCCTGCGTCATCTACGGCGCGGTCAACGCCGTCAACTTCACCGACGGAATCGACGGCCTTTGCGGCAGCGTCACCGTTCCGGTCGGCGTCGCGTTCGCCGTGATGGCGTATCTGCAGAAAAACACCTCCGTTTCGATCCTCGGCGCGGCCCTCGCCGGCGCCTGCGCGGGCTACCTCGTCTGGAACCGCTATCCGGCGAAGGTGATGATGGGCGACACCGGCTCGATGTTCCTCGGCGGTATCATCGTCGCGCTCGCCTATGCGCTCGACTGCCCGCTGATTCTGCTGCCGGTCGGCATCGTCTATGTGATTGAAGCGCTGTCGGATATCATCCAGATCGGTGCGATCAAGGTGTTCCACCGCAAGGTGTTCCGGATGGCGCCCGTACACCACCATCTGGAGATGAAGGGCTGGAGCGAAAAGAAGATCGTGTTCGTCTTTACGCTGATCAGCCTGCTCGGCTGCCTCAATGGCGTGCTGCTGATGCAGCTGACGCTGACACAGTAAGAAAAACCGAAAACGGGAGGGGAGAGGACCATGGCGGACAGAGTCCCGCAGCGGCGCGACGGCGGCGCAAAACAGAAGACAGGCTTTTTTGCCAGTCTGTTCCAGACGGGCGGCTTTGACGTGCCGTTCGTCTTTCTCGTGATGTTTTTGTTCGCGGTCGGCGTGACGATGCTGTATTCCGCGTCCTATCCCTATGCCGCCGCGCATTCCTCGAACGGCCCCAACGCCTACTTCTATAACCAGCTGAAGTTCGGTCTGCTCGGCTTCGCCGCTATGCTGATCATCAGCAAAGTCGACTACCGGATCCTCAACAGCGCCCTGACGCCGATCGCGTTCGGGGCTACGGTCTTTTTGCTGATGTTCACCTATGTGTGGAACGTGATCAAACACAACGACATCAAGCGCTGGCTCGAAATCGGCGGCGTGCAGCTGCAGCCCTCCGAGATCGCGAAATTCGTGATGGTGCTGACGCTGTCCTATGTGATCTGTATCCTATATCGAACACTCAATACCAAAACCAACCGCCGCGTGCGTCCGAATATCGCGAGACTGACGGGCTTTGAAAAAGTCTTTTTCAACTACATCGACACCAAGCTCAAGGCGACGATTCTGCTCGCGCTGATCGTAGCGCTGTTCTGCGGCCTCGTGCTGATCGAAAGCCACCTGTCGTGTACCATTTTGCTGTTCTTGCTCGGCATCTCGATGATGTGGATTTCCGGCGTCGACAAAAAGTGGTTCATCCTGCTGTTTATCGCCGTGGCGGCGGTACTCGCGGTGGTGATTTTCGTCAAGCCGGAGCTTGTCAAAGTGATCAGCAACTACGGCTATGAGCGCATCATGGTCTGGAAGACCAAGGCCGATTACGGCGGCACGACCCGCTGGCAGACCGAACAGGGCCTTTACGCCATCGGCTCGGGCGGCCCGTTCGGCGTCGGCTTCGGCAACTCCAAGCAAAAGCACCTGTGGCTCCCGGAGCCGCAGAACGATTTCATTTTCTGCATCGTGGTCGAGGAACTCGGCTATATCGGCGGCGCGCTGATCGTTTTGCTGTTCGCGCTGCTGCTCGTCCGCGGCTTCATCATTGCCACGCGCACGCGCGACCTCTTCGGGGCGCTGCTCGTGACCGGCATCATGATGCAGGTCGGCTTGCAGGTGATGCTCAATATCGCCGTCGTGACCGACGTGATCCCGAACACGGGGATCGGCCTGCCGTTCTTCAGCTACGGCGGAACGGCGCTGTTTTTGATCCTGTGTGAAATGGGCGTCGTGCTCTCGGTGTCGCGCTCATGCGCGGTGCGGCGCGACGAAAGCTGAAAAGGGAGAGAGGAAAGGTATGAGAATCATGTTTGCCGCCGGCGGTACGGGCGGCCATATCAATCCGGCGCTGGCCGCGGCCGGGGAGATCCGGGAACGGTTCCCCGACGCGGAGATCCAGTTCGTCGGCACGAAAGATAAAATGGAAGCAAAGCTTGTCCCCGCGGCCGGGTTCGATTTTACGACGATCGACATCTCCGGCTTTTACCGCGGGCTGACGATTGAAAATATCAAGCGCGATATCCAGACCGTGTTCAAACTGCTGCGCGCCTCCTCGCAGGCGAAAAAGCGCATCCGCGCGTTCCGGCCGGACGTGGTCGTCGGCTTCGGCGGCTATGTCAGCGGCCCCGTGCTGCGCATGGCGGCGAAGATGGGCATCCCGACGGCGATCCACGAGCAGAACGCCTATCCCGGCATCACCAACAAGGCGCTCGCCAAGCGCGTGGACCGCGTGATGCTGACGAGCGAAAAGGCCGCGCAGTATCTTAAACCGAAGAATCCCGTTGCCGTGACCGGTCTGCCGGTGCGCGGCGAGATGCTCAAAGCAAACCGCCAGATCAGCCGCGCCGAACTCGGCGTGCGCGACGACCAGCTGCTCGTCCTTTCGATGGGCGGCTCGCTCGGCGCGGAGACGATCAACCGCGCGATGGTGGAACTGATCGCGGCGCACCACACGGACAAACGGCTCTATTTCCTGCACGCGATGGGGCAGTTCGGCCTCTGGGTGCCGGACAGCCTGCGCGAACGCGGCGTCGACCCGGACGCGGAGGATAACGTGGAGCTGCGCGAATATATCCGCGACATGGACCGCTGTATGAGCGCCGCCGATCTCGTGATCTGCCGCGCGGGCGCGAGTTCGCTCTCCGAACTCGAAGCGCTCGGCAAGGCGTCGATCCTGATCCCGTCGCCGAATGTGGCGGAGAACCACCAATACCATAACGCGATGGCGCTCGTCGAAGAGAACTCCGCGTGTATTCTCGAAGAAAAGAACTATACCCCCGAAGCGATGGACGCCCTGTTCTGTTCGCTCGTCGGCGACGACGAAAAACGGCGCGCGATGGAACAAAACGCCCTGCGCCGCGCAAAGCCCGAGGCCAAGCGCGAGATCGCGGACATCATTTTGTCCCTCGTGTCCGACAAGGCGAACACGTAACACAGCGGCGCACCTTTTCGCGTTTTCTGCATAAGATAAGGCAGAAACCAAGAAAAGGTGGGAGCCTGATGGCAAAAATCATCGTACAAGGCGGCGTTCCGCTGCGCGGCACACTGCGGGTGCAGGGGTCCAAAAATGCGGCGCTGCCGATTCTGGCGGCCTGCGTGCTGGTCAGTGGGGTCTGCGAACTGGAAAACTGCCCCGACCTGTCCGACGTTTGTGCCGCCGTGCGGATTCTGCGGCACCTCGGCTGCGTCGTGACGCGGGCGGGGGACCGCCTGACCGTGGACGCCCGCGCGGTGATCCGCGCCGCGATCCCGGACGATCTGATGCGCGAAATGCGCTCGTCGATCGTCTTTCTCGGCTCCGTGCTCGCGCGGACCGGCCGCGCGTCGCTTTGTACGCCCGGCGGCTGCGATATCGGGATGCGGCCGATCGATCTGCATCTGTCTTCGCTCTACGCGCTCGGCGCAAGAATTCATACGGAAAACGGCGCGCTGCGCTGCTTCGCCCCCGGCGGCCTTTGCGGCACGGAGCTTTGTCTGCCGTTTCCGAGCGTCGGGGCGACGGAAAACATATTGCTCGCGTCCGCAACGGCAAAGGGCACGACGCTTTTGCGCGGCGCGGCAAGAGAGCCGGAGATCGACGATCTGATCTGCTTTCTCAACGCCTGCGGCGCGCGCATCCGCACGACTGGGGCGGGAACGATATTGATCACCGGCGTACCGGCGCTGCACGGCTGCCGCCACCGCGTGATCCCCGACCGCATCGCCGCGGTGACATACATGACGGCGGTCGGCACCGCCGGCGGCGACGTCACGCTCACCGATACCGCGCCGGCGCATTACCTGTCGGTGATCCGCGTGCTCGAACGCGCGGGCTGCCGCATTGCCTTTGAAAACGACCGGCTGCGGATCCAAAGCGAAGGACGCCTTTGCGCCGTACCCCGGATCCGCACGCTGCCGTACCCGGGCTTTCCGACCGACGCGCAGGCGGCGGTGATGGCGCTGCTCGCGACGGCGAAGGGCGTCAGTGTCATCGAAGAGACGATTTTTGAAAACCGCTTTCATCATGTCCGCGCCCTGCGGCGAATGGGAGCCGATATCGCCGTAAACGGCCGCACCGCCCGCGTGAAGGGCGTTCGGCGGCTGCGCGGCGCCGCCGTTGCGGCGGGAGATTTGCGCGCGGGCGCCGCTTTGATCGTTGCGGGCCTCGGCGCGGACGGGGAGACCGTCATTGACGACGTACACCACATTGACAGAGGATATGAAAAAATAGAGGCGTGTTTACAAACGCTCGGCGCACGGATCGAAAGGAGTGCCGACAGTGGATCAACAGAACCGGAACAACAATACCCCCTTCGGCTCGTACCGTTACAGCGCGGATGAGACGAACCGCCGGAACGCGGGCGCCGACGACACGTGGACGCCGATCAGCACCGGCGTGCCGCTGCAAACGCCGAATAAGCCGCAAACCCCAAAAACGGCGCAGCAGAAAAAGACCGCGTCGCGCAAACCGGCAAAGAAAAAAGCCACCGCGCGCAAAAAGACCGCCGCGCGCAAACCGGCGCAGCAAAAGGCTGAGACCCCGGCCGCCGCGCAGCGTCCCGTTGTCCGCGACACCCAGCGCCGCGCGCAGCAGACGATCCAGCGCGAACAGCGCGCCTACGACAACGACAAGCGCCGCTTTGAAAAGGACCACGCCTATTTTGAAAAGGGACAGAACAGCGGCCGTTCGCGCGACGAGATCCGCCGCCGCAAGGCCAGACGCAAAAAGCGCAACAAAAAGCTGCGCGCCGTACTCACCGTTGTGATCGTGATGGCCGTCGCCGGGCTTTGCGCGCTGATCTACTGCGTGGCCTACGGCGCCCCGATCAACAGGATCAATGTCTCGGGCAAGTCGATCTATTCCAATGAACAGATCATCGACGCGAGCGGCATCCGCACCGGCGACAACATGCTGCGCATCCGCAAGCGCGAAGTCAGCCGCGATATCTGCGAAGAGCTGCCGTACATCTCCAGCGTGAAGGTGGAATACAAGCTGCCGGACACGCTGGTGCTGAAGGTGACGCAGGCGCAGGAAAAATACCTGATCGTCGGCAAGGGAAGCTACCTTTGCCTCGACGAAAACGACAAGGTCCTTTCGCTGAAAAAGAAGAAGGCGAAGGAGGGCCAGTACCGGCTCGAGGGCTTTGAGCAGCAGACAGCCCGCGAGGGGGACATCTACAAGCCCGAAGGCGACAACGTCAGCCGCTACGACGTAGCGAAACAGATCATCGCGCAGCTGGAAAAGAACGACCTGAAAGCGGCGAATCTTTTGCAGATGGGTGACATGAACAAGGTGCTCGTGCAGTTCGACGGGCGGATCAATATCTACCTCAACGGCAACGACTATACGAAGGAAAACAACGATCTCGAAGAAAAGATCGCGCTGGTCGCCGGGGTGATCAAAAACGAGATCTCGCAGAACAGCAAAGGCTATATCGACGCCCGCTTTGAAGGCCGCGTCTTCTTTAACGAGGGTACCATGACGATCGACGGATGACCGCCGTTTTTGGTCGTTTTGCCATAAAAAAGATGCATTTTTCCAAAAAGTTCTTACGTTTGGTTCTTGTGTTTTTTTGAAATGCATGTTATAATGACTTGAATATCCAAACCAATCGAGTCGGTTTTTTCAAGAATCCGGCTCTGCAACGAAAGTACAGGAGGAAGTAAAATGAGCTTCATGATTGACAACGAAAACGCCGCCTATAACCAGATCAAGGTTGTCGGTGTCGGCGGCGGCGGCGGAAACGCCGTCAACAGCATGGTCGACGCGGGCGTGTACGGCGTGGAGTTTCTGACGATCAACACCGACCGCCAGATCCTCGAAAACTCGAAAGCGACCCATAAGATCCTGATCGGCGAAAAGGTGACCGGTATGATGGGCGCCGGCGGCGACCCGGTGGTCGGCAAAAAAGCCGCGTAAGAAAGCCGCGACGTCATCTCCGAAGCCCTGCGCTCCACCGATATGGTCTTTATCACCGCCGGTATGGGCGGCGGTACCGGCACCGGTGCAGCCCCCGTCGTGGCAGAGATCGCCCGCGAACTGGGCGCGCTGACCGTTGGTATCGTGACCAAGCCCTTCAAATTCGAAGGCAGAAAGCGCATGCAGCAGGCCGAAGACGGTATCCGCGAGCTGGTCAAGCACGTCGATTCCCTGATCGTGATCCCGAACGAGCGCCTGAAGCTCCTCGGCGACAAGTCCCTTTCGATGCGCGACGCGTTCGGCAAAGCGAACGAAGTGCTGTGGCAGGGTGTCAAGAGCATTTCCGACACCATCAAGGTGCCCGGCTATATCAACCTCGACTTCTCCGACATCAAGAGCGTTATGAAGGATGCAGGTCGTGCGCACATGGGCATCGGTCGCGGTCGCGGCGCAGACTGCGCGGCGGAAGCCACCAAGCAGGCCATCACCAGCCCGCTGCTTGAAACCGCAATCGACGGCGCTTCCGGCGTCATCATCAACGTCACCTGTTCGTCGGATATGTCGCTCGACATGATCGAACAGGCGGGCGAACTGATTACCCAGGCGACCCATCCGGACGCCAACATCATCTTCGGTTCCGTGTTCGACGAAGATATGGGCGACGAAATGCTCATCACCGTGATCGCCACGGGCTTCGGCACCACCGACGAAAACGACGCCGCAACCTATCCGGGCGCCGCTGCAAAGCCAGCGCAGCAACAGCCGCAGCAGACCCAGCGTCCGCAAAACGCGAATCCCGGCTTTATCAGCCGTTCCACCAAGCCGAAGAGCGAAGGCTCCATCTTCACCGCGATGAACGGCGGCTCCCAGGAATTCCGCGCGTCGGAATTCGGACGCAGCTTTGTTTCCGCGTTTGAAAATGCGAACCAGAGCACCAATCCGCAGGATATCTTCCGCACCGCCGCGCAGACCGGTGAACAGCCTGCCGCACCGGCAGCGCCTGCAGCCGCACCTGCCGCTCCGGCAGCGCCGCAGTTCGACGTGATTGAAACGCCGGCAAAGAAGCCCGCCTCCATCTTTGATGATCCCGACGAGGATGAAAGCGACGTGCTCCCGATCTTCAAGGGCAGAAACATCTTCTCGAACAATAACAACAACAACTGACAACTGTATCAAGGCACACGGCTCCGTGTGCCTTTTCTGTTTTTGTGAGGGATCTTTATGAATCATAAAACGATTGCCGTCATCGGTCTCGGACACGGCGGACTTGTGGCTGCGTGCAAGCTGCAGCGCATGGGCTTTTCGGTCACCGTCTTTGAACAAAAGGCAGCGGACACCGTCGGCTATCCGTGGTATGACGATATCCGCGCTGACGTGTTCGACGCCTGCGGTCTGCCGATGCCGCCGCGGGACTGTTACACCAACAAAGGCAAACGGCTGTTCATTTCGCCCGACGAACAAAACAGCCTGCGCGTGCCGTCGGGCAAACCGATGGAGGAGATCTCCATCGACCGGCGACGGTTGCTGCGGCATCTGACGGACGTCTGCACAGTGACCGGTGTGACCGTGCGGTTCGAAACGAAGGTCGAATCGCTCGTTGTGAACAATAACCGTGTGTGCGGCGTCCGGGTCTGCGGCGAAGCGGTGCCGTTCGATCTGGTGATCGATGCGTCGGGACTGTTTTCGCCGTTTCGCGCCATGGTGCCGCCTTTGTTCGGGGTGCAAGCACAGCCGGGCAAAGACGACTATATGACAGCGTGGCGCGGCTTTTTTGCATGGACTCCCGGCACGAAAGCGCCGGACCCCGACCGCAACATCTATATCAAACACCAAAACAGTGTGGGGCTGAGCTGGTGCAACCTCAACGACCGCGGCGAAGTGGACGTGTTCGTGGGGCGCATCGGCGGACTTTCGCCGGAAGAGAAGGACGCAGCCGTGCAGGCGCTCTATCGCAACCACGATTTCTTTTCCGATGTTCCGCTGCGAACCGGACAGTGGGGACATATTTCCCTGCGCGGACCGCTCGGCTGCATGGTGGCGGACGGCTACTGCGCGGTGGGCGACAGCGCGTTTATGACCATGCCGATGATGGGCAGCGGCATCGAAGCGTCCATGAAGGCAGGACTGTGGCTGGCGCAGCAGATCCATGCAAACGCGGTAACCGATTTCACGGCGGCAAATCTCTGGGGCTGGCAGGTGCGCTATTACAAGGAGCTCGGTGCGCGCTACATGTTTGTGGATATGGTCAAACGAG
>CAMZEG010000053.1 GCA_947305635.1 uncultured Clostridia bacterium
TAAAAAGAAAAAAGGAACCTTTACGCCGCAGACGCCCGCGCAAAAGCGCTTCTTTCTCAAGGGCGGTCTGCTTTGCGGTACGGCGCTGACCGCGGCGTCGGTGCTGCAGCAGTTCGGCATCGACCGCGGCACCGCCTCCGGCAAGGCCGGCTTTATCACGGCGCTGTACATTCTGCTTGTGCCGATCTTTTCCGTCGTGCTGCACAAGCGTATCCGGCCGCTGATCTGGCCGTGCGCGGCGACGGCGGTCGTCGGGTTGTATCTGCTCTGTATCAAAGGCGGCTTTCAGCTGCAGCGCTCCGACCTCTATGTGCTCGCCTGCGCGGCGGTCTACGCCGTCCATATTCTCCTGATCGACCATGTGTCGCCGCAGGTGGACGGCGTCAAGCTGTCGTGTCTGCAGTTCTTTGTCAGCGGCGTGTTCAGCGGCGTCGGGATGCTGCTCTTTGAAGAGGTGCAGCCGGAGCTGCTCTGGCGCGCGGCGGGCTCGATCGCCTATTCCGGCATCATGTCGTCCGGCGTGGCGTTCACGCTGCAGATCCTCGGCCAGCAGCGCACCGAGCCGACGCTCGCGTCGATGCTGATGAGCCTCGAATCCGTGTTCGCGATGCTGACCGGGATGCTCGTGCTGCATGAGATCCCGACGCTGCGCGAAACACTCGGCTGCGTTCTGATGTTTGTTGCCATTCTCGCGGCGCAGCTGCCCGAAAAGAAAAAGACCCCGCCGGCAAAAGAACCGGCCATAGCGGCGGACGCCGCATCCGACAGTTAACTAAAAACGGAGGTTTCGTTATGTCCCAGACCATCGCAGCCATCTCTACCCCGCAGGCGGCGGGCGGCATCGGCATCGTCCGGCTTTCGGGCGACGACGCGATCACGATTGCGGACGGGCTGTTTCGCCCCACCGGCCCGACGAAGCTGCGCGACCTTTCCGGCTACCGCGCCGCGCACGGCCGTGTGGCGTTCGGGGAAAAAGACCTTGACGAATGCGTCGCGCTCGTCTTCCGCGCGCCGAAAAGCTACACCGGAGAAAACGTCGTGGAGCTTTCCTGCCACGGGGGACTGTTTGTGCTGCAGCAGGTGCTGCGCGCCGCGCTCGCGTCCGGCGCCGTGCCGGCGGGTCCCGGCGAATTCACCAAGCGCGCCTTTCTCAACGGCAAACTCGATCTGACTGAGGCGGAGGCCGTTATGGGGATCATTCACGCGCAGGGCGAGCAGGGCGCAAGAGCCGCGCTGACGGCGCTCGACGGCGCGCTGAGCCGGAAGATGCAGGAGTTCTGCGCGTCTTTACTCGGCCTTTCGGCGCAGCTGGCCGCGTGGGTCGATTACCCCGACGATGAAATTGAAGAACTGGAAAACGGCGAGATCCAGACGACGCTGCAAAATGTGGCGGATGAGCTGACATCTCTGTTGCGCCGCTTCGACGCGGGCAGCGCGATCATGCAGGGCGTGCGGACCGCGATCATCGGTAAGCCCAACGTCGGCAAATCGGCGCTGATGAACCTGCTGTCCGGTTTCGGCCGCTCGATCGTGACCGAGATCGCCGGCACCACGCGCGACGTTGTGGAGCAGACCGTGCGGCTCGGCAATCTCGTGCTGCACCTTGCCGACACGGCGGGGATCCGGCAGACGGACGATCTGGTCGAACAGATCGGCGTTGACCGCGCCAAACAGGCGGGCGACCGCGCCGGTCTGATCTTCGCGGTGTTCGATCTGTCCCGCCCGCTGGACGAGGCGGATGAAACGATTCTGCGCCTGTGCGAAGGGCGCCGCGTGGTCGGCGTGCTCAACAAGAGCGACCTCCCGCAGCAGGCTGACCTGACGCTGCTGGAAAAGAAGCTGCCGCACTGCGTAAAGCTTTGCGCGATTTCCGGCGACGGGCTGGAACAGCTCGAATCCGCGGCGGAAGCCCTGCTTTGCACCAACGATATCGACCCGACCGCCGCGCTGCTCACAACAGAGCGGCAAAAGCAGGACGCCGAACGCGCCCTCGCCGCCGTTCGGCAGGCGCAAAGCGATCTGGAAAGCGGCATGACGCTCGACGCGGTGAACGTCGCGATCGACGACGCGATCGACGCGCTGCTGGCGCTGACCGGAGAAAAGGTCAGCGACGCCGTGGTCGATGAGGTCTTCTCGCGCTTCTGCGTCGGAAAATAAAAAAGCCCCGAGAAAGGAACCTTCCCATGGCTGACTATTTGAAACAAGAGGATTATAAGGAGCCGCAGTGCCTGCTTTGCGAAACCGATCCGCAGTCGCCCGAGGCCGCCGTGTCGCGGATCCCGACCGGCCGCGTGATCGAAAAGCTGGACGCGTTCTTTGCTAAAAACGACTACGCCGCCGCCGAACGCCATCTGCGCTACTGGGAGCAGGAGGCGCGTTCCGGCGGGGACGACCGCGGGCTTTACACGGTCTGCAACGAACTGATGGGCCTTTGCCGCAAACTCGGGCGGCAGGAGGAAGCCGTCGCCTACGCCGAACGGACGCTCGCGCTCGTCGAGCGGCTGTCGATGGAAAACAACGTGACCGGCGCGACGGCGTACCTCAACGCCGCGACGGTCTATAAGGCCTTCGGCGACGCCATGAAGGCGCTGCCGCTGTTCGAGCGGGCGAAGGCGATCTATGAGTCGCAGCTTAAGCCGGACGACAGCCGGCTCGCGGGACTATACAACAACATGGCGCTCGCGCTTGTCGATCTGCGGCGCTTTGACGAGGCGGACGCGCTTAACGGAAAAGCGATCGATCTGACGCTGCGCACCCCGGACGCGCAGGGCGACGCGGCGATCTCTCTTCTTAACCGCGCGAATCTGATCGAAGCGCGCGACGGCCTGCTCGACGGCAATGACGCGATCTGCGATTGTCTCGACAAAGCCGAAGCGCTGCTGGACGACCCGGCGCTCCCGCGCGACGGCTATTACGCCTTTGTCTGCGAAAAATGCGCGCCGACGTTCGGCTATTACGGTTATTTTGCGTTCCGCAAGGAACTGGAGGAAAGGGCGGCGAAGATTTATGCAGGGGCTTGAACTGGCAAAACGGTTCTATGAACAGTACGGCGCGCCGATGCTGCATGAACAGTTCGCCGCGTTCGAAGAAGTGATCGCGGTCGGCCTTTGCGGCAGCGGCTCGGAATGCTTCGGCTATGACGACGACGTTTCCACCGACCACGACTTTGAGCCGGGCTTCTGTCTGTTTTTGCCGGGCGAAGACGTGATCGACCGGCGGACGGCGTTTTTGCTGGAGCGCGCCTACGCGAAGCTGCCGAAGGCGTTCGAAGGCTTCACCCGCAGCCCCATGAGCCCCGTCGGCGGGAACCGCCACGGCGTGCTGCGCATGGACGAGTTCTTTTCTTCCAAGGTCGGGTCGCCCGACGGCAGCCTGACCGCGGCGCAGTGGCTGACGACGCCGGAATTCTACCTTGCCGAAGCGACGAACGGAGAGATTTTCCGCGACGACTGCGGCGCGTTCACCGCGATCCGCGAAAAGCTCGCGTATCTCCCGGAGGACGTCCGGAAAAAGAAACTCGCGGGCGAGCTGCTGACGATGGCGCAGAGCGGGCAGTACAACTATAACCGCTGTCTGCGCCACGGGGAAACCGGCGCGGCGCAGCTGGCGGCGGTCGAATTCGTCCGCGCGGTGATCCACACGGTCTTTTTGCTGAACAAAGCCTATCTGCCGTATTACAAATGGCAGTTCCGCGCGCTGCGGGAGCTGCCGCTGCTTTCCGACCTCGCGCTGCCGCTGGAATTCCTCTTGACGACGGAGAACACGGATGCGCTTGCGGAAACAAAGTACGGCATCATCGAGGACGTCGCGGGCATGGTGATCGAAGCGCTGCAAACGCAGGATCTGACGAAAGCGGTCTGCGGCGATCTCGAAAAGCACGCCTATTCCGTCAACGACGGCGTCGCGGACGCGGAAATCCGCAACCTGCATGTTCTGGCAGGGGTGTAATTCCATTGAAAGACAACAGAAAAGCTGCTGCGTGAAGAAGCGCTTCACACAGCAGCCTTTTTTGTTTTATGCGGCGCTAAGTTGCGGTGGTTCAGGTTTCGGCCGGCTCCTCTTTGGCGTCGGTGTTCGCCTTCGCCGATTCATACAGCGCGGCGATCTCGTCGAAGCGGCTGTAGTTTTCCTGCTGGCGCAGCAGCCGTCTGGCGTCGTTGTAGGGCTTCGCGGCGCGGTTGAAGCGGGCGAAGGCGTCCATCAGCGCCTTTTGCTCTTTCTGGATCTGCTTCTTTTCGCCCTGCAACCGGCGGACGGTCTCCTTGCTCATCTCGATCTGCTGAGCCTGCTTCGCCTTGCGGGCGGCGTTCTGCGCCTGAACGGCGTCGAAGATCTGCGCGTCGAGGGCGTCCTCCCTGTCGAACAGGGCGGTCAGCGCCTCCATGCTCGGCTCTTCGAACGCGGCCTTTTCGCCGTAGTATTTATCGTAGGCTTTCTTGGCAGCGATGCGCTTTTTGCAAAATTCGATATCGAACGTGCGCTCCGCTTTCTCCTCTTCGGTTGCCTTCGGCTTGGCGCGGGCGGCGGCAAGGTCGCGGTACGCGGCCGCAAGGTCGGTCAGGCGGATGCTGTCGAGCCCGCCGGAAACGAAGTCTTCGCAGACGGCGACCTGATGGCGCAACAGCGGCGTGTTGAATTTATCGAGCTCCGCGCAGACGAACCGGGAGATCTCGATCTCCTCGTTGTAATTGCGGTCGGCGCGGTACTGCTTGCGGCCCGCCTTTTTGTTGAGCGCGACGGGTTCCAGCTCCGCCTTTTTTCGCGCGTCTTCCACCAGTTCGATTGCTTCGACGATCTGCTGGTCGTGCAGGGCGTGGTTGGCGTAGTCTTCGAACAGGGCGCGGATCTTCAGCACGCGGATGACGCTCTTTTGCTTTTTCTCGGTGAAATCATAGAAGAAGAACGGGATCAGGTTCATCAGCGCGCCGAGACCGGCCATCAGGATCAGCGCCGTGAGCATCTTATAGAACAGACCCGGTTCGCCGGTGCTGACGTCGAGGATATCGAACGGCTGCGCGTAGCCGTTGCCCTCATAGACGCCGAAGTGTTTTTCGACGGCGGGGAGGACCGAGGACGTCAGGAGCGTGACGAGGTTGCCGATCGTGGAGACCGTGGCAAACATGCCGTCGATCCGCTCGCCGGAGCGGTATTGCTGGTAGTCGCGGATATCCGCCTGGATCGCGGGCGTCGTGATCTGCTCAAAGGCGGAGACCAGCGAATTGAGATAGATGCAGAAGAACAGCCACCAGATGTTCTGCATGTTGACGAGCATGAGCAGGATGAACACGATGTTCATCGCGTTCATACCTACGAGCGTCCGCTTTTTGCCGAACTTGCGGATGACGAACGGCGCGAGGAGCATGCCCCAGAGCGCGGCGTTGCCGTTGAGCGTGTTGATCAGCGCGAGCGTGCCGCCCTCGCAGGTGTGGCCGTAGGTGTAGGACCAGGCGAGGATGTTCTGATAGGCGAGTTCCAAAAAGCCGAGCCAGCCCGCCAGCGCGATGATCCAGAAATACTTGTTCTTCGCCACTTCCTTGAACGAATCGATGAAGCTGATCTGGATCGTGTGGGTCTTCGCCTGCACGATTTTTTCCTGCGTGTTGGCATAGACGACGATCGTCAGCAGAATGCCGACGACGGCGAAGACGGGATAGCAGTAGCGGTAGACGCGGATATCATAGAGGTTGTTGTTCGCCAGATACTTTGCCGCGAGGGGCGTGACGATGTTCATGATCGACGGCGCGAGGGAATAGACCACCGATTTGACCGCCAGCACATCGGTGCGTTCCTGGGTGCTGGGGGAAAGGACGTGGATCAGGTTCGTGTAGGCGTCGTTGAAGAACTGGAAGAAGAACTGCAGCAGGAGGTTAAACAGCAGCACCACGGCGCAGGTCGCGACGTAGCCGGCGGCGCGGCCGAACAGCGTGCCCGGCAGCCAGTCGTTCAGCCTTTCATAGGGGAACCAGACATAGACGATGGAGATGACGGCCGTCGGGATGCCCATCGTCAGCAGGTAGGGGCGGTACTTGCCGCCCTTGCCGCGCGTGTTGTCGACCATCTGGGCGCGGACGGCGGTCAGCGGAATGTTGGCGAGCGTGGCGATCAGATACAGCACATACATATCCGTCGGGGCCACGCCGATGGCGCCGCCGACGATCATGTTCGTTGCGCTGACAATCAGCGTGCTGGCGACCGTGATGACAAAATAGGCGCCGATGCCGCCGCCGGCGTAGGATGCGACCTCGCGGAACGGCATATAGCTGCCGGGCTTCGGGCTGCGCCAGTAGGTTTTGACCTGACGGACGAGCGCGCCGGCCTTGGAAAGCGTTTGATTCATCTTCGTTTCCTCCGTTTTGGGCTGTTTTCATTATAACACAAGCGACCGCGCTTTTAAAGACCTATTGCAAAAATCCAAAACTTTTATGAACGAAAGCGGACACCTCGTGATATTCTTGCAACAAGTCCGGCTTTTTCGCGTTTTCTTTGGTCAAAATCAACAGATTCCGCCGTTCTTTTTCTAAGAGGCGCGGGGAAAAAAGCATTGACATTTACAAAAAAAACAGGTATTATAAAACTGTATCAGAGGCTGTTTCGGCGAACGCCGCCGCAGGCCAAACCCCACCAAGGAGGATTTTGATCTATGAAAAAAACCAGAAAAGCCATCGCGCTGCTGCTCAGCGTGCTGATGACGCTGTCGCTGTTTTCCATCGTCGGCTATGCCGAGGACGGCACAGAGAACCCCGGCCCGTTCACTGTGCATTTTTACAGCTGCTCCCAGAATAATGAGGGTCAGACCGTCAGACTGATCGACACCCAGACGGTGCAGAAGGGCGCAAACGCGAAAGACATCAGCAAAGACGAGGACGATCCCGAAAAGGAGCTGACCGAAGCGGAGCTGAAGGTGCTGCTGGATTATCCGAAGAAAAAGACGCAGCCCTTCCATAAATGGTCGTTCAACGGCTGGAAAACGGACATCACCAACGTCCAGAGCGATCTGGAAGTCTATCCGGATTTCCAGGAAGCGCCGAAGCAGTATAAGATCAACTATTTCAACTATGACGGCACGGCCGCGCAGGGACTCAACAGCGAATACTGCCTGTACGGCGGTATGCCGAAGGAAAGCTCGCTTCCGTCGCGCGACGGCGGCCTTTCCTACAACTATCTGTTCAAGTGCTGGTCGCTGAAGCCGAACGTGGACCCGACCGTGAACGAAGAGGACGAAAAGTATCTGCTTGACTGGCATCTCGGCGTGAATCTGCCGGGCGACGGAAAACTCGGCCAGACACCCGGTCAGCCGGGCTATATCAACCTTGACGGCGATACCGAGCCGATCGAGCTGAATGTCTATGCCTACTACACCCGCCACAACAAGGAATACCCGCTGTCGCTGACGGTAGTTGACCAGTTTGGTCAGCGTCTGGCGGGCGCCGACGTTCAGGTGCTCGGCACGAACGGCCTGCTGCTGGACCAGACGTTTGAGCAGACGGGCGCAGACGGCAAACCGACCGGCAGACTGCAGCCCGCCGTCGGCAAGACCAAAGAAGACGGCACGCTGTTCATGCGTCTGCCGTACCAGACCGAATACACCATTCAGGTCAGTTACGGCGACTATGAAGGCGCGAAGATCAAGAAGACCAGCATTCAAGAAAACGCCCAGGGCGTGACGATCCAGCTGGAGACCGCCGCGCAGTACAACGAACAGAACAAGGCCCGCTGCACCTGCGCCTGCCATTCCTTCATCGGCGGCATCTGGGTCACCTGCCTGAATTTGATGTACACGCTGTTCAAGGTCAAGTACGTTTGCTGCTACGACATGTACGCGACCCACGGCGACAAGCTGGCATACGGCGGATAACCCCAAAGAACGAACGAAGCTGCCGCAGTTGACGCGGCAGCTTTTCTGCATCCTGCGGGAAACCCGAACCTGAAAGAAAGCGGAGGCATAACAGATGGAAGAAAAAAGACCCGGCTGCTGGAAGGCGCTGCGGATTCTGAGCGTGATACTGCTGATTTTCGCGGTCCTTGCGTTTTTGCTTGTGGCGTTTACATTTTTGGTGTCGTTTTTGATCGGCGGACAGATCATCACCGACGGCAGCGGCCTGATGCGGCTGTTCCTGCGCGCGGGCGAAAGCGTCCAGCGTCCGATCGTGGCGGCGAAATTCGGTCTCGCGGGGATGCCGGCGTTC
Source organism: uncultured Clostridia bacterium (assembly GCA_947305635.1). Classification (GTDB taxonomy): domain Bacteria; phylum Bacillota; class Clostridia; order Oscillospirales; family Acutalibacteraceae; genus UBA6857. The sequence continues at coordinate 8,187 of CAMZEG010000053.1, forward strand.
GGCGCGGCGGTTGTGTTCCTCGTTTATTGCTGCGTCCTGGTGGCCTATCTGCGCAAACGGAAAAAGGCCGGCGCGGATTTCCTCGGCGCGCGCGGCTACAGTGTGGCGATGCATATTTTGCTCGCGCTGTCGTTCGTTGTGCCGGTTGTGATCTGGCTTTGCTGCAAAGGCGCCGTCGCGGGCAGCGGCTTTTTCACGATGCCCTTCCCGGTCTGGTTCCTCGGCTGGATCATCCTGATCCTCGATCTTGTGCTGACGCTCGGCGCCGGGCGAAAACAGGAGACAAAAACGGAATAACCCTTGAAAGGAAAGAACCCCCTTCGGTTTGTGCCGAAGGGGGCCTTTTTTAGTTGGCTGCGGTCAGCTGTTTTGCAGCCGGTAGACTTCGCTTTCGATCAGCGTCGTCACATCGTCGATATCCTTGACCAAGCCGCGTTCCAGCAGAAGAGACAGGACGTAGTCCTTTTTCTGCTGGCCCTCCCCGCTGCCGAACAGCTGCTCGGCGGCCGCGACGCAGACCGCGATCCGATTTTGCAGCGCCGCAAAGCGCTCCGCCCCGAGCTTCGCCTTGAGCAGCGGGACGCACACTGTCAGAATCAGCGCGCAGACGAGGCTGATTCCGGCGTTGAAAATCAGGCTCCAGTTGTATTCCATCGTTGTTCACCCTTTCGTTCCAGATCGTTGATCCGGTGGTTCGCCACGCGGATCCGCTCGTCGGTCAGCTGCTGCTGTTCTTCGAGCCGGAAGGTGCGTTCCACCAGGTTGTTGTGTTTTTCCACCTTCTGTTCCAGCTGCTCAATCCGGTAGTTCGTCAGCCGGTTGGCGGCCAGAATCCCGCCGAGGGAACCGCAGAGCGTCCCCGCAAGCGAGATCAGCGCCACAAGCACCGTTCCGTTCACAGCACCGCCTCGCAGTACCGCTGACAGACCCAGCCCGACGGCGTCTTTGCCCAGCCGTCGCGGACGGCAAGCGCCGTGAACACAACGCCTTTGACAAAGCCGTCGCAGGCTTTGCCCGCAAGGCTTTTGATCTGGCGCTGCGCGTCCTCGCTCAGGAAGGAGAAGGGCTTTGCCGGATAGCCGACGCCCGGGCCCGTCCGCACGTTCAAAAGCGGGACCGTCACCCTGAAACGGCTGCAGCGCCGCGCTTTGGGCAGCGTCCGGAACGGCAGGCCGCCGTCGTCGAGCACCGTTGTGAAGTTGGGGTCGAGGAAAAAGGCCGCCTCCGGCTTCAGCGCGCCGCCCGTTGTGGTCAGCACCCATTTGTCGTTTGTGTTCTTGACCCAGCCGCCGCCCAAAAAGCACCCGCGCCCGACGGAAAGGTGGAGATGGTTGCCCGACGCGCCGTCCGCGCCCTCGCGGCAAAGGACGCTGCCCTTTTTCAGCCGCTGGCCGACGCGCAGCTTTCGCAGATCGTCGTCGTTCGCGTGCGTAATCTGCAGCGTGACAAAGTCGCGCGTGCCGTCCGCGAGCCGGACCGGCGATGCGCTTTCGACCCAAAGGGTGTTGACGCCCTTTGTCCCGACGCCCCAGATCCGCCGGACGATCCAGTCGGTGACGGCGTAGCACGCGTCGCGGCCGCCGTCTTCGCCGCCTTCGTCAATCGGGTAATCGGGCGGTATGCCGCGGGTGTGCGGCAGATGGCTCGTTTTGCCGTCGTACCGCTGCGTGATGCGCATGAAACGGAAGGGATAGATCAGATCGTTTGCCATCGTCTCTCCCTTCCCGCTCAGGCTTCATGGCCCCAGAGCACATATTTGTAGGGGCCGTTGAAGGTGGCGTTCGAGACAAGGTTGACAACGGAGCCGTGCTGAAACAGCTGCAGCGTCGCGCTGGCGTTGGCTTTTGCGCCGACGATCGGATAGTTGTAACAAAGGCCGTTGCCGCCGGTGCCGGACGGATTGCCGAAGCCGAACAGCAGCGTTCTGTCGCCGCGGGTGTAGTAGTGGGTGTTGTGCGCCGCCGTGTGCCAGACGGCGGCGGCCTCAACGGTGAACGGTACGTCGCTGATCGAAAGGTACACCACTTCCTCCTCTTCCTCGTCCTCCACCTCCGGCGGCGTCACCGTCGCCGTGCCGATCAGAATCGAATAGCCAGGGGGAGACGACGCTCCGCCACCGCCCGCTTCGATCGCGCCGATCGCCTGCAGAAAGCCGCCGGGAAACAGCAGGGGATCCTCTGTGCCGCCCTTTGCGCGGATCGCGTCTGCAAGCGCGGTCAGTTGGGCGTCTGTGACCCGATAAGCCGCCATCAGAAGCTCACCCCTTCCGCGTCGTCGGCCGCCACGCCGAACTGGCTGCAATAGGACAGAAAGTGGTCGTCCATCCAGTCTTCAAGGCTCGCCGCCGTCCAGACGCCGTTTTCCACGGCGGCGATTTTGCCGTCGTCGTTCGCCGTGACGGCGGGCAGCAGCGCGACGCCGCGCAGGGACGCGAGCGAAACGCTTTGGGTGCTGCTGTCGGAGAAGGTCGCCGTCAGCGTGTTGCCGGAAAGAGACAGCGACGAAAGAGCCTTCGTCTCGAGCGCGTTGAGAATCGCGAACAGCTGGGTATACTGGGCTTCGCTCAGCGGGTCGAGCACGGTTTCGTCCCCGTCGGCGACCGAAAGGATACAGCCGAGCTCCGCCGCGGTGGAGGCGAGCGTGTCGCTGTAGACCCCGACGGAAAGCGCGGCGCAGGGCGGGATGCGCGGCAGCGCGACGCTGTTGCCGGAGAAAACGAGGTCGAGACACTGATCGTTGAAGATCACGCGGGCGGTCTTCACCGGCGAGGCGTTCCACTCGTCGTCAAAGGTGAAATCCAGCACATAGTCGCTGTTGGAGGAGATCAGATAGCGTTTCGGGCAGATCGCGACTTTGCCGGAAACATAGATCGGTATTGAATGCATAAGTCCCTCCGAAAGAAAAAAAATAAAACGCTTCGCCCGTCGGCGCAGCGTAAGGCAAAGCAGCGGCAGCTTTGCGAAAGGAAGCGTTGCGGCCCGCTTCCTGTCTTCTATTATAGAGGCGTTTTTCGCCTTTGTCAAGAGAAAAACGAACATTTGTTCGAATTTTTCGGGGAGGGTGGGACGCGCCGGACGCGCAGCGCGGTGGGGAAGGATGTGCCCGCGATCGTAGCGCCGCCGTGTCGGCGGCTGTCCGCCTCACCCGCCGTCGCGTTGCAGCAGAATCGCCACACCGCGAATCGGGTTGCGCGACGCCTTCTCGGCTGTCGCCTCGGTCGGTGCTTCTGCCTTCGGCAGAGGTCTCCACCGGAGACCCGCACCATTCCCCGTGTCGCACGCCTTTCGGCGCTGCTGGGAAAGGCTTTTTTACGCGGCAACTCTTTTGCCGTAACAACCCGCCTTCCCCGCGTCACTAACCACTAGCCACTAGCCACTGACCACCAACAAAAAACGCCCCGCAGGGCGTTTTTTGTTATTCGTCTTTCAGCGCGTCCAGCACACGCGGGACGACTTCGCTTTCGGTGATGACGTGGGAGAAGAAGAATGCTTCGCGTTCGGGGGAGTTGACCACCGTCACGGGCTTGATCTGGTTGAGCACGACGCCCTTTTGCCGCAGCGATTCGCGGTAGTCCCAATAGGTCTTTTCCTTGAGGATCAGAATCTCCGGCCGGTTGAGCATGCCCCAGCGGCGGTACTTGGCGTATTTTTCGTTGACGCCGTGGAGTTCTTCGTCCAGCGCGTCGATGAACTTCTGCCGCTGCTCTTCGGTGAGGGCTTCGCCCTCCTTGAGCTCGCAAAGCATCACATAGCGCGGCGGCTTTGTGCCGAGATCGGGCCAGAAGGAGTGGCCGACCAGATCGACGCCGGCCTTGCGGGCGCTTTCCTTCGCGGCGAAGTCGACCATCTGGGTGCTCGTCTTTTCGTTCGCGACGTTCATGCTCAGGTTCTGGCGGTACAGCAGCTCCACGCGCGGCGTGTTGTTGTACATCTTCGTCACGGTGTAGACGTCGTAGGTGCGGTAGCGGTACAGACCGGAGAAGTTCGAGACGATCATTTCGTAGCATTTGCCGACTTCCAGCTCGTCGATCAAAAGCGGCTTCTGGGTCGCGTCGGTCTCTTCGTCGCCCTCGTTGACCGGAAGGAACTCAAAGAAGATGCACCACGGCAGCAGCACGGCGTCGGAGACGTTCAGTTCGACCGGCGTCGCGAAATAGCCCTCGGCGGCGGCGTAACCGCAGTTGTGCAGCGGCAGGTCGCCCACGGAGTGACGCAGCTTGTCGATATACAAAGACAGGTTGGAGCCCATCATGCCGTACGCCCAGGTCAGGCGCGGCCAGATCCGCGGCGCGATCGGGGTGTCAAAGCCCTTTTCGAACTCCTTGCGCAAGAACGCGGCGCGTTCCGGGTTGGGCTTGAACTTCTTTTCATATTCCTTGCGCAGCTCCGGCGTGATCTTGACGCTCGGGTCCAGCGTACCTTTTTCGATATCGTCGCACAGCATCTCCCAGTGCTCTTCAAGGTAGTCGAACATCTGCGTGAGCAGCGTGACGACCATCGAGCCGAGGTAGCTGACTTTTTCGTTTTCGAGCGCGAAGCGCAGCTGGAGATAGGACGTGTCAAGCAGCTCTTCGTGCTCCGGTTTCAAAAGAGACACGGGAGAGGTGGAGAAGAACGGCGTGATCATGCGCAGATAGTCCAGCGGGATCTGACCGGCGCCGTTGCA
>CAMZEG010000054.1 GCA_947305635.1 uncultured Clostridia bacterium
CGCAATATATCATACGGCGTCAGCCGTATATCATATCGCGCAGCGATATATCATTAAAGAATTCTCATTGACAGAATCCACATCTTATTCTATAATCGGAAAGGGTGATTTCCATGTCTGAAAACAAACTGCTTGATCTGTCTTTTGAGTTTGCCGTTGCAATCGTAAACCTGATTGACGGCGTCACTGTGCCGAAAAGCGCCTATATGACCGAGCAGCTTGCACGGGCGGGAACATCGATCGGCGCCAATATCCATGAAGCGCAGTATGCGCACAGCAAAAAGGACTTTGTCGCAAAGCTGGAGATTGCGCTGAAAGAGGCGAACGAAACCAGCTATTGGCTGAAAGTGATGTTTGATACGAAACGCATTGACGAGGCGACGTTCAAAGACACAGAGAAGCTTTGCGGCAACTTGCGCAGAATTCTGATCGCCTCCTGCAGGACCGCCAAGCAAAACGATTAACCGGAAGAAGCTCATTTCACAAAGCAGTCTGCCCAATCGGGCGGGCTGTTGTTTTTTATACTTCAACACACGGCGGCCGCTCTTGCTTTTTTGCCGGATTTCGTGTATAGTAAAACAGACAAAACCCCGTTTTCGTTTCATCTGCGCAATCCTGCCGACAATACAAAACAAAGGAGAGATACCGATGAAAAACACGAAATACCTGTATAAATCCGTGACCGCCCTTTTGCTTTGCTGTGTGCTGCTGCTTTGCGCGGTGCTGCCGTGCTTTGCGGCAGAGAAAGGGGAGACGTTTATTCCCGTGCTGCGGTTTATCGCGTCGAGCGACAGCCACGTGCGGATGGAAAACGACAAGACCTTTGAGAGGATCGGCAGCATGCTCGAACAGGCGTACGCCCTTTCCGACAGCGACCCCGTCTATCAGAACCTCGACGCGCTCGTGATGGCAGGCGACCTCACCAACAGCGGCACGAAGGAAGAGTTCAACAAGTTCTGGACCGCCGTTTCCAATGCGAAGCGCGACGAAACGCAGTTTCTGGGTCTTGTCGCCAAAAACCACGACGGCTGGGACATGAGCCGCAAGGAACTGCGCAGCTTTTATACCGAACTGACAGGGGAGGATCCCGATTTCCATAAGGTGATCAACGGGTTCCACTTCATCGCCCTGTCCGCTTCGGACACCGACGGCGTGCACTATTCCGACGAACAGCTCGCCTGGCTGCGCGCGCAGCTGGATACCGCGGTCGCGGACGCGCCGGACAAACCGATCTTCTTTACCCATCACGAACATAACCGGGGCACGGTCTACGGTTCATCCACCTTCGACGGCTGGGGGATCAAGTATTTCAAAAAGATCTTGAAAGACTACCCGCAGGTCGTCGACTTCTCCGGCCATTCCCATTACCCGCTCAACGACCCGCGTTCGATCTGGCAGGGGGACTACACCGCGATCGGCACGGGCGCGATCTACTATTCCGAATTCACGATCGACGACATCCGCGCCTACGACCCGCCCGACTGCGAGGACACCGCGACCTACTGGATTGTGGAGGTCAACGAAACAGGCGATCTGCACCTGCGCGGCATGGATATCCTCGCCAATGCGCAGCTTTGCGAATATTCCATCCGGAATCCCGCCGACAGCGCGAACCGCGACTATACGCCCAAAAAGCTGAAAGCCGCCTCAAAAGCCCCCGTTTTCGCCGCGGACGCGTCGCTTCAGGCCGAAGCGACCGGTGACGGCGCGCTGCGCGTGACGGTGCCCGCCGCGCAGTCGACCGACGGGATGCCGGTCGTCCTCTACCGGCTGACGGTGAAGACATCCTACGGCCTCACGGCGGAAAAACAGTGGTACCTCCCGCATTACCATGTGGCAAAAGGGGAGGAGACGGTCACCTTCACGGTCGACGGCCTCACGAAGGGCAGCTACAAGCTCAGCGTGACGGCGGAGACCGCCTACGGCGTCAAGTCGGAACCGGTCAAAGGAGAAGCGGCGCTCGACAGCGGCGTCAACGGGATCGGCTTCTTCTTCAAGGCTTTGGTGCGCCCGGTCGTCCGCGGTGTCCAGGTCGTATGTAGACACATTTTCAAATAAGAAAGACGGACAGTTGCAACACATGAAAAAACTCGGATTATACCTCAAAAAAGAACCGATGCTGCCGGTGGCAGTGCTGACGGCGCTGGTTTCTCTTTTCATCACGCCGCCCACAAAGGCGCTGCTGACCGCGATCGACTGGCGCACGCTCGGCACGCTGTTCATGATGCTCACCGTGCTGGAGGGGTTCAAGCGGGAAAACGTGTTCCGGCCGCTGCTGCGCCTGACCGGGCGGATCGGCACGATGGCGGGCTTATCTCTGTTTCTGGTGTTCGGCGTGTTCTTTTCATCGATGTTCGTCACGAACGACGTGTCTCTGATCGTGTTCGTGCCGATCACGATCTTACTGTTTCGCGCGGTGGACCGGGAACGAGATATTCTCCCGGTGATCTCGATGGAAAATATTGCCGCCGTCCGAGGCTCGCTGCTGACGCCGTTCGGCAGCCCGCAAAACCTCTTTATCTACGGGCAGTCCGGCGTTTCCGCGTGGCACTTTGTGCGCTATATGTTCCCGATCTGGATCCTCTCGGGCGCGCTGCTCGTCTGCTTCGTGCTGTTTTTGTACCGCGGCAGGCTGAAAACGCCGACCGACCTGCAAAGCACCGACGTCGCGGGGGAATGGAAAGCGGACCGGAAAGCGCAGCGGATCACCTATCTTTGCCTGTTTGTGCTGGTGCTGGGCGTGATCGTCAGCCGCACGCGCTTCTGGTATGTCGCCGTGGCGGTGGTCATCGCCGCCGTTTTGCTGGCGGATCGGCGTCTGCTGCTGAAAACGGACTATGTGCTGCTCGTAACGTTCTTTTGCTTCTTCGTGTTCTCCTCGTCCGTCGCCGCCAACGAGACCGTCGCGGCCTTTTTGCGGCGGGTGATTCAGGGGCATGAATACGCGGGGAGCATCCTGATTAGTCAGGTGATTTCAAACGTCCCCGCGGCGATCGTCCTGTACCCGTTCAGCCAAAACACGGGCGCGCTGCTCTACGGCCTCGACAGCGCGGGGCTGGTGTCTCTGATCGGCTCGCTCGCGTCTGTGATCAACTACCGGATCTATGTCCGGGAATACCCCGGCGGCGGCTGGAAGTTCATCAAAACATTCACCCTTGTCAGTCTCGCGTTTTTCGCGTTTGTGGTTCTGCCGGGATACTTCATCAGCCTATCTGGGATGTAATGAAAGGGACTGTTCAAGCGGCAAAAAGTGCACAGTGCACAGTGCGCAGTGCACAGAACGCGGGAGAGAAACCCACAACCGGAAAAGAGATGCCGCGAAACTGATGGGACTGTCGCATTGGTTCAACAAAAGGAATGACCGCTCGAAGGATGGCTTCGAACGGTCTTTTTTACAGCGCAGTCGCGGCGCGGTACGCACGGCTTGAAGGAAACCCGGTTCGACGCGCCTCTGTGCACTGTGCACTGCGCACTGTGCACTCAAATATTCATTTGTTCTTTCGGAAGAGCCGTGCCCGCACCGGCATCCAGACGGTCATCAGACCGTCGCTGTCGTGCCAGTGCTTGCCGCAGGACGCGTAGTCGGTGAGAAGAATCTCTCCCCGCGCCGTCTGCAGCCGCAGGCGCACCTGCTCACCCGCTTCACAGGGGAGGACCTCATAGCAAAGTTTGCCGTCTTTTTTGCGCGGGCGGACGGGTGCAGAGATCCGCTTCTGCTCCTTTTCTTCGTCCCGCGCAAGGACGTACGGCCCGAAGGTGAACGCGATTTTGCCGTTCAGCCGGTGTTCTTTCAGCGTGTACGGCTGCGGCTGCTCGGCACGCAGTGCTTCGACCAGCGGATAGACCGCGAGCCCCGCCGCGCCGATCGCGGCGCAGCAGCCGTAAAAGAAGCCGTCGCCGTAGTGCTTCAGCCCGCCGACGCCTTTGCCGCGCCGATTCATGTACAGCGGACTGTAACTGTCGAACGGCAGCGCGGGGACGATCTCCCCGCTACGCGGCATCGTGTGCGGCTGCGAAAAGAGATTGACGCTCCCGTAGAGCGCGTTGAGCGCGGATTGCTCCACCTTCTCGGCGTATTTGTCGTCGCCTGTCAGCAGAAACAGCCGGGCGCAAAGCCGCATCCACGTCACCGTGACGCAGGTCTCCTGCATCGCCTTTTTGGCGTATGCTGTCTGACGGACGGCGGCGTGGTCAAACTGCTCGTGGGTGCAGCCCGCGCAGCCGATCAGCGTGATTTCCGTTTCATAAACCGTCTGCGCGAACCGCAGCACGGCGTCCAGATACTTCCGTTCGCCCGTGATCTCGTAATACGCGAGGACGCCCTCGAAAAACGACATTGTCTCATACGCCTTCGTCTCCGGATAGAGATACGGGGGCGTTTTGTTTTCCAGCGCGAGGTCGATGAGGTTCCCGCCGCTGCAGCCGCCGGTTTCTATGATGTACCGCGCGAACGCGAGAAAACGCGGTTCCGGCCGCCGGCGGTACAGGTCGAGCACCGGCTCCAATATACTGCACGAGTTGACGCCAAGCCAGAAGTCGGACGTTTCGGTGATGTTCTTCTTTCCCGGCTCCGGCCCGACGACCGCAAGCAGGCAGTCGAGGTGGCGCTCCATCACGTCGAGGATTGTTTCGACGAGAGCGGCGTCGCTGCAGATATCGCAGAAATGCAGCATCCCGGTCAGCAAATACTTGCGGCACCAGAGATCCCACCCGGCGCACTCCGTCTCGCGGGTATAGGTCGACAGCCGGCCGTCGTCGTCAGCGGCGTCGAGCAGATCGAGCACCGCGCGCTCCAGCACGGCATAAAGGGCTTTATCCGCCGTGCAGCGGTAAACGAGACACGCGCCGCGCATCAGCTTGCCCCAGTATTCGCCGCGCCAGCCGCGGTCGGCGGCATCGGCCTTTGTGCGGAACGCGTCGACAAAATGCCGCCAGAGATGCTCGTCCGTCAGCTGCGTTTTCGTGATCCACGCAAGGTACGCTTCTTCCCGCGCTTCGATCGAAAACGACCCGGGCGCGGGCAGGGTGTATTTATACTGTATCATAGTTTCTCCTCGCTCATGCGTCCGCGGTATAGGACAGGATAAAGGCATGGGGCAGCGCCGCCGCCGTCAGCGTCACGCCGGTTTCCATCAGGGTTTGTCCCGTTTCTCTGACAAGAAACGTGGGATCGTCCGGGTCGGTCAGAACATAGGCTTTGTCGGGCGAAAGGCCGTTGAGCCGCAGCTGATACGACGGTGCGGTGCTTTTGCGCAGATAGAGCATCGCGGAACCGCTTTCTGCGTCGCCGAACTGCATTGCGAGCGCTTTGCTGTCGTCGGTGCCGCCACATGCCAGCGGGAAATAGCGCTTTGTCATATCGGCGCGGACGTCGTCATACAGAGCATAGGTCGCCGGGTCGGGGTTCATCACCATCGGGTGGGTCATCACCCCGCTGCGCACCGCGTAAAGCGATTCCGTATGCTGAACGGTGCCGCTGTAGGGCAGCCAGCACGAAAGAGCATAAGTCATCGCCTGCGTCGCTTCCAGGTCGTCCGCCTTGCGCGACCCGTCCGCCGGGACGCAGTTGTAGTCGCTGCGCCAGAGCGGGACGCTGCGGCGGCACATTTCAAGGTCGATCCGCCTGCCTCCGCTCGCGCAGTTGTCGATCAGCAGCCCGTCGACGCGGTCGCAAAGTGTATCGAGGAAGCGGTAGAGGTTCGTCACATAATGGTTTTCGCAAATGCCCGTCCGTCCGCCGTAAAACGCGCGGTCAGCCTGTTTCCAATAGCGAAGCGGGTCGAAGTTGAAATCCTGCCGGTAGACGCCGACGCCGTTTTCTTCGAGCGACGCAGCGATATAGTCCGTGAGGAACGCGCAGGCGCCGTCGTCCGCGAGGTTCCACAGCAGATTGTCGCCGTTTCGGATGATCCAGCCGTCGTGCTTTACTCCCTCCTGTTCGAGGATCGTTCCTGCGCGGACGCGCTCCGGCTCGTACCAGAGGAGAAACTGACTGCCGCTTTGCGCAATCGCGTCCGACAGCGGACGCAGACTGGCCGGGAACCGCGTTGCGTCCGGCGTCCAGTTGCCGACGCCGTCGTACCAGTCCTCACGGTAGGTGTACCACCCGGCGTCCATCCAGAAATAGTCGGTCGCGCCGAGGATCGCCGGATCGGTCGTCTGCACTGTTTCAATCAGCTCGTCGCACGTCAGCGTGCAGAACTCATTGGCGAGCATGTATCCGCGCATCGGCCGCATCGTTTCGGGGTACAGGCAGTCCAGCTGCATCTGCCGGAAGCTGTTAAAGCCCTTCAGCGCGTTGTCGCCGTCATAGAACGTGAGTGAAGCGAGCGGGGAGCGGACCTCCTCCTGCGGTTCCAGCGCGGCGCGGAAAAACGCCTGCTGCGCGCGCAGTTTGACGCCTTGCAGCGTCTGCCGCAGAGACGCGCGCCACTGGCCCGTCCAGCCGACCGCGGCGACGGCGCCGCCCTTGCTGCCGGAAAGGTTGAAATATGGGAGATAGGAGGTGTTGCGGCCCTCGGTCGCGTCAAAAATCATCGTCGTCGGCGTGACGGCGGTGTGCAGCAGCTCGAAGTCGTCCGCCTGGGAATTGCTCCCGCGGCTGACATAAAGGGTCGTCTCGCCCGTGTCGAGCGTGCAGTCCGCGGCGTAAAACCGCCTTATCACGGGGGAGCGGCTGTCGCCCTCGTTGCGCAGGTACACCGTCCACTGACAGGCGGCGCTCTCTTCAAAAATCGTCGCTTCGACCCGCGCACAAAGATCGCTCTTTTTGTGCCGCAGCGAAATCACGGTCGTTTTGCCGCCGCGCTCGACCGCCCCGACGGCGCTCTCTTCCCCGATTTCGAACGTCCAGTCCCGCAGATGCCGCCGCAGCGACTTGCCGCCGACCGTGAAGTCGTAGGCGGGGTCGTCGGCCGTGCGGATATGCGCGTCGTACCAGGCGCGGCAGCGCTGCTTTTCCTGCGCCGAGACCTGCAGCGCGTCGGCGCTGATCGCCGCGAAGGACACGTCCCGCTCGCTGGTCAGGCCGATGGCGGCGCGGTCGGTTTTGATCTTATACGCCCCGTTGAGGGTGAATATCTGCGACAAAAGCATCAGCAGCGCCTGAAGCAGACAGAGCAGTTTTTTCAGTTGCAAACGCATGCAATCGCCTCCGAAAACAGGATGCGGGAGACCGCCGAACACGGGCCGCCGCGTCAGCCCCATTTTACACCGTTCCCCACAGCTTTGTCAAGAAAGCCGACGGTCGGCGGCAAGGCCGCCGCACTATGCACAGTGAACAAAAAACACCGCTGAAAATTAGTGATAAATTTATTTGCATCTTTCCATAGAATATGTTACAATATTCGTTGACAGCTTTACGGACAGACGGGACACACCGCGCCGACTGTGAAGCCGACCGGGAGTGATCCCAGAAAAAAGAAGAACGCGCCGCCCGAAAAGAACCGGCGACGGCGCAAGGAGGTTTTTTATTTTGAAAGCGTACGATGCGAACCACATCCGGAATATTGCCATTGCCGGCCACACCGGAAAAGGCAAGACGACCCTTGCCGAAGCGATGCTCTATCTCGCCAAGGCGAGCGACCGTCTGGGCAAGGTTGCCGACGGCAACACCGTGATGGACTTTGACCCCGAAGAAAAGAAAAGACAGTGTTCGCTTTCCACCGCGGTCGCGCCGCTGGAATGGAAGGACTGCAAGATCAACCTGCTCGACGCGCCGGGCAAATTCGACTTTGAAGGCGGCGTGTTCGAAGCGATGCGCGCCGCGGAATGCGCGCTGATCGTCACCGCCGCGGGTTCCGATTTCGACGTCGGCGCGGAAAAGGCGATCAAGGCCGCCGACGCCCGCGGCATCGCGAAGTTCTTCGCGATCACCCGCGTGGACGCCGAAAACAGCGATTTCTACAAGACGTTCGAAGCGCTGAAGGAAGAAGTCGGCCCGAAGCTTTGCCCGGTCGTTGTCCCGCATATGGTCGGCGGCAAAGCGGAAAGCTACGTCAATCTCTGCTCCGGCAAAGCGTTCGCCTATAAGAACGGCAAAGCGACGCCCGTCGATATGCCGTCCGACCCGCACTTCGACGAGATGAAGGAAGTGCTGATGGAAGCCGTCGCGTCCGTCGACGACGATCTGATGATGAAATACTTCGACGGCGAAGAACTGACGAAGGACGAAGTGATCAACGGCCTGACCAAGGGCGTTGAGACCGGCGACATCTATCCGGTGTACGCCTGCTCCGGCGTCACGCTCGACGGCGTGGATCTGCTGCTCGACGCGCTCGTCTATTCCGCGCCCGCGCCGGCCCAGGCCGGAGGAGAAACCGCGAAGGACGACGACGGCAACGACGTGGAAATCAAGTGCGACCCGAACGGCCCGCTTGCCGCGATCTGCTTCAAGACCGTCGCCGACCCGTTCGTCGGCAAGATGTCCTTTGTGAAGGTCATCTCCGGCAAAATCACCGCCGACGTGCCCGCCTATGTGGCCCGCACCGGCAGCAGCGAACGCATGGGCAAGCTCATCAGTGTCCGCGGCAACAAGCAGGAAGACATCAGCGTGATCTCCGCCGGCGACATCGGCGTTATCACAAAGCTCAACTCGCTTGATACCGGCGACACGATCTGCGACCCGAAGAAGGTCATCCATCTCGACGGCGTCAACTTCCCGGCTCCCTCCCTTTCGATGGCGATCGTCGTCAAGAAGAAGGGCGAAGAAGACAAGGTTGCGGCCGGTCTGCGCCGGATCATGGGCGAAGACCCGACCGTCGTCTTCTCCACCAACGAAGAGACCCGCGAAATGCTGCTCTCCGGTCTCGGCGAACAGCAGCTCGACATCGTCCTTGCCAAGCTCAAGAGCAAGTTCGGCGTCGAGATCGACCTCAAGATCCCGAAGGTCGCCTACCGCGAAACCATCCGCAAGAGCTGCTCCGTGCAGGGCCGCCACAAGAAGCAGACCGGCGGTTCCGGCCAGTTCGGTGACGTCTGGATCCGCTTCGAGCCGCACGACGGCGACGAGCTGATCTTCGAAAGCGAAGTGGTCGGCGGCTCCGTGCCGAAGAACTACTTCCCCGCCGTGGAAAAGGGCTTGCTCGAAGCCGTCCAGAAGGGCCCGCTTGCCGGTTACCCGGTCGTCGGCCTGAAGGCTGTGCTGTACGACGGTTCCTACCATCCGGTGGACTCCAACGATATGGCGTTCCGTACCGCCGCGAAGATCGCGTATAAGAACGGTATGGCGCAGGCCGCCCCGGTCATTCTTGAGCCGATCGGCGACCTCAAGGTCTATATCCCCGACGCCAACCTCGGCGACATCATGGGCGACGTCACCAAGAGACGCGGCCGCGTGATGGGTATGGGCGCTGCCGACGAGCCGAAGATGCAGGAGCTTGTCGCCGAAGTGCCGATGGCCGAAATGGGCGACTTCTCCACGATGCTGCGCTCCGTCACCGCCGGCCGCGGCTACTTCACCCTCACCTTCGCCCGCTATGAGGACGCCCCGATGAACGTGGCGCAGAAGGTCATTGAAGAAGCGAAAGCCGAAGCAGAAGAATAAGCTTATAGAAAAAAGCCGCTCCGAGTGGAGCGGCTTTTTTAGTGGTCAGTGGCTAGTAGCTAGTGGCCAGTAACGCGGACAAGAGAGAGGAAGAGGAGAACCATGCACCGCGCAGGGAAGATAGATTATAACCGTAGGGGCGGCCATTGGCCGCCCCTACTAGGCACCGGGCACTAACCACTACCCACGAAAGAACAGCCGCTCCGTCAGGAGCGGCTGTTCTGCGTTAACGACTGCGACGCGAAATACTCAGAAAGCACGAAGCGCAGCAGCTTGAAGAATTCCGAGAGGTTTTCGAACCGGGATTTATTCCAGGTTTCGTTTCGCCCCGAATTCTCCGCGGTCAGCGGCGAAATGGTAAAGGCGTCCTCGTCATAGAACAGATACTGCGGGAAGCGTTCGTCGTCAAAGACCGTCATGTTGCCGTCAAAGTTGAGGATCGTTTCGAGCAGATCGCCCGTCGGCGCGTTGAAGTCCATGTGCGGCAAATTCTTGATAAACCAGGTGTTGTCGGGCAGGATGCCGGTCGATGCGTCGATCTTCTGATCCAGGGAGATGTACTTGTCCGTGCCGTTTGCGGCGGCTGCGGCGCGGTAATCCTTCGAAAGGACGCCGTTGATCTTGGAACAGGTCGCGCCGGCGGTCGCGCTGACGGTTTCCAGCAGACTGTCGCCCATGATCTCGGGATCCTTGAGGATCGGCGCCATCTGCAGGCCGTATTTAGCAAGGAGGTAGACGTTGTTGCCGACTTCTTCTGCGTTGCGGATGATGTCCTTCTTAAACGGCTTGATCGTTTCGTGATAGGTGTCGATCTTTTCGATCAGCCCGGCGTACTCCGCTTCTTTCCCGCCGAAGATGAACTGTTTCGCGTCGTCGTAGTACTCGTCGCTGACAAAGGCCCAGAACGACGGGAACGAGCCGTAGGAGGCGATCAGCACGCGCGGCAGCACGTTTTGATAGATATTGTTCCAAAGCCGCTGCAGCAGCCGGACCGGCAGACCGAGCTGATAGTTCTGGTTCATCAGCCGGATCATGACGGCGGCGAGATCCAGAAGCGGGATATCCTGATAGTCCTTGGAAACACGCAGGCCGTCCACAAACCGGGAAAGCCCGGCGGCGTCAAGCTGAACCTGCCCCGAAAAGAGCGCGCCGATAGTCTCGAACTCCTCGATGCCGGTGGAGAACAGGACGGTCTTGTTCACACTGTCGTTGCCGAAAAGCTTGAGATAGGTCAGGGCGATGTCGCCGCCGAGACAGCGCGCAACGATATTGACCTTGTCCTGTTTGGTCGCCGCTTTGACATTTTCAATGTACTCGTTGAGACGGCCGGCCGTATAGATCGGGTCCAGCCGCCAGTCGTAGGCGAAACTGTAGGTGGCGTAGCTGCCCTCGCTTTCGCCCCGCAGCGGATACTTGCCGTCCGCGTCTTTGAGGTCCCGCGCGGAAACGCCGAACAGATTCTGGTTCGGCTTGGGGTCGCCGTTGCTGTCGAGCCCGACGTGGCCAAGGATGTTGTTGATCGCGTCCACAAGCAGGTCGCAGTATTCGTCCCACCGGTCGAGCACGATGCCTTTCAGCAGCGGCTTGATCAGCTCCTTGCACCGGTCGCCGATGTAGCCATCTTCGATTTCAATGGGGAAATACAGGACGCTTTTGCCGTTTTCGTCTTTCTCATAGAGATAGCCGCCCTGCCCGACGATATAGACCGTCGGGAGATCGGTGGCGTAGTAGTTGTCCGGCTTGTCGGCGGCAAACGAAACGGACGAGACGCACAAAAAGACAAGCAGAACCGCCAGAACGATGGACACAACCTTTTTCAAAGCACATACCTCCCAAGGAAGATTCAAGGATATCACAAATACAGTATAACATATACTGTACGCACATAGCAACAAATGCTGCGGTTTTTAATTCGCTTTTATTTTTGTAAAATCATTTTGGGATAAGTACGATCAGGCGTGCCGACGCTGCGGCCGCGGCGCCTCTTTTCCCGTCATAACATGCCCCGCGCGCGTCACTGGCCACTGGCCACTAGGCACTAGCCACTGGCTACTTCGTAATACTCTGTTTACGGTTTGTTTCTTGACGCGGCGGCGCGGTTCGGGTATAATGGGGGCACAGTAAAGGAAGGAGGCGGCCGGATGAAACGATGGAAACGGTGGTGTGTGATCATGCTCGCAATGCTGACGTTCTGCGCGGCGCTGCCGTTCGCGGCGAGCGGAGAAACCGCGCCGAAAAAGGGCATTGACGTCTCGCGCTGGCAGGGCACGGTCGACTGGGCCAAGGCAAAGAAAGCCGGCGTGGAGTTCGCGATCCTGCGCTGCTTCGCCTACCGCAAGGACGCCACCTTTGAAACGAACTACGCCGGGGCGGCCGCGCAGGGCATCCCCGTCGGCGCCTATGTGTTCATGTACGCCACGACGCCTGAGGGCGCCGTTCGGGAGGCGCAGAACGTGCTCGCCGCGCTGGGCGGCAAGGCGCTGACCTATCCGCTGTTCCTCGACGTGGAGGACAATTCTGTTTTCGCGCTGAGCAAGGAGACGCTGACCGATCTGATGCTGATCGAGTTGAACCTCTTTGCCGCCGCGGGTTACCGCGTCGGGATCTACTGCTCGCTGAGCCATTCGACAAGCGAAATGGACCTGACGAGGCTGGAAAACTGCAGCCGCTGGATCGCCCGCTGGACCTGCTACACGACCGACCAGAATCCGAAGACCTACACCTTCGCGAATCAGGACCCCAACGGCAGCAAAAAGCCGGACTGCGAGATGTGGCAGTTTTCCAACGGAGGCAAGGGCAGCACCTACGGCATGTCGTCGGACTATGTCGATCTCGACTACTGCTATGTCGACTACCCCGCGATGGGTCCATGCGTGCCGAACGAACACCGCTGGAACGCAAGCCTGACGCAAAGAAACTGCACCGAACACGGGATGCTGGTGCTGACCTGCCCCGACTGCGGCGAGACGCAGTCATACGCATACACGCTGCCGGCCTACGGGCACACGGAACCGGACGAAACCGGCTGCTGCACGCGCTGCGGTGCAGATCTGACGGCGCCGGAGGAACCGCCGGAGGAGGATGGCTGTCCGCTTTGCGGCGAAGTGCACCGCGGCCCGTTCGGCAACATCATCCTGCTGTTCCACACGATCGCGGCCCATCTGAGACGTCTGCTCGAAATACACTAAAAAACGACCGTCACGGCAAAATGAACTGCACCAATTTGTACGGACAGCACAAAAAAGACCCCTATGACACAATATTAGGTTTTCA
>CAMZEG010000055.1 GCA_947305635.1 uncultured Clostridia bacterium
CCCAACGTCTACGACGCGCAGAACGCGATGCGCGCGCACACGCGCAAGGCGACGACGGTGATCTGTCTCGCGACCCAGCTGCACACGATCGCCACGGGCAACATGACGCCCGCCTACTGCGAAACCAACGGCGTGATTCGCCCGGTGTATATCTACTCCGTGGATATTTCGGAATTCGCCGTCAACAAGCTGCACGACCGCGGTTCGCTTTCGGTCAAGGGGCTTGTGACAAATATCCAGGACTTCCTGGTGCATCTCGAAAGGAATCTGTAACCGATGGACGAAACAAAAACCACCAACAAAAACGAAGAATCCCTCGGCTTATCCCTCAACAAAAAAACCATGCTCACCATCACGCTCGTGCTGGTGGCGATCCTCGTCTTCGTCGGTGTTCTGACCCAGGTGCTCGAGCGCGGCGAATATGACATGACCACGATCGACGGCCACGAGGCGATTGTGAACGGGACGTTCCACAACCTCGCCTATAAGATCCCGATCTGGAAGATCGTGCTCTCCCCGATCCTGTGCTTCACCAGCAGTCAGGCGACGACGGGCATCGCGATCATCCTCATCATCTTCTTCATCGGCGGCTCGTTTTTGATCCTCGACAAGGTCGGCGTGCTGCAGTACATCATGGCGTCGCTGATCCGCCGGTTCCAAAACCGCAAGTATCTGCTGATGGCGATCGTGATATTTGTCTGCATGGCGCTCTCGTCCACGGCGGGCATTCTGGAAGAATCGCTGACGCTGGTACCGATCGCGGTCGCGGTCTCTCTGGCGCTCGGCTGGGATTCGCTCGTCGGCCTCGGCATCAGTCTTGTCGCCGTCGCGTGGGGCTTCACCGCCGCGACATTCAACCCGTTCAACGTCGTTACGGTCCAGAAGCTGGCGGGCCTGCCGGTGTTCTCCGGCCTGTGGCTGCGTCTTCTGGTCTTCGTCGCGGTCTACGCGATTCTGTTCCTCTTTTTGTTCCTCTATGCCAGACGGATCGAAAAGCACCCCGAGCGCTCGCTCGTCTATGAAACTGACCGCGCGCTGCACGAAAAGTATTCCATCCGCGACCTCGACACGGTGCTCGCGAACGAAACGGTGCGCAAGGGCATGCGGGCGTTTCTCATCTGCATGGCGATCGACATGGTGTTCATTCTGCTCGACTTTGTTTTTTCGCTCGGCGGCCTGCTGTCCCTGCCCGCAATGGCGATCCTCTTTACGACGGGCGGCCTGCTCGCCGGCTATTTCACCGGCCTGCGCGGCAAGGCGCTCTTCAAGAGTTTTCTGCAGGGTGCGAAGACGATCGCCCCGGCGATCCCGCTGATCATATTCGTCCTCGCGATCTCCTACATCCTCAACGAGGGCAAGATCATGCACACGATTCTGTTCCACGTCTACAACGTGATGCAGGGCCTTTCCCCGTTCACGGCGATTTTGCTGCTGTTCGGCGTGATCGCACTGCTGGAATTCTTCATCGGCTCCGGCACGGCGAAAGCGTTTTTGATCATGCCGCTTGTGGCGCCGCTGAGCGACCTGGTCGGGATCACGCGGCAAAGCGTCGTCACGACGTTCTGCCTCGCGGACGGTTTCACAAATCTGCTGTACCCGACGAGCGGCATCATGATCATCGCGATCGGCCTTGTCGGCGTCTCCTACGGAAAATGGCTGCGCTGGTCGTGGAAGCTGTTCCTCGCGGAATTCGCGCTGTCGGCGCTCGTCATGCTCGGCATGGTCGCGATACATTATCAGTGAAAAAAGCGCCCCAATAAAATGCGCCGCAGGCGCCACAAAAACAAGGCTCCCCCTTTGGGGTTGCAGGTCGCCGGTGGCGACCTTTGCGGCATCGCCGCAAAAGCAACGACTGAGTTGCGGGTGTCCGGTGGACACCTCGCGAAGCGAAGCAACGACCGAGGCGGGAGCCGAGAACGGCAGCCGAGAAAGCTGTCTTTGTGCGAAGCGCAAAGACTGAAGGGGTCGGGCGCTTTTTTCAAGTGCACAGTGCGCAGTGGGGCATATGGCAACAACCGATGCCCTCAAACAAAAGGGTCGTGACGTAATCCTGTTTGTTTTTCAAGCTGTTGTTTGCTTCAATAATCAAAAGCCGCCCAAAAGGCGGCTTTCTCTGTGCACTGTCCACTGTGCACTGTGCACTCAACTCAGGCGGCTTTGTCTATCGTCGTTTCTTCCGCCGGGCTTGCCTTGGCGCTGCGCAGCGCGTAGACGTGCATGCCAAACAGCACCGCAAAGAGCGCGCACAGGCAAAACAGCAGTGCCTTGCCCTGCGGCAGCACAAAGCCCAGTACCGCGAACAGGAGCACTGCAATCGCGCAGACCGCGGCCGCGATCTTCAAAATCAAAAGCGACTGTTTCATTTTCATCCGCTTCCTTTCTTCCGTGATTGTTTTGAGTATACCGCCCGATCGTTTCATTTCCGTTGTGAAAGCGAAACCTTTTTGAAAACGAAATATGATCCGATTGTGAACGGCTGCTTCCCTGTTCAGTATGCGCCATGCGGAAAAAACGATACCGAAACCGCTTGACAAACCGTTCGCCGCGGCGTATAATAAACGTAAATAGTTCGGCTTCTAACAGTTCGTGTTCGTACAGTTCGAAGCCGAACGACAAGTGAAAGAAGGGATTCCATGCCGCAAAAGGATTATATTGCCTTTGAGCTGCACAAGACCTCGCGCTGCATCAAACGCTATCTCGACCGGCAGACGCAGAAAAGCTGCGACAGCGCCCTGACCGGCACCCACGGGTGGGCGATCGCCTATTTCTACGATCACCGGAACGAGGACGTCTTTCAGCGCGATTTTGAAAAGGCGTGCAACATCCGCCGCTCGACGGCGACGAGCATTCTGCAGCTGATGGAAAAAAACGGGCTGATCGTGCGCGAGAGCGTCCCCAGCGACGCCCGGCTCAAAAAGATCACTCTAACCGAAAAGGCGCTGCTTTTGCACCGGCAGATCGACACGGCGTTCGACGAACTGGAAGAAAAGCTGCGCGCCAGTCTCAGCGAGCGGGAGCTTTCCTGCTTCTTCTCAGTCCTGCAAAAAATCCAAAAGGAGGTGGACGTCGATGATCAAACGGCTCAGCCAATGCGTCCGTGAATATAAACGCGCGTCGATTTTGACGCCGCTGTTCGTCTCATTCGAAGTCGTGATGGAAGTGCTGATCCCCTACTATATGGGTAAGCTCCTTGACCTCGGCGTCACGGTCGGCGATATGTCGTACATTCTGAAATCGGGCGGCCTGCTCGTCGTCTTCTGCGTGCTGTCGCTGACCTTCGGCGTGCTCTCCGGCAAAAATGCCGCCACGGCGTCGGCCGGCTTCGCGCGCAACGTGCGCCACGACATGTTCTACAACGTGCAGGCGTTTTCGTTCTCCAACATCGACCGCTTTTCGGTGTCCTCGCTCGTCACGCGGCTGACGACGGACGTGACGAATTTGCAGAACGCCTATCAGATGATCATCCGCATCGCGGTGCGCTCGCCGATGATGCTGATCTTCTCGCTCGTGATGGCCTTCCGCGTCAACCACCGGCTGTCGCTGATCTTCCTTTGCGTGCTGCCGCTGCTGGCCGCCGGTCTCGCGCTGATCGTCCGCAACGCGCACCCGATCTTTGAGCGTGTGTTCAAGACCTACGATGTGCTCAACCGCGTCGTTTCGGAAAACCTGCACGGCATCCGCGTGGTCAAAGCCTTTGTCCGCGAACAGCACGAGACCGAAAAGTTCAACACCGTCTCCCAGAAGATCTATCAGGACTTCGTCTCGGCAGAAAAGCTTTTGGCGCTCAACGCCCCGCTGATGCAGTTTTCGTCCTACGCGACAACGCTGCTGATCTCCTGGTTCGGCGCGCATCTGATCGTCGCGAACGGCAACGTCCCCGGCGAAGGGATGACGACGGGCGACCTCGTGATCCTGATCTCCTACGCGATGCAGATCCTCTCGACGCTGATGATGCTTTCGATGATCTTCGTCATGCTGACGCTTTCCAAAGCGTCGGCGCAGCGCATCTGCGAAGTACTGGGCGAAACGAGCGATCTGCACAACCCCGTCCAGCCGGTCACCGACGTCAAGGACGGCAGCATCGTCTTCGACCGCGTCAGCTTCTCCTACGCGGGCGACAAGGACAAACTCTGTCTCAAGGACGCGTCGCTTCGCATCGAAAGCGGCCAGACGGTCGGCATCCTCGGCGCGACGGGCGCGGGCAAATCGACGCTCGTCCAGCTGATCCCGCGGCTGTACGACGCGACCGAGGGCACGGTCTTTGTCGGCGGCGTCAACGTCCGCGACTACGACCTCGACACCCTGCGCAGCAAGGTGGCGATGGTGCTGCAAAAGAACGTCCTCTTCTCCGGCACAATCAAAGAAAATCTCCGCTGGGGCAACGAGGACGCGACGGACGAAGAGATCGAAGAAGCCTGCCGGCTCGCGCAGGCGGACGAATTCATCCGCGCCTTCCCCGACGGCTACGACACCTATATCGAGCAGGGCGGCTCCAACGTCTCCGGCGGCCAGAAGCAGCGACTCTGCATCGCGCGCTCGCTGCTCAAAAAGCCGAAGATCCTCATCCTAGACGACTCCACCAGCGCGGTGGACACCAAGACCGACGCGCTGATCCGCCGCGCGTTCCGCCAGAGTATTCCCGACACGACCAAGATCGTCATCGCCCAGCGCGTTTCCTCCGTGGAGCACGCGGACCAGATCATCGTCCTGGAGGACGGGCGGATCGACGGGGTCGGGACGCACGAAACGCTGCTCGCGACCAACAAAATCTACAAAGAAGTCTATGAATCGCAGACGAAGGGAGGCGCACAGTAATGGCACAGGCACAACCCAGACCGATGCCGCGCGGACAGAACTTCCGCGGCGTCCCGAAACAGAAGGTCAAGAAAGGCACAGTCAAGCGGCTGCTGCGCGAGATCACGCACGGCAATCTGCTGCGCCTTGCGCTCGTGGTGCTTTGTATCGGCGTCACCGCCGGCGCGAGCGTGTCCGCGTCCCTCTTCCTCAAATCGCTGATCAACGATTATATCCTGCCGCTTGTCCAGCGTCAGTCGAACGACTTCGGTCCCCTCTTCTTTGCGCTTTGCAAAATGGCGGCGATCTACCTTTCCGGCGTTGTCGCGGTCTATGTCCAGAACCGGACGATGGCCGTTGTGGCGCAGGGCGTGCTCAAAAAGATCCGCAACGAGATGTTCGCCCATATGCAGACGCTGCCGATCAGCTACTTTGACCGGCGCACCCACGGAGACGTGATGAGCCATTACACGAACGACACCGACACGCTGCGCCAGATGATCTCGCAGACCGTCCCGCAGACGATCTCCTCGTTCGTGACAGTGGTCGCGGTGTTCATTTCGATGGTCGCGACGTCGTGGCATCTGACAATCTTCGTGATCCTCTTCATCGCGTTCATGTTCTTCGTCACGGGCAAGGTCGCCGGACAGTCCGGCAAATACTTCGTCAAGCAGCAGGCCGCCCTCGGCGACGTCAACGGCTATATCGAAGAGATGATGAACGGCCAGAAGGTGGTCAAGGTCTTTTGCCGCGAAGAGCGGGTCAAAGACGACTTTGACAAAAAGAACGACGAGCTGTACGAAAACACGATGCAAGCGAACCGCTTCGCCAACAACCTCGGCCCGATCAACAACAACCTCGGCCATCTGCAGTATGTGCTGGTCGCGATCCTCGGCGGCGTCCTCGCCACGCGCGGGATCGGCGGGCTGAACCTCGGCGCGGTGGCGTCGTTCATGCAGTTGTCGCGCTCGTTCGTCATGCCGATCAACCAGTTCTCGCAGCAGCTCAACGCCGTCGTGATGGCGATGGCGGGCGCGGAGCGCATCTTCGATCTGCTCGACGCGCAACCGGAAAGCGACGACGGCTATGTGACGCTTGTCAACGCGGAAAAGAAGGACGGCGTCCTCACGGAGACCGACCGCCACACCGGCATGTGGGCGTGGAAGCACCCGCACGGCACGGGCGAAGTGACCTATACCGAGCTGAAGGGCGAAGTGCGGATGTTCGACGTGGACTTCGCCTACATCGAGGGCAAGACGGTGCTGCACAACATCAGCCTGTACGCCGAGCCGGGCCAGAAGGTCGCCTTTGTCGGCGCGACGGGCGCGGGCAAGACGACGATCACGAACCTGATCAACCGCTTCTACGATATCGCGGACGGCAAGATCCGCTACGACGGGATCAATATCAACAAAATCAAAAAGAGCGACCTGCGCCGCTCGCTGGGAATCGTTTTGCAGGACGTCAACCTCTTCACCGGCACGGTGAAGGAGAACATCCGCTACGGCAACCTTGACGCGACGGACGAGCAGATCATCGACGCGGCGAAAAAGGCGAACGCCCACGGCTTCATCTCGCGTCTGCCGGATGGCTACGACACGATGCTGACAAGCAACGGCGCCAACCTCTCGCAGGGTCAGCGGCAGCTGATCTCGATCGCGCGCGCCGCTGTCGCCGACCCGCCGGTGATGATCCTCGATGAAGCGACGTCCTCGATCGACACCCGCACCGAGGCCCTCGTGCAGAAGGGCATGGACGCGCTGATGAAGGGCCGGACGGTCTTCGTGATCGCCCACCGCCTTTCCACCGTCCAGAACGCCGACGTGATCATGGTCCTCGACCACGGCCGGATCATCGAGCGCGGCACGCACGAGATGCTGATTGCACAAGGCGGCACATACGCCAAGCTGTATCAGGGCGCGTTTGAACTTGAATAGTGCACAGTGCACAGTGCGCAGTGCACAGAAGCCGCCCCAATATAATGCGCCGCAGGCGCCACAAAAACAAGGCTCCCCCTTATGGGGAGCTGTCTTTGTGTGCAGCACAAAGACTGAGGGGGCGGGCGGCTTTTTTAGTGGTCAGTGACCAGTGCCTAGTGCCTAGTGCGCGAGAAATAGATTATAATCTTTCAGTGATCGACCGCGTTTTGGAAATGGCTTTTTGGGGCTTTTGTCGCGTAGGGGCGACCCTATGTGGTCGCCCGATTGTATCCAGTTAATCGACAGAATAGAAAAGCAACACCCTCGGTTGAAGGCGTTGTTTTTTGAAAGAATTCTTAACTGACTTTTCATGGTTTCGTCATCTTAACAGGATAACCCTGTGTTACACTCAAGGCAAAGGAGGGCTGTATTATGTATCTTTTCATCCACAAACTTCTGACCCGTGCTATCGTCGCCTTCGTCGCGTTCGGCGCGCTGCTGCCCGGCGGAGAGAAGCTGCGGCCGGAGATTCATCTGCTTGAACCGGTGACGACGGAAAGCACCTGTCTGCATTTTGAAGTTTCCAACAGCGCCGGGTGGTATTTCAATGTGGAAACCTACACGCTGGAAAAGGAAGAAAACGGCTTGTGGCAGGAGGTGCCGCTCAACGTCGGCTACGAAGAAGTCGCGGTCGTGTTTTCGCTCGTTCCGCTGCAAAGTCTGGTTCGCCGCGGACAGCCGTTTTCCGAACACCTTCATTTTTCCGATGTTGTCGGTCATCCGCTGGAGGCCGGTCACTACCGGCTGCATGTGATGCAGGATTACTTTGACCCGGTGGAAATCGCCGCCGTGGAATTTGACGTGACGCAGGCGTCATAAAGGCAAGGGTAACCGCTGTAGTTGCCGCAACAACCTTTCCGCTAGCGGGTCTCTCCGGTAAAGCCGTGCCCCTTCAGTCATTGCGCTTTGGCACAATGCCAGCTCTCTCGGCTGCCGCCTCGGTCGTTGCTTCTCAGCCTGCGGCTGAGAGGTTGCCACCGGCGACCCGCAACCCCATTCGCCTGCGACGCACTGGGGAGGGCAAGGAAGTCGTGCCTTGCCGTGAGGTGGTTGTTTACTGAAGCGACTGACGACTAACGACTGCCGACTGTTGACTTTCACTAGCCACTAACCACTAACCACTAGCCACTGAAAAAGCCGCCTTTCGGCGGCTTTTTCCTATTTAACTGTGGCTTTTCTGATCGCGGAATAATCGCTGTAGTAGTTGCCGCTGTCGAGCTTGCGGACGGCGCGGACCTTGAAGTAGTAGGTCTTGCCGGTCGTCAGCTTCGAAACGGTGTAGCTGAGATCCTTCGTCGTGCCGATCTTCTTGTACTTGCCGTCCTTTTCGGTGGCGCGGTAGATCACATACAAATCGGCGAACTTGTTGCGCGCCCAGGTCAGCGTGGCGCTCTTTGTTTCGCCCTTTGCCTTGACGCTCTTGACGATCGGCGGGACGACCTTGAACTTCAGCGTCTTCTTGCCGCTGTATTCATCCATAAAGGTCACGACGACCTTGTAGGTGCCGACAGCTTTTCTGCCGGAGGCGTATTTCACCTTGTAGTCCACGTTCTTCTTGAGCTTGTTGCCCTTCGCGTCCGTGACAACGACGGTCGGGGTGTTCTTCTTGCTGCTGCGCACATAGGAGGTCTGCGAGAGCTTGATCGTCTTGATCTTGTAGACCTTGTCCGCGTGCTTGTAGGCGCAGTTTTTGCAGGAGTAAACCACCTTGCCGTTGCTGTCGGTTGTGGCGGGTCTGGCGTTCTTGACCAGATCGTGGCCGGTCGCGCTGGAGATGTTGTCGCGGACTTCGTCGCCGCAGACTGTACACACATGCAGCGTATAGCCGGCTTTGGTGCAGGTCGGCTTCACGATCGTGTCGGTATAGACGTGGCCCTTCTTCGGGATCACCTCGGTGAACACTTCGCCGCAGACGCCGCAGGTCGCGACCTTGGCGCCGTCAGCGGTGCAGGTCGGCTCCATCGTCGTGGTGAAGCCCGCGTCGTTCGCCTTGTGGCCTTCCGCTTTGTAGATCGCCTGCGGCTTGATGATCTTGCCGCAGATGTCGCAGTGGATACCGGCGGATTTGCCGTCGGTGGTGCAGGTCTTCGCGACGCCGGGATCGATCACTTCGCTGTGCGCGCGGGGTTCGATGGTTTCGCTGTCAAGGATGTCGCCGCAGACGGTGCATTTCTTGTAGCGGGTGCCGCCGGCTTCGCAGTCGAAGCCTTCGGGATACAGCCAGTCGGATTCCTCGTGGCCCTTGGCGGAATCGGGAATCTCCTGTACGGTGATATCGCCGCAGACGGTGCAGGTGCCGCGCTTGTGGTCGGGCGCGATGCAGGTCGCGTCGTCCAGATCGACCCATTCATACTGATGGGGCGCGCTGTTTTTGGAGCCTTCCTCCGTTTTGACGTCGGTCGCCTTGCCGCAGACGTCGCAGGTCGCGGTCGCGGTGCCGTCTTTGGCGCAGGTGGCGTTGCCGTCGCTCACATAGTTTGTGAACACATGGGCTAGCTGCTGCTTGCAGACGTCGCAGACGCAGTCTCTGTCGGTGTCAACGCAGGTTTCCGGCGCGCTGGCCGCGCCGCAGACGGTGCAGGCGAGCGTATGGGTGCCGTCGCCCTTGCCGGTCGCAACGGCGCCGCTGTACTGGTGGCCGTTGGCGGGGACCGTCGCCGCTGCCTGTACGACGTTGCCGCACTTTCTGCAGTAGATCCTTTCGGTCTTGCCCGGCTCCGTGCAGGTCGCGGGAACGGCGGGCTCTGTCACAAGCTCGGCGTGCTCGCCGGGATTGAGGGTCTTCTTATCGGTTTTGCCGCAAACGGTGCAGGTTCTGGTCAGTTCACCGCCCGCGGCGCAGGTGTAGCCTTCGGGATAGGTCCAGTTGCCCCAGGTATGCTCCGTGGAAAGCGGCTTTTCGGCCTGCGCCTCGGTGATCTCCTGCGTGGCCGCGGCGTCGCTGTAGCGCTTGCCGCAAACGTCGCAGTACCAATGCTCAATGTAGCCCTTGTCCTTGCAGGTCGAATCACTGGCGGAAACCTTCTGCAGATTCTCGTGGGCCGTGCCTGCCGGCTCGGTCACCACCGAATTTTTGTCGGTGATCTCGGTCGTGCCCTGCGCATCGGAAAAGTACTTGTTGCAGCCGTCGCACTTCCAGTATTCGATGTTGCCCGCGGTTTTGCATTTGGCTGCCACCGCGACAACGTGCTCGAGCGCGGTGTGGTTCGCCGGGTTCAGTTCGCCGTACGGCTGCTGGCACACGGTGCAGACCGCTCTGTCCTTGCAGGTCGCCGTGCCGCCCTTGTGTCCGGCGGGGATCGTGTCAGGCTCTTGAATCGTCGTGCCGCAGACTTCGCAGACGATCTTCGCCTTGGTGCCGTTCACCGTGCAGGTGGCGGGCACTTCGGCCTGTTCCACTTTTTCCACATGCTGGCCCGCCGGCATGGTTTTCTCGTCCGTCTTGCTGCAAAGCGTGCAGGTTCTGGTGATCTTGCCGCCGGCGGTGCAGTTGTAGCCTGCCGGATAGACCCAGTCGGTATAGACATGGGCGTCGGGGTCGGCGGTGCCGACTTCATAGGTGTTGTTCTCGCAGCCGGGCACTTCTTTTGCGCTCTTCTGGCATTTTTGGCAGCGGTAGTAATAGACCGCCGGGCTCTGGCAGGTCGCCGGCGATTTCATATTGCCGGGTGTGGAGTCCTTGGCGATCCATTTGTGGTCGCACTCGTCCGTACCGGCAAAGGCCGCGAACGGCGCCGACGTCGCAAGCATCAGCAGCGTCAGCAGGATCGCGATGGTCCGTTTCAGATGTTTCATGCTTCCGTCATCCTTTCTGTTTTTCCGGAATCACTTCCGTATAAAGGTTCAATTTATCATATCATCTGCAACTTAAAAAATCAATAAAAAAATCGTGAACACTTTATAGCAATTTTTTGGTACTCCCTTTTGGTCAGCCTGTCCCATTCTATATATGTCGGAATCCGGGAAACCTTACAGAAAAACTTGATCCGTTACCGAAAAAAGTGCTGAACACAGTGCACAGATCAGTCGTCAGTCGACAGTCGACAGCAAGCGCGGAAACGACGTCACGGAAAGCCGCAAAAAAGCCTTCCCCAGCGCCAAAGGCGCGTTGGGGCGACGTGCCCCCTCAGTCTTTGCGCAATGCGCAAAGACAGCTCCCCCGCTTGCGGGGGAGCCATGGTTGTGGCTTTCTGCAACATTGTTTCTGCGTTCATTCCAAATTCCACATTCCAAACTCTACATTCAACTGCACACTGCAAACTGCACAATGCACGCCGGGGGCTGTCGGATTTCGAGGAAGACGGCGTTTTCTTCGCCCGAAGGCTGTGCTGTTGCACGCCGAGGGCAAAAAACGTCGAGAAAAGAAAAACAAAAACGGGTATGGGCGCAGCCCATCCAAAGGAACAGAAAAGAACAGAGCGCAGGTTCTTTCCTGCACTCTGTTGTCTTACTAAGTATTTGTTTTTCTTTTTGTTCTTCGCGAAATGCGGCTGCCCGTACTTCGAATCAATCGTCTGCGTTCTGAACCGCTTCGTCAAGCCAGGCGGTATCCTCTCCCTTGGCAACTTCGCCGTGGCGGACGCCGTTGATGGCGATCAGGCCGAGCGCAAAGAAGATGGCGCAGAAGAAGAACATGAAGTTGTAGTCCTCGTGGAACAGACCGATCACAAGGCCGCAAAGGATGGGGCCGGTCACGGAAGCGGACATCGTCGCGGTGTAGTAGTAGCCGGTGAAGGTACCGACATATTCGCGGCCGCCGATCGCGAGCACAAGGGGCAGTGTGTTGATGTTGATGCAGCCGACCGCCGCGCCGCCGACGACGAGCGCGACCCAAAGGGCGATCCAGGTGAACTTGTTGACCGAGCCGTCCGCGTTGGCGGGCAGCACCTGCGAGATCGTCAGATAGACCGCGAACATCGCCACGATGGCGCCAAGGCCGATCATGATGGTCTTTTTGCGGCCGAGCTTGCGGCCCATCTTACCGGCCGGAATACCGAAGACGGCAAGGGAGACGGCGAAGACCGCCATCATCAGCGTGGAATAGATCGGCGACACCTTCAGCGTGTCGTTGGCAAAGTTGGTGAAGTTGGGGACGATGGCCTCGGTGGCGTTGTTGATCAAGAACAGCGAGCCGAGCATGATGAACAGCGAGCGCTTTTCCGCTTTGGACAGCGGGAGATTCTTGATCTTGATTTTTTCCTTTTTCTCTTCCTTGCCCTCGGTTTCTTCAAAGCCGACGTTGGCGGACAGGTCGTACTGCTTGTTCTTCTTATAGAAGAAGTAGAGCACCACAAGGCACAGCACGGCGATGATCGCCGCGACAAGGAAGACCGGCGTATAGTTGACGTAGGTCGGTTCGCCCGCGGCGTTGAGCACCACCTGGCCGTTCGCGTCAAGCACTTCGCCGAGTTCGTTCGTGCTGGCCTTCAGGTTTTCGGACAGCACCTTGAACCCGATCAGACCGCAGGCGGTGGAGGCGATTGTGCCGACGACGAAGCCGACCATCTGGCCGATGCCGCCCATAATGTTGATCACGGCGTTGGCGTCGCTCTGCAGCTCCGAGGGCGTGAAGTCCGGCATCAGCGACACGACGGGCGAACGCCAGACGGACATCAGAAAGTTGAAGCAGATGATGACCGCCATCATCAAAAGGATCGACAGACCGGCGGCGCGTACGGTGGCGGCGACGGGGATGAACGTAAAGAACGCCGCGCAGATCGGCAGGCAGATCAGAATATAGGGCATGCGCTTGCCGAGCTTGGTGTGGGTGCGGTCGCTGCGTTTGCCGAAGTGCGGCTGGAAGATCACGCCGAACACGTTGTCGATCGTCATGATCGCGTTGACGATCAGCGGCACCGACAGCCATGCGAGCCACGCGTGGGACGAGCTGAGCTCCGCAATGCCGAGCTGCGAAAGCTTGCCGCGCAGGATCACGGGCACATAGGAGTTATAGACCGACCACAGCAGCATGCAGCCCATGAAGC
>CAMZEG010000056.1 GCA_947305635.1 uncultured Clostridia bacterium
AAATCCCCGTCCGGTCTCAGGCTTCGGGCTTCTCTTCGGCAGCTTCCGCTTCCGGCGCTTCCAAAAGGATCTCGTCGTGCACCTGCAGGCCGTTTTCGCTGTTGCTGATCGCCGTGTCGTAGAAGCGGACGATCGACCGCGTGCCGACATAGTCCCCTTCCGTGCCGACGAGGAAGCAGCAGATGATCACGCCGAGGATCAGGTTAAACGTCGCGCCCGCGGCGACGATGATCATGCGCTGCCAGAGCTTTTTGTTGCAGAAGGCGCGGTCGTCCTCGCTCTCTTCGTCCTCCCCTTCCATCGCGCAGTAGCCGCCGATCGGGAACAGATGCAGCGCGTACTTTGTCTCTTTGC
Organism: uncultured Clostridia bacterium; assembly: GCA_947305635.1. Taxonomy (GTDB): domain Bacteria; phylum Bacillota; class Clostridia; order Oscillospirales; family Acutalibacteraceae; genus UBA6857. Next base: position 355 of record CAMZEG010000056.1, read on the forward strand.
CCTGCTTTTTGAGCAGCGTCGGACCCATGCCGAGCGCGAACTCGTTGACGCGCACGCCAAAGAGCTTGGCAAAAAAGAAGTGGCCGAACTCATGGATAAAGATGATCAGCCCGAAGAAGAGGATGGCGATCAGGAACGGCCAGGCTTTATGCCAGATCGTGCCGATCGTGACGAGAAAGGGAAGATTCATTGGGTTGGTACCTCCGGATGGGTGAGAGATTGGAAATCAATTCGGAATGCGGAATTAGCTTATGTGCTCCCGCACATAAGCTCTTGCCGCCGCGTCGGCGTCAAAGACGTCGTCGAGCGTGTAGCTTTCTTTCGACGGGACCGCGTCCAGCGCGCCCGCCACAAGGTCGGCGATCTGCAAGAAGCCGATTTTGCCGCCGCGGAAGAGGGCGTTCGCTTCCTCGTTCGCGCCGTTAGCAATACAGGGGTACAACCCGCCGCGCTCGATGGCGCCGCGGCAAAGCGCGATGCAGCGGAAGGTGTCTTCGTCCGGCTTGCTGAAGGTCAGTTTGCCGTAATCGGGCAATGACAGCTTCTTCACCGGGGACGGATAGCGCGCCGGGTAGGTCAGCGCGTATTGGATCGGGATGCGCATATCGGGCACGCCGAGCTGCGCGATCACGGAATTGTCGACGAATTCAACGGCGGAGTGGACGACGCTTTCGCGGTGGACGACCACTTCGATCTGGCTCGGACGCACGCCGAACAGCCAGACGGCTTCGATCAGCTCGAGTCCCTTGTTCATCATCGTGGCGGAATCCACGGTGATCTTCGCGCCCATACTCCAGTTGGGATGTTTGAGCGCTTCGGCGAGGGTCACATGCGCGAGTTCTTCCCTTGTCTTGCCGAAGAACGGGCCGCCGGACGCCGTCAGGAGGATCGACTTGAGTTCCTCTTTGCGGTGCATGCCCTGCAGCGACTGAAAGATTGCGGAATGCTCGCTGTCGACGGGGAGGATCTGAACGCCGTGTTCCTTCGCCGTTTTTGTCACAAGCGCGCCGCCCGCCACGAGCGTCTCCTTATTGGCGAGGGCGATCTTCTTTTTCGCTTCGATCGCGCAAAGCGTCGGGCGCAGCCCCGCCATGCCGACGACGGCGGTCACAACGGTGTCGCTGTCACTGTCGGCGGCGCAAACGCAAACGCCCTCCATGCCGGAAAGCACCCGGATGGAGGTATCTTTGAGCGCGGTTTTGAGTCGCTTTGCCGCGTCTTCGTCCACAAGGGCAACGGTATGCGGCTTATATTTTCTCGCCTGTTCTTCCAGAAGACGGTCGTTGGAATGCGCCGTCAGGCAGGCAATTCTCATCCCCAGCTTTTCGGCGACGTCGAGACTCTGCGTCCCGATCGAACCGGTCGAGCCGAGGATGGAAAGCGTCTGTGTCATGGTTTCAACACCTTCTTTTCGGGTGATTATAGCAAATCAACCATAAATGAAGCTATAAATGCCCCAAAGCACCGGCAAAACGAAGGTACACGAATCGAAGCGGTCCATGATTCCGCCGTGGCCGGGCAGCAGATTGCTGTAATCCTTGATCCCGACGTTGCGCTTGAGCACCGAGGCGGCGAGGTCGCCGAACATGCTGACGACCGACAGCGCGCAGGAGATCAGGAATACATACAGATATTTTATGTTCGATTTCAGCATGAAATATGCATAGCCCATGACATGGGTCGCGATATGGGTATAGCCGACCAGCACGATCACGTTGATTGCTGCGGTGATCAGCACGCCGCCGATCGCGCCCTCCCAGCTCTTCTTCGGGCTGATGTGCTTGCTCATCTTGTGCTTGCCGAACTTGCGGCCGACAAGGAACGCGAACGCGTCCGTCACCCACGAGCAGATGAACGCGATCCAGAAGAGGTACAGCCCTTCAAGATGGGTAAATCTCGAATTGAGGTACGGCAGGTCGTTGAGCCGGATGAAGATCGAGAGCGCGTAGGTCACGCAGACCGATCCGAAAACCGCCATCACCGCGTGGATGTACTGGATCGACTGGTTGAGCGCGACGGTCAGAATCAGCAATAGCAGCACATAAAAGCTGATGACAACGGGGATATGGGGCACGGCGATATGGTAGCCGACCGTGACGACGTAGGCCGCCGAAAACAGACAGGCGACGCAGAACAGCACCTTGCTGCGGCCGCCGACCGCGTGGATCAGCTCGTAGGTCGCGCGCGCGGCGACAAGCGCCGTCAAGAGCGTATAGATCGCGCGGATATTGAAATGCACCGAAAGGACATAGACCAGAAGCACCGCCACGATGATCAGCGTGGACTTGGTGCGGCTGCCCTTAAAGTGGAATTTTTCCTTCTTCTCTTTCGTTCCCATAGGCGTGGTTCCTTTTCGTTGCTGTATCCGCTGATTCATTCGGCGTGCGAAGATTGGCGAGAAGATTTTTCGTCAGATGTTACAGAAATCTCGCAGCCAACCTGTCGGTTGGTAAGAGATTTCTGCGCAAAATGACGGAAAATATGCCGCCAAGATTTGCGCGGCCGAGTGAAGCAGTGGATACCTTTGGTTACTTTGCGTTGCCGAACCGGCGGTCGCGGTTGCGGTAGGCTTCGATCGCCCGGTCGAAATCGGCGGGCGTAAAGTCGGGCCAGAGCACGTTGTCGTAATAAAACTCCGCGTAGGCCGACTGCCAGATCAGAAAGTTCGAAAGCCGGTACTCCCCGCTCGGCCGGATCACGAGATCCGGGTCGGGCTGGCCGGCAGTATAGAGCAGGTCGGAGACCGACTGCTCGGTGATGTCCGCGGGCGAAAGCTCTCCGCGCTGCACCTGCTCGGCCAGCGCGCGGGCGGCGTGCACGATTTCGGCGCGGCCGCCGTAGTTGACGCAGAGGTTGACAAACATCCGCGTCTTGTCCTTGGACCGTTCTTCGACCTCGTCCATCAGATGCGCGATATCGGGCGGCATGCCCTCGCGTGCGCCGAGAAAGCGGATGCGGTAGCCGCCCTCCTCGTTTTCCTGCTCGCGCTCCTCCATTTCATTGAGGTAGTGCCGCAGCAGGTCCATGATCGCGTCGACCTCCTGCGCCGAACGCTTCCAGTTCTCCGTTGAGAACGCGTAAAAGCTCAGGTATTCGACGCCGATGTCCGCGGCGTAGCGGCAAATCTTCCGGAACACCTCGGCGCCCTGTTTGTGGCCGTCGGTGCGCGGCAGACCGCGCATTTTCGCCCAGCGGCCGTTGCCGTCCATGATGACGGCGATATGGCGCGGCAACGCTTGCTGCTGCATATGCCCGCCCCCCTTTCAAATCGCAAAAATGCAGCGAAAGGACGTCTTCCGCAAGGAAGGCGTCCCACAGCCCCCGTATTGCAGGGATTACTGCACGCTGTATACTATGCTCAGATTTCCAGAATTTCCTTTTCCTTGACAGCGGCGGTTTCTTCGATATCCTTGATGAAGCCGTCGGTGATCTTCTGGATCTCTTTTTCGCCGTCCTTCAGATCGTCCTCGGTGATGTCGCTGTTCTTCTTCATGGTCTTCAGCTTTTCCATGCAGTCGCGGCGGATATTGCGGATGGCGACCTTGGCCTCCTCGCCGATCTTCTGCACGTCTTTCGCCAATTCCTTACGCCGGTCTTCCGTCAGCGGCGGGAAGGTCAGGCGGATCACGCTGCCGTCGTTTTGCGGGTTGATTCCGATATCCGACGCCTGAATCGCCTTTTCAATGCCCTTGAGCACCGATTTGTCCCACGGGGCGATCGTCAGCACGCGCGCCTCCGTTGCGGCAACCGAAGCGAGCTGGTTGATCGGGGTCGGGGTGCCGTAATAGTCGACGGTGACGCGGTCGAGCACCTGCGGGTTGGCGCGGCCGGCGCGGATGGCGCCGTATTCCGCCTGCAGCGCGTGGATGGTTTTGCCCATCTTGGTTTTCGCGGTTTCAAATACTTCTTTCATGATAATGCCTTCTTTCTATGTTCTGTCTTTTCTCGCAATATCTTATTCCTTCACGACCGTGCCCACGTTTTCGCCCACAACGGCGCGGACGATGTTCTGCGGGTCGGAAAGGTTGAACACCAGAATGGAGATGCCGTTGTCGCGGCAAAGGGACGCGGCCGTTGCGTCCATCACGGCGAGACCTTTTTGCAAGATCTCGGTGTGGGTCAGCGTGTCGTACTTCACGGCGTCGGGGTACTTGTTCGGGTCCTTGTCGTAGACGCCGTCGACATTGGTCGCCTTGAAGATGATTTCGGCGTTGATCTCCGCCGCGCGCAGCGCCGCCGCCGTGTCGGTGGAAAAGAACGGATTGCCCGTCCCGCAGCCGAAGATGACCACGCGCCCTTTTTCCAGATGGCGCACCGCGCGGTTGCGGATATAGGGTTCCGCCACCTGCTGCATCGTGATCGCGGTCTGGACCCGGACGTTGACGCCCATCTGCTCGAGCGCGTCCGCGAGCGCCAGCGCGTTCATCGTCGTCGCCAGCATGCCCATATGGTCGGCGCGGGTGCGGTCCATTTCACCGCTGCTGCGGCCGCGCCAGAAGTTGCCGCCGCCGACAACGAGACCGATCTCGACGCCGAGGTCGGCGCATTCCTTCACGGCTTTGCAGATGCTGTTGACCGTGGAAAAATCAATGCCCTTGCCGTCGGGTCCGGCCAGCACCTCGCCGGACAGCTTGAGCAGAATGCGTTTGTAAATCGCCTGCATGAGGAACACCTCCGAATTGCTGAAATCGTTGGGTAGGTTCTTTCTTTTATTTTACTAAATATTGGGAACCGTGTAAAGCCTTTTTGCAAAAATAATTAGCGAAACAGACCCTGCAGCCGCGCAAAGAGCGATTGGAAGAACGCTTCGATCTTTTCCAAAAACGTCTGCGGCGCGGGCGTCTCGTCGGCCGGGATCGTCACATTCTGCGTCAGCGAAACGAGGTCGCCGGTCTTGCGGTCCAGCTCGGTAAACTGCGGATAGCGCGCGTCTGTGTGGATATCGACAGGCTTGTCGCTGGTGACGAGCCAGACGCCGAGGTCGCTCGTCTTGTGGTCATAGGCGAATTCCACATGGCTCATGTTCTTGATGATCCAGGTGTGCTCCGGCAGCAGGCCGACCGAAGCGTCGATCACGCCGTCGGTGGAGATGTGGTAATGGCTTTTGTTGCCGCAGCCGCCGCCCGTCGTGTAGCCGACGTCGGAAAGCGTCTTGCCGTAGGGCGCGACGGCGCAGTTGCCGGTCATCAGATAGGTATCGATCAGCATGTCGGTGTGGTTGACATAGGCTTCGCTGACCGGGATGCCCGCAAAGCCGTAGGCGCCGACGATATAGATGTTCGTGCCGGCGCTTCTCGCCTTTTCGATCAGGTTCTTCGTATCCTTCTGGATTGCGATCATCTGATCGGCTTTCTCCCAGAACGCGTCGCTGACGGTGGTGTAGTTTTTGCTGTAGGCCTTGCATTCCTCATAGTCTTCGGCGGGGACAAAGCTCCACACGCCGGGGAAGCGGGCGAAGGTGTCGCGGAAGATCTTCTGGTACATCGGATCCCTAACCGCAGCGAGCGTCCGCGCCATGATGCCGTTCACCGTTTCCATACCGTCCTTTTCGGCGGCGTCATAGGCCACGCCGAAAAGCTTTGCCAGAACGGAAAGGTTGGCGGACTGCAAAAACGGGACGAAGTACTGCAGGATCGCCTGGGTGTTGAGGAAGAGCTTGCCTGACAGCAGGTTCGAGACCATCTCCAGCCCGAGGAACGCCGTCGAGGCGTAGACCGCCGTCTTGAGACTGGCGGCGCCGTACTGCGCGAGATACGCGTTCAGTACGCAGCCGCCCATGCTCATCGCGAAGAGCGAGACCTGTTTCACGCCGTGCTTTTCCTGCACGAAGCGGATCATCTCGTCAAGGTCCTGCGCGATATCGATCGGGCTCATGCGCCAGTCGTAGTTGAAGAAATAGGTGTTCTCCCAGCCGTGGGCGTCGGCGACGGCGCGGACGAAGCCGCACTCGTTCTTGTCTTCGCTTTCAAAGACGCCGCGGTAATGGTCGACGGAATCCGGGAACAGCATGGAATCGATCTGTTTGACCGACCGGCCGTCCTCGTCGCAGGCGAGGTCGGAAAACATGCCGTAGATCGCGTCGGCGCCGTATTTGTCAAAGAGGATGCCCTTGCCGAACAGAATGGCGGTAAGGATGGGGCCGAGGCCCAGAAGCACACCCTTGACGATGTTGTCGGTCGCCGGCGGGAACGCCCGCTTGCCGGTATCGTGGACGGTCATCTCGCGCGAGCCCATGCCGCTGACGACGATGACGGGGGTCTTCTCCTCCGCCGCGAACGCAGCCGCGCCGCAGCAAAGCAGCAGCGCCGCGCACAGCAGCAGACTGATGATTTTTTTCATGGTGTTGGTTTTCATGGGACTACCTCCTGCTTTTTATTTTTGAAACAGTGTTTCGATTCTATGCCAAAGGTCAACAAAAAACTTGCAAAAGCGGATGAAGAGATTCGATTCCCTATCGAACATCCGCGCCTTCTTTTCGCCGCCGGTCAGGCTCGTCAGCCTGCCCGTGAGCGGGTCGAGATCGGTGAACTGCGGAAAGCGCGGGTCGGTCTGCACCGTCAGCGCGTCTTCGCTTGTGACGAGCCAGGTCAGAAGCTTCGCCGCGTCGGAACCGACGGGAAAGCCCACATGCTTCATATGCTTGATAATCCACGTCTGCTCCGGGAAGGCGCAGGTGGACGCGTCGACGATTCGGTCGTCGGAAATATGGTCGTGCGCCATGTCACAGCAGACGGGGTTTTCCGGCGTATAGTCCGCGGGAAGCGTCTGCCCGTAGGGCGCGGCGGTCGCTCCGAAGGATTCGTTGTGCGTTTCAATCAGGCAGTCGCCCTGCGCGTAAGCCTGACTCGTGACCGGGAAACCGACATAGCCGTAGGCCGCCGTGATATAGATCGCCGTGCCGCCGTCGATCGCCCGCTGCATCAGCGCTTCGGCCTGCACCTGCACGTCGTGGTAGCCGTCGATCTTTTCCAAAAACGCGGGGTCGGCCCCGTCGGGGAACATCCGCGCCTTGTCGGCTTCGTAGTAGTCCTGCGGAACGAACGCCCACATGCCGGGCATCGACGCGAAGGAACGCAGCAAAATGTCGCGGTAGGCGCGCTCGCTCGTTTTGTCGAGCACGGTCTGCAAAAGCTTGTTGAGCGCCTTTGTCAAAAGCGGGTTGAGTTCAAAGCCGCCCTTCAGCGCGCCGAGCAGCGCTTCGAGCGCGAGATTGCCGTTTTCAAAGTTGAACAGCCGTTCCAGCAGAACGCTGACGTCGATTTCGATATTCTGGCCGAACAGCTCGCCCACAAGGTCGATCCCCTTTGAAGCGACAAGGCAGTAGACGATCTTTTCGAGATCCGCGCTGCCGTACCGGGACAAATAGCTATTGACGACCGTGCCGCCCATGCTGCACGGGACGAGGATCACCTGTTCTGCGCGCTGCTCTTTTTTGACATTGTCGATGAAGTCGCGCAGCGTGTTGGCGTGCGCCAGCGGGCTCAGCCGCCAGTCGTAGTTGAAGAAATAGACGTGCTGCGGCCCGACTTCGGCGGCGAGCGTCTTGAGGATCGCGAGTTCGTCCTCGGTCTCCTCGGCGTTCAGAATCTGATCCGGGTAATGGTCAACCGATTCCGGGAACAGCACGGCTTCGACCGGGTGGAGCGGTTCGCCCGTCTCGTCGCACGAGACGATCTCGAACAGCGTTTCATACACTTCGCCGAACGATTCGTCCGCGAGGACGTCGGCGTCACGTTTGACGATCGCCTTCAGCGTCGGCAGCAGCGCGTCGAAAACGACTTTGACGATGTCCTTGGTCTGCGGGCCCCAGACCTGCTCGCCCGTTTCGCCGCTGTACAGCGGGAACGAGCCCATGCCGCTGACCACGATCACCGGCGTGACGGCGTCGTCCGCGGCAAAAGAGACCGCGAAGGCCGTCCACAGCAGCAGCGCGCACAGCAGCAGCGACAGCAGCCGTTTTCCTGTTTTCTGCATCGTCCTTCCTCCCGTCTTACTGTTTTTCGAGTTTCGCGTAGTTCGCCATCAGCTTCTTGGTGCCGACCGTATCGAAGGCGACTTCCAGCAGATTGTCGTTGCCCATCGGTTTGACGGAAAGGATCACGCCCTTGCCGAACACCTTGCTGACAACAGTGTCGCCGGTCTGATAGGTCTGCGCGGCGACCTTCGGCTTTGCCGCGGCCGCCGTCGGGACGCGGCTGCGCTCGCGCTGGAGAAAGCCGGTGCCCTCATAGCGGCTGTAGCCGCCGGAAATATGGTTGTCGTTGTCGAAGAGATTCGCCTGCGAAAAGACGCTCTTGCGGCCAGTCTTTTCCACAAGATGCTCCGGAATTTCCACCAGAAAGCGCGACGGCAGATTGCGCGCGGTGGAGCCGAACAGCAGCCGCGTGTTCGCGTGGGAAAGATAGAGCCGCTGTTTCGCGCGGGTGATGCCGACATAGCAAAGCCGCCGCTCCTCCTCCACCTCCTGCGGGGAATACATGCTCTGGACGCCGGGGAAGATGCCCTCCTCCATGCCGGGAATGAACACGACCGGGAATTCCAGCCCCTTGGCGGAATGCAGCGTCATCAGCACCACGGCGTCGGCCTGCGCGTTGTAGTTGTCGATATCCGTCATCAGCGCGACTTCCTCCAGAAAGCCGGAAAGCGTCGCGTCTTCGTTTTCGTTTTCATAGGTGACAAGGTTCGTGACCAACTCCGAAAGGTTGTCGATCCGCTCCTGCCCTTTTTCGGTGTCCGCCTTGAGATAGTTGAGATACTCTGTCCGCTCGATCACTTCCTTGAACAGATCGTCAAGGTGGGTGCCGTCAACCATCTCGTGCAATTCGCTGATGAGGCTCGTGAACTTCATCAGCCGCGCGGCGGAGCGGGACAGCATTTCGTATTCATCGGCGTGGGAGATCACCTCAAAGAGGCTCAGCCCGAGGCCGGACGCGATCTCGAACGCGCGGTTGATCGACGTGTCGCCGATCCCGCGGCGCGGGACGTTGATGATCCGGCGCAGACGGATGTTGTCGTTGGGGTTGTTGACGACGGTCAGATACGCCAGCGCGTCCTTGATCTCGGCGCGTTCATAGAAGCGGTAGCCGCCGATCACGCGGTAGGGAATGCCCGCACGAACCAGCGCGCTTTCAATGGTGTTCGACTGCGCGTTCATCCGGTACAGTACGGCGTGGTCGCTGAACGAAAAGCGCCCGCCGGCCACGTTCTCTTCAATCGTTTCCGTGACGAACTTCGCTTCGTCCTGCTCGTCGTACGCGGTGAATTCCACGACGCGCTCGCCGGTGCCGTTCTTTGTCCAAAGGTTCTTGCCCTTGCGGTTCTTGTTGTTGGAGATCACTTCGTTCGCCACGTCGAGGATCGTCTGCGTCGAACGGTAGTTCTGTTCCAGGCGGATCAGCGTCGTGTTCTCGTACTGCGATTCGAAGCTCAGAATGTTTTCAATCGTCGCGCCGCGGAAGCGGTAGATGCTCTGGTCGTCGTCGCCGACAACGCAGATGTTGTTGCGCGGGGACGCGAGCAGCTTCGTCAACCGGAACTGGGCGTGGTTGGTGTCCTGGTATTCGTCGACCATGATATAGCGGAAGCGGCGCTGGTAGTAGGCGCGGACGCTTTCGTCGGTCTCCAGCAGATGCACACAGTTGCAGACGATGTCGTCAAAGTCCATCGCGTCGGCTTTTTTCAGCTCCTCCTGATACATCTTGTACGCCGCGCCGATCTTCTGCAGCCGGATGTCCTTGCCCGCCTCTTTGAGATACTGCGCCGGGCCGATCATCTGGTCCTTCGCCTTGCTGATCTCGGCGAGGATCGTCTTATGGGAAAGGACGCTGTCCTTGATATCGAGCTGCCGCTGGCACTCCTTCATCAGCCGGCGGCTGTCGTCGGTGTCGTAGATCGAAAAATGGGAGGAATAGCCGAGCTTGTCGCCGTCGTGGCGCAATATCCTTGCGCAGCAGGCGTGGAAGGTGCTGGCCCAGACCTCGGTGCCCGCTTCGCCCAACAGGTCGGCCAGCCGCTCCTTGAGCTCGTTCGCCGCCTTGTTGGTGAACGTGATCGCGAGGATCTGCCACGGGCGCGCGGCGTCCACAGCGAGGAGGTCTTCGATGTCGAACAGCACGCTTTTGTCTCCGTCAAGATAGCGGCGCATCAGCTTCATCTGCTGCGGCGTCGGCTCTTCGCTGACCTCGGTGCTCGTGTAGGCGCGGCCGTATTTGACGATATTCGCGATCCGGTTGACGATCACGGTGGTCTTGCCGCTCCCCGCGCCGGCAAGGATCAGCAGCGGTCCGTCCACATGGAAGATCGCTTCCTTCTGCCGGTCGTTCATCCGGGCAAAATCGCGCTCGATGATTTGTTTGCGCAGGGCAAAAAACTCTTTGGATGCCATGGTTTCACTCCAACATCATAGGATGATTCATTTTATTGTATAATATCTTGAAAGAAAAGGCAAGAGACAAATCGACGAAATGTCCAAAGGAAAACTGTGCAATATTGGGATTCGGGCAGACGGGGCTTGACGAAACGCGAAAGCGGGGGTAAAATAGAACAGACACGGCAGGAAATGAGGCTTATTCTATGGCAATTGAAAAAGTCAGGGCATACTTCGCTTCGCTGGGCATGGCGGACCGGATTCTGGAATCCGACCAGTCGAGCGCCACGGTCGCGCTGGCAGCCGAAGCGTTCGGGACCGAGGCGCGGCGGATCGCGAAATCGCTGTCGTTCCTTTTGGGCGACAGGGCGATCCTCGTTGTCGCGGCGGGCGACGCCAAGGTCAGCAACCAGAAGTACCGCGCGCAGTTCGGCGCGAAGGCGAAGATGCTCACGCCGCAGCAGGCGCACGACATGATCGGCCACGACGTCGGCGGGGTCTGCCCGTTCGCGATCAACGACGGCGTGGACGTCTATCTTGACACGTCGCTGCGCCGGTTCGGGACGGTGTTTCCCGCCTGCGGCAGCAGCAACAGCGCGATTGAGCTGACGCTCGACGAGCTGGAACGCCTGTCCGGCTGCAAAGCGTGGGTGGATGTGTGCGTTTTGCCGGAAGACGCAGAATAAAAAGCAGAGGTGACGACGGATGAAGATTTCGACCAAAGGGCGCTACGCGCTGCGGATGCTGCTCGATCTCGGCGAGCATCAGGGCGACGGGTTCATTTCGCTCAAAGAGATTGCCGAGCGGCAGAATATCTCCAAAAAATACCTCGAGCAGATCATCCCGATCCTCAACCAGGGCGGGATGCTGCGCACGGAGCGCGGCGCGCAGGGAGGATACATGCTGGCCCGGACGCCGGCGCACTACACCGTCGGCGAGATTCTGCGGCTGACGGAAGGCTCGCTCGCGCCGGTGGCTTGCCTCGAGCAGGAGCCGAACCTTTGCGAGCGGCAGGACAGCTGCGCCACGCTTCCCGTCTGGCAGGGCCTGTACCGCGTCATCACGGAGTATCTCAACGGCATTACGCTGCAGGACATTCTCGATCAGTCGCATGCCCGCGCGGGCGGAGACTACGTCATTTAGTGGACAGTGCACTGAGAAAGCGCCCTTGCGGGCGCTTTTCAAGTTTACAGTTTACAGTTATGAGTTTCGCTGCGCGAAACGTGATGAGATGCGCAAAGCGCATCGTTTTTTAACTTGCCGCAGGCAATCATAACTGCGGCGAAGCCGCATCTAAACTGCCGCACAGCGGCATCATAACTCTTAACTGAAAAAAGCCGCCCTTCGGCGGCTTTTTTCATTCGTCAAGTGCGATCAGATCTTCAAACGTTTCGCGGCGGACGGCGACGTAGCTGCCGTCTTTTTGCAGCATCACTGTCGCAGGGCGGCCGAGGCGGTTATAGTTCGAGGCCATCGCGTAGTTGTACGCGCCGGTCGTGCAGACCGCGACAATGTCGCCGCGCCCGATCGACGCCGGGAACGGGACGTTTTCCTGAATGATGTCGCCGCTTTCGCAGCAGCGGCCGACGAGCGACGCGACAAGAGAAGGCTCCTCGTCCATCTTGTTCGCCGTGTGGCAGGTATAGCTGGAGCGGTAGAGCGCAAAGCGCGGGTTGTCCGCCATGCCGCCGTCGATTGAGACATAGGCTTTGTAGCCCGGGATGCGCTTCACGGCGCCGACCGTGTAGAGCGTCAGCCCCGCGTCTGCGATGATCGAGCGGCCGGGTTCCATGCAGATCTGCGGTACGGGGATGCCGTGCGATTTGCAGGTCTCGTTGATCACGCCGGCGAGGGTCGCAATCTTTTGCGGTATATCGATCTGTCCGTCGCTTTCGACATAGCGCACGCCGTATCCTCCGCCGAGGTTGAGCAGCGTC
>CAMZEG010000057.1 GCA_947305635.1 uncultured Clostridia bacterium
CGACGGCGATCGACCTCGACTTCGACAGCAAGCTCGACGTCGACACCACGATCGAGGGCCTCAACATTGTGAAGGAAGACGTCAAAACCGTCATTCCCTCGCTTTCGACCCGCAACTGCATCACGTCGTTCGCCGGTCTGCGCGCCCATATCGACAGCAAAAAGGCCGACTTCCTGATCGGCCCGAGCAAGGCGAACGAGCGCTTCATCAACGTCGCCGGCATCGAATCGCCGGGTCTGACGGCGGCGCCCGCGATTGCGCGCTACGTGGCGAACATCTTCAAGGAGATGGCCCCGCAGTACAAGCGCAAGAATCAGTTTTTGACCGACCGTCCCGCGCCGGTGCATGTCAACGAGCTCACCGACGAAGAGCGGCGCGCCCTTGTGGAAAAAGACAAGCGCTACGGCCGGATCATCTGCCGCTGCGAAGGCGTCACCGAAGGCGAGATTATCGACGCGATCAAAGCACCCTGCGGCGCGCGCGACGTCGACGGCGTCAAGCGCCGGACCCGCGCGGGCATGGGACGCTGCCAGGGCGGCTTCTGCGGCTCCAAGGTGGTCGAGATCCTCGCGCGCGAACTGGGCGAGGACATGAACGAGATCACCAAGTTCGGCAACGATTCCGTGATTTTGTACAACAGAACGAAGTGAGGGAAAGACGATGCAGAAATATGATCTTGTAGTTATCGGCGGCGGCCCCGCCGGTATGGCCGCGGCGCTCAGGGCAAAAGAGTGCGGCGTCAAAAAAATCATCATTCTCGAACGCGCGGCGACGCTCGGCGGCATTCTGGAGCAGTGCATCCACGCCGGCTTCGGTCTGCACTACTTCGGCGAAGAGCTCACCGGCCCGGAATACGCCTACCGCTTCATCGAGCAGGTCGAAAAGACCGACATCGAAGTCAAGGTCGACACCATGGTGCTGGAGATCCGCACCGGCAATATCGTCGTCGCGACCAACGCGGTGGACGGCATGCTGGAGATTTCCGCAACGGCGATCATCCTCGCGATGGGATGCCGCGAACGGCCCCGCGGCGCGCTGGATATTCCCGGCTCGCGCGCGTCCGGCATCATGACGGCCGGCACGGCGCAGAAGTACGTCAATATCGACGGCTACATGCCCGGCAAAAAGATCGTCATCCTCGGCTCGGGCGACATCGGCCTGATTATGGCCCGCCGCATGACGCTTGAGGGCGCGAAGGTTGAAATGGTCTGCGAGCTGATGCCGTTCTCCGGCGGTCTGCAGCGCAACATCGTCCAGTGCCTTGAGGACATGGGCATCCCCCTAAAGCTCTCCTGCACGGTCATCCAGACCCACGGCATCGAACGCCTCGAGGGCGTCACGATCGCCAACGTCGACGCGAACCGCCGCCCGATCCCGGGCACGGAGCAGTATGTCGAGTGCGACACGCTGCTGCTGTCGGTCGGTCTGATCCCCGAAAACGAGCTGACCCGGATGGCGGGCATCCTGATCGATCCGGTGACCAACGGCGCCGTGGTCGACGAAAACCGCCAGACCAACCGCCCCGGCATCTTCGCGTGCGGCAACGTGCTGCAGGTGCATGACCTCGTCGACTATGTGACGGCGGAAAGTCAGATCGCGGGCGAGGGCGCCGCGGCCTATATCAAGAAGAAGCCCAGAGGCAGAAACCACTACGTTTCCGTCAAGGGCAAGGACGGCGTGCGCTATGTCGTGCCGCAGAATATCAACGAAAACACCGATAAGGACGTCAAGCTCTATTTCCGTGTGGCGGACGTCTTCCGCAACGCGCGGATCATCGTCGAAAGCGACGGTAAGGTGCTTTACAACAAGAAAAAGCCGAAGCTCGCCCCCGGTGAAATGGAATATGTCATCATCAAGGCGGAGGATATCCGGGCGCTCGAAAAGAAAGAGCTGGTTGTCAGACTGGAGGTACAACAATGAAACGAGAAATGATTTGCGTTTCCTGCCCCATCGGCTGCGCGCTCAGCGTGGAGCTTGACGATAGCGGCAAGGTGCTTTCCGTTTCGGGCAACACCTGCAAGCGCGGCGAAAAATACGCGATCGACGAATGCACGAACCCCGTGCGGATGCTGACGAGCACGATCAAGGTCAACGGCGGCGCGCTGCCCGTCGTTCCGGTCAAGACGTCCAAGCCGATCCCGAAGGGCAAGATGTTCGACTGCATGGCGGCGATCAACAACGAAGTGGTCGATGCGCCGATCAAGATGGGCGACATCTTAATCAGCAACGTCTGCGATACAGGCGTGGATATCGTCGCGACCAACGAAATCTGACCGCAGGGGACTGCCGGATTTCGCGAAGACCAAAAAGGACATAAAAGAACAGAGCACGGGTTGTTTCCCGTGCTCTGCTTTTCTGTGCACTGTACACTGTGCACTGTGCACTATTCCACGTCGGGGACTGCCGGATTTCGATGAAGACGGCGTTTTCTTCGACCGAAGACTGTACGCTTGTACGCCGAGGGCGAAAAAACGTCGAAAAAAGAAAAACAAAAACAGGTATGGGCGCAGCCCATCCAAAGACAACATAAAAGGAACAGCGCGCAGGTCGTTTCCTGCACTCTGTTTTCTTTCATAAGAGATTGTTTTTCTTTTTGGTCTTCGAGAAATGCGACAGTCCTGTACGCATAATTCAAACAAGATTTTGTCATTCATTATTTACAAAATCAGCGCATTTGATTCCCGCTTTTTTATTGACAAAAACAAAAGAATCCTTTATAATATGAACACAAGATGGAAATCTTTCCGATCAGATATCTATTTCGAATCCCGGAGGTAATAAACATGAAAAAAGTATTGGCCATTTTCCTGTGCGCCGTTATGCTCTTCTCGTTCGCGTGCGTCTTCGCGTTCGCGGAGGGCGCGGAAACCGTCACAGTGACGTTCGTGAACGACGACGGCACGACCGTGATCCAAAGCGTTGAAGTCGAAAAGGGCAAGGTTCCCGTCGGCCCGCCGGCGCCGAGCAAGCCGAGACAGGACGGCGATCCCGAATGGGAATTCAGCGGCTGGCAAGCGCCGGACGGCTCGATCTACTACAGCAACACGCTGCCCGCGGCGAACAGCGATACGATTTATGTCGCAACCTATAAGAAGATCCACGACAACGAAGCCGAAGGCAACATCACGATCATGTCCTTCCTCGCTTCCATCTTTGAGCGGTTGAACAAAATCTTCGATCAGCTCAAGACCTATTATAACGAACTGGCCGACAGCGTCCAGAAGCTGCTTGGCTGATTCAAAGAACGCCCGTGAGTGCAAGCGCATTTGCGGGCTTTCCTTTTCGGCAGTTTATATTTTTCAAAATTTAATTTGAAAAAAGCTTTACTTTTTCGTTTTTTGTGGTATAATAAACCCAGAAAGAAGAAAGGAAGGTTTGTGCCATGGCGGAAATCAATTTGAAAACCGAACAGTTTGAGCAGGAGGTTCTGCAGTCCGAGCTGCCCGTGCTCGTCGACTTCTGGGCGACCTGGTGCGGCCCGTGCCGGATGTTGGCCCCGATCGTGGAAGAGATCGCCGAAGAATACGACGGCAAAGTGAAGGTCTGCAAGGTGGACGTGGACGAAGAGGAGGCGCTGGCGCTGCAGTTCGGCATCGCGAGCATTCCGACGCTGCTTGTCTTCAAAAACGGGCAACTGACCGATACGCGCACCGGCTTCATCACGAAGGACCAGATCGAAGAGATGCTCTTCTGAAAAAAGCAAAACGAAAACGGAGCTGTCCGATCGGACAGCTCCGTTGGTTTTTGTTGTCTCAGATAATGAAGCCGAGCTTCGCAAGCAGGATGTCAGCCTTGATGCCGAGCACGCCGAGCTTGACGAGCAAAATGATTGCATGAACAAAAATCGATACTGCGGTAATCATCTTGTACTCTCCTTCCTTTCGTTTTCTTCTCCCTTATTATAGCCGAAGTATTCTGCTTCTTTGTGAATAAATTATGAATTATTAACGCCTTTTTCGGCTTTTTTGGTTACACGCGGGCGACCATTTCGCCGTAGAGAGCCTTTTCCTCTTTGATAAACGCTTCGATCTGCTCCACGGTGGGCATCGCGGCGGAGCAACTGTGGGCGGAAACGAGCATCGAGGCGCTCGCCGTGCCGAACTCCAGTGCGTCGATGATCTCCCAGCCGTCCAGCAGGCAGCGGATGAATGCGGAGGCGTAGCCGTCGCCGCCGCCGAAGCCTTTCATCGTCTTGACGGGGAAGGGCTTGATCGAATAGCTCTTGCCGTCGTTGGTGTAGGCGGTGGAGCCTTTTTTGCCGTGCTTGATGATAACGATCTTCGCGCCGTAGGACTGCCAGAGCGCGGCGCTCTCCTCGTCCGTTTTGCAAACGCCGGTGATCGCCTCGGTCAGGTCGTATTCTTCGCGGGAGCCGAGGATGACGTCGGCGTTGCGCGCGACCATCGAATAGTAGATCGAGATCTCGTCCGCGTTCTTCCAGGTGTAGGCGCGGTAGTCGATGTCGAAGATCACGACGACGTTGTTCTTCTTCGCGAGCATCATCGCCTTGAGCGCCGCTTCTCTGGAGGGCGACTGCGACAGCGCGGTGCCGGAGATCACGATCGCCTTGGCGCTCTTGATATAGTCTTCGCTGACTTCGCTCGGATGGAGCATCAGATCGGCGACGCCGTCGCGGTACATCAGAATGCTGCTCTCCGTCGGGCTCTTGATCTCGGTGAAGGTCAGACCGATCTTTTCGCCGTTCTTCGCGCGGAAGATGTTGGACGTGTCGATGCCGTCCTTCTTGAAATAATCCACGACATAGTCGCCGTGCTGGTCGTCGCTGACCTTGCCGATGAAGCCGACCTTTTTGCCCAGTCTCGCCAGACCGACCGCGATATTGGCCGGGGAGCCGCCGACATACTTCTGGAAGTTGCAGCTTTCCGCGAGCGGGCGGTTCATGTCGGTGGGGTTGAAGTCGATCGCGACACGGCCGATGGGGATCACGTCGAGGGGCTTGCTTTGGTCAAATTCGATGTACTTCATAGAGAAACAACCTTTCTGATCATAGTTTTTATTACATAGAACAAGCTGTCGAAGAACATGGAGATCTTTTGCGACAGTGTTTTTACGGGTGCCTGATCCGGATCGGCAGAGAACGCGCCGTCCGTGTAGGTGTACGACTGATTGTCATACTGTGTGACGTCGTCTTCGCGCAGCGTGATCACGCGCATGCCGTAGGGGCCGTCTTTGGCAAATTCACAGCCGTAGGTGAGGCTCAGTTCGATGCCGTCAACGGTGCCGCTGTAGCCGTCCTGATGCAGGTGGCCGAAGAAGGCGGCGATCACGTCGCCCTGCTGTTTCCACGCGGCGAACTCTTTGCTGCCGCCGGTCTCGCTGTGATAGACGGTGCTGAAAAAACCGCGCGCCGTGTCGGCGAGCTTATAGTACCGAAAGGCGCCGAAGTCCGCGACCAGCACGCCGTCGGGATCCTTGGCGTCGCAGACGGTGAACAGACGGCTGACCTCGTCCACGGGGATGTGCTGGAACACGAAGGCGGGAATTGTTTTGCCGTTCGCCGCTTTCTGTGCGTCGCTGTCCGCTTTGTACCAATCGAGCGAGACGTCGTCGATTTCGCTTCGGCCGCTGTCCAGACAGTAGACGTTCAGCTTCAAACTGCCGTCGCTGCCGTAAATCGGCAGCCGGTAGTCGATCCCGTCGGAGAACTCGCTCATGTCGTTGACGATACAGTGGGCGTAGTTCTTGTAGAACAGCTCCCATTCGGCGTTGTGGACGCTGACTTTGTAATCGTTGTTGCCCTGTGTCAGCGCAAAGGGGACGCCGCTCTCTTCGAAGATCGAGAGCACATAGTCCGCCGCGGTGAAGGCGTTATCGATGGTCTTGTCCGGGTTCCCGAGGACGGAAACGCCCTCCCAGATCCCGAAATCATCCTTGAAGTCGCCCGGGCGGGTGTCCTCCACGAGATCGCCGGTGAAGACGATCAGGTCGGGCTTTGCCGTTTCGATCGCTTTTTCAAGGAAAGGCTTCAGTTCGTGCGCCGGGTACTGGTCGTCCTGTGTGTCGGTCAGATGCAAAATCGTAAACGTGCCGTCGTCGCGAAACCGCAGCGCGGAAGATTCCTCCGCGGCAAACGCGGGCGCGGCGCAGACCGTCAGCAGCAGAACGCTCAAAAAGACGGCGAGCGCTTGTTTCATGCGGTTCATGCGTGACCTCCCGTCGCGAAGATCGCGATATGCTTCTTCGCGTTCTCGTACGCGCCGCGGATCTCGGCGCAATGCAGGTCGTAGTAGCCTTTGATCGCGCCGGTTTCGTAGATTTCGCGTACCGACCGTTCGACCGCGTCGAAAGTGGCGGTCGCGATGTTGATCTTTTTGATGCCGGTCTTGTAGCAGCGGACGAACTCCTCGGGCAAAATCCCCGTGCCGCCGTGCAGCACCAGCGGGATATTCGTGCAGTCGCGGATCGCCTCAAGAATATCGAAGCGCAGATGCGGCGTGTCCTTGTAGTTGCCGTGGGCGTTGCCGATCGCGACCGCCAGCGCGTCGACGCCGGTTTCATGGGCAAACCGTTCGGCCTGCTTCGGGTCGGTGCAGCGCATGGCGATATCCTCGCTGCCGTCCTCGCTCCCGCCGACGCAGCCGATCTCCGCTTCAACCGCCGCGCCGAAGGGCTTCGCCATTGCGACGACTTCCTTGGTGATGCGGATGTTCTCTTCGAGCGGGAGATGCGAGCCGTCAAACATGACGGACGTGAAACCGAGGTCGAGCGCCTGCCGGATGCAGGATAGGGTGGTGCCGTGATCGAGGTGCACCGCGACGGGCACCTGCGCTTCTTTCGCGGCGGCGACCATCAGCGGCCCGATCAGGGCGAGCGGGGAGTGGTTCAGCCGCACCTCGGCAATCTGCAGGATGATCGGCGCCTTCGCCTCCTCGGCGGCGGTGATCACGCCGCGCACCATCTCCATGTTGGCGATGCTGAACGAGCCGACGGCGTAGCCGCCTTTCTGCGCGTCGCGCAGCAGATCTTTCATATTGACAAGCATGGCACTACCTCTTTATTCAATGGATTTGAGCGATTCGACCATGTCGACCTTGCGCAGGTTGCGCATGAGAATCAGGTTGACGAGCATCGTGAAGCCCATCGACAGCACCGTCGCCCAGACGAAGGCCATGATACCGGCCTCGCGGCCGAAGCGGATCAGATCGACCTCGCCGACGAGGATCACGAGCCGGTGCAGCCAGTAGCCGCCGACCAGACCGATCAGCGTACCGATCACCCCGAGCAGAATATTCTCGCGGAAGATATAGGAGGCGACCTCCTGATCGTTGAAGCCGAGGACCTTGATCGTCGCGATCTCCTTAATCCGTTCGTGGATGTTGATGCTCGACAGGTTGTACAAAACAATGAGCGACAGCAGACCCGCGGAGACCACCAGCACGATCACGATATAGCCCAGCGAGTCGAACACGTTTTCAACGGTGTTCTGGATATCCTCCTGATAGGCGAGGGCGCTGATCGAATACTCCGCCATCATCGTCTTGGCGAGTTCGTCCTTCTGCTCGGGCGTCAGCTCATACGCGAGATTCGCCGTGATGTAGTTGTACTGCGGGTTCTGGCCGAAGAGCGTCGCGTAGACGTCCTTGCTGAGATACAGATAATGGAAGATGTAGTTTTCACAAATGGCGGCAACGGGAACGGTGACCTGCGTGTCGTCGTCCAGATGGACGATGATGTTGTCGCCGACGGACAGCTTCAGCTTCTTGGCGAGCTTCTTGGTGATGACGCCGCCGTTCTGCGGTAGCTGGATCGGATCGCCCGTCTTGTCGTCGCGCACATCCACATAGTTCGGCAGCGCTTCGGCGTCCTCGGGCACCATCAGATAGGTCTCCATCGACTTGTCGACGGCGCTGCTCGTGCTCTGATAGACCTTCATGAAGGTCAGGTTCGCCTCCTTGATCTCGGGGCGCGAATGCACGAAGTCCAGCGCGTCGCAGTCCATGACCGTGGTGTCGTAGGAGCCGTTGGTGACGATCTGCATGTCATAGCGCAAAATGGGGTCGTCGTTCGTGAACTGCCGCTCGAGGCTCGTGTTGATACTCTTGTCGAGCCCGAAGCCGGCGACCAGCAGCGCCGTACAGCCGAACACGCCGATCACGGCCATGATGAACCGCTTTTTGTTGCGGAAGACGTTGCGCCATGTGACTTTCCATGTAAAGCTCAGGGAACCCCAGAGCTTCGGGAATTTTTCCAGCAGCACGCGCTTGCCGTTCTTCGGCGCCTTCGGGCGCATCAGCGAGGACGGCGGGGCGACGAGGCTCTTGTAGCTCGCGCCGTAGGCCGCGAAGACCGTCGTCAGAATCGAGATCAGCAGACCCGGAATCGCGTAGGTCAGGCGGTACTTGATGATCAGCTGCGGGATATCGAACATGATCCCGTACGCCGTTGTGAGCGCGTAGGGGAAGACCGCGAAGCCGATCACCGAGCCGGCGACGCCGCCGATCACGCTGGCGAGCAGCGCGTAGAAGATATATTTGAACACGATCTCCTTGTTGAAGAAGCCGAGCGCCTTGAGCGTACCGAGCTGGGTGCGTTCGTCCTCGACCATACGGGTCATGGTGTTCAGCGAAACGAGGGTGGAGACGATGAAGAAGAACCACGGGAAGATGATGGCGATCGCGGCCGTGCGGCGCGCGGTGTTGCCGTATTCCTCAAAGCCCTTGAGCGCGTCGTTGCGGTCATAGACGTACCACTTGGCCGTGTCGAGGTTCAACAGGAAGGTCTTCGCCGCGTCGAGCTTGTCCTTGGCGGCCTGCAGCTTTTCATAGGCCTCGGCCTTCTGCTTGGCGAACTCCTCCTGAATCGTCGAGGCCTTCGATTTCGCGATCTGGAGATTTGTTTCGTAGTTCGTGATCATGTTCTTGTAGTCCGACAGCTGGGAGAGGACCTCCAGCTCGCCGAACTGAATGTCGTAGTTCGCGCCGGTCAGCTGCTTTTCCGCGTCGTCGAGCTGCTTTTCCGCCGCCGCGAGCGTCTCGCGCGTGGATTTCAGCTGTTCGACCATGACCTTGGCGTTGTCGAGTTCGACCTTCTTGGCGGCGAGGACGGCCTTGGTCTCGGTCAGTTCGCGCCGCGTGTTGGCCAGCTGCAATTCCAGCGTCTGCAGCTGCGGCTCCAGGTAGGCGGAGATCTCCTCCGCGGTGCCGACGGCGGTGAACGAGTTGATCGACTGGACGAGCCGGTCGACCTCGACGCCGACAAGGCCCGCTTCCGTGAACCGGTCGATGATGCCCTGGGCGCTGTTGTCCTGCGTCTGGTCAAGATTCGCGATCGCGCCGCGCGTCGTGGCGATGACATTTTCCAGGTAGCCCACCGTGGTCATCAGCGTGGTGACCTGGGTGTTCGCGACGTTGTATTCCGTCTGCGCGTTCTTGAGGTCGGTCTCCGCGTTGGCGTACTGATCGACCCGCGCCTTGGCGGCGTTGTATTCCGCGCGCCGCTGCTCATACAGCGCGTACTGTGTCGAATGCTCGACCTTGCTCGCGCCGATCTTTTCGTTGGCCTCGGTGGCCTTTTCGTTGTACTGGCGCTTGTATTCCGCCAGCTTCGCGTCGCCGTTTTCCGCCATATCGAGGACGGTCGCGACCTGCTGTTCGCCCTCTTTGATCTTTTCGTCCGTCTTCTGCTTTGCGGCGGCGTAATCGGCGTCGCCTTTTTCCACTTCGGCCGTGTACTGGGCGCGCAGCTTCGTCACGCGCGGCGCCAGACAGTCCTGCGCAATGGAATTGATGTACTGGACATAGGGCGTCACATAATCGAAGTATTCGTCGGAATACGGGTCGAGCGAATCGGTGCCCTGCAGCTTGATCGACAAACTGCTGTAATAGTCCGTCTTGAAGTTTTCCAGCGGGACATAGATGAAGGTGCCGAGCTTGCCGGTGCCGATCTGCGTGTTGCCGCGCTCAAAGTTGACATAAAGCGGCGTGCGGATGATGCCCGTGATGGCGAACTCCGCGTTCTGGAGCGTGCCGGCGATATCGGTGCCCGCGCCCTCAATCGACACGATCGCGCCGATCTTGAACTCTTCGGGGGTGGAAAGGTTGCTCGCGTCCACGACGCACTGGTTCGCCTGCGTCGGCCACGCGCCCTCAAGCAGCTGCGGCCGGTTGAGGAAGGTGCGGTCGTCCGCGCCCGCCGTCGCGTTCGCGGCTTTGGCAATGTCGAGGCCGTAGGCGCGCACGGTCAGCTCCGAGCCGTCGAGCTCGCTGACCTTTTCGCCGTTGACGCGCAGCACGCCGTCCACGAACTTTTCGCCGCTGACCTGCTCCACGCCCTGGATCCCGCCGATCACCCGCACGTCGTCGTCGGTCAGACCGGCGGTGGAGATGATCTGCAGATCCATCGCGTTGGTGTCGCGGTAATACTGCTGCACGGTGTCGAGCATATCGGGCGCGACCGCGTGGATGCCGGCAAAAAAGCTGATGCCGAGCGCCACGATGGCCACGAGCGAGATGAAACGCGATTTCGTACGGTCGATCGTGCGCAGCGTATCTTTCAATAGCGCTTTGTTCATGTCGTTCTCCTTACCACTCTAAAAGATCGACCGAAACCGGATGGTCGTTGACTGCAATCTGGATCACGCGGCCGGAACGCATGGTGATGATGCGGTCGGCCATGCCGGCGAGCGCCTGGTTGTGCGTGATGACGACGACGGTCGTGCCCGTTTCGCGGCAGGTGCGCTGCAGCAATCGCAGGATCTGTTTGCCGGTGCGGTAATCGAGCGCGCCGGTCGGTTCGTCGCAAAGCAGCAGCTTCGGGTTCTTGGCGAGGGCGCGCGCGATGGAAACGCGCTGCTGTTCGCCGCCGGAAAGCTGCGAGGGGAAGTTGTCCATCCGTTCGCGCAGACCGACTTTTTCCAGCACCTTGCGCGGGTTGAGCGCCTTTTTGCTGATCTGGCTGGCGAGCTCGACGTTTTCGAGCGCCGTCAGATTCGGCACGAGGTTGTAGAACTGAAAGACGAAGCCGACGTCGTAGCGGCGGTAGTTGATCAGATCGTTCTTCGACAGGTTGTTGATCAGTCGGCCGGCCACGCGGATCTTGCCGTCGTCGCAGCTGTCCATGCCGCCGAGCATATTCAGCACGGTGGATTTGCCGGCGCCGCTCGCGCCGACGATCAGACAGAACTCTCCCTCTTCAATTTCAAAGCTGACGCCGTCCACGGCGGGAATGATGATCTCGCCGGCGGTGTAGCGCTTGTAAACGGATTCAAATTCGATAAAACTCAATGGACTTCCCCCTTCAGTGTATTACGGTTATATCCGGCGCCGGGCCGGCGCGGTATGGTTTTCTTGTTTATTGCTTGAAGTCTTTGTTCGACAGTTTATACGTTTCGTCCCGGACCAGTCCGCCGGTCGCCTCGTCCTTGACCAGCACGCGGCACTTGTACTTGGTCTCCTTGGTAAAGCCCTGATAGATCATGCAGGTCTGCGCGAGCGTGTAGGGCAGGGCGTCAGCGTCGGGATCCGTCAGATAGGCGTTGCCGTCCACGAGGATGATGATCTCCGCGAAATCGACGCTGTCATAGTTTTCAATCCCTTTGAAATACGGGAACGTCCGGGCGTCGAGACAGCCGTAAAGCGCTTCGATCACATCCATGCCGACGCGCGTCAGCAGCAGCCGGTGGCTCAGGTCGCTCATCTTGAACGTGACAAGGCCCTTCTTTTCGTCAGGCTCGGCGGAATAAAAGCCGTGGGAATCGGCGAAGGAGGCGAGGTTGCTGCGCTCCTCCTGCGTCAAAAAGTCCAGCGGCACCTTGATCGTCACGGTGTCCTTCGGGAACGTGTAGGTCCCCGTCTCGGTGAAGGCGGGGTTCGTGACGGGCGCTTCATAGAACGTTTCGCCCGTGGTGTTCGTTTCGCCCCCTTTGCCGCACGCGGCGAGCGCGGCGACGAGAAGCAGCACCAAAAGGAAAGCAACGGCTCGTTTCATAACGGTATCCTCCGTAAAAAATGCAGTTGAAGATGAAAATAAAAACGGTCGGATATAATATATAATACATTCCTTTGAATCTACCTTAAAAGATAGATAAAACCATTCACTCTATCATAGCATAACTGCGCATAAATTTCCACCCAAAACGCAAAATAAATCGGAAAAGATCGCGATTTTTTTACACGTCAAAGACCCTGTTGTGAAAACTTACAAAAAATCGGGAATAATCGACCAATCTATATCTAAAAAAAGACTAGACAAACGGCGGCAAATTTGATAAAATCAAGTGATTGCAAATGCGGCTTTCGCGTTTGCAAAATTGTGCAAATATTTTTTTGGAGGAATGATTCCGATGGGCAAAAAATTTGTTTATTTGTTCAAAGAGGGCAACGCTGACATGAGAGAACTGCTCGGCGGCAAAGGCGCAAACCTTGCCGAGATGACCAACCTCGGTCTTCCCGT
>CAMZEG010000058.1 GCA_947305635.1 uncultured Clostridia bacterium
CAGCCGCTGCCAAGACAGAACCATCATCACCGGAATACGTGTAGGCATTGTTGGAGGATGCAACAGCATTGATCTTCGTCGCAACCCCGTTGACCAAGTCCTTCACCTGCGTAGCCGTGTACGACGAAGCAGCCGACGCCATGACGCCCAACCCGCAATAAACCGAGGTCAGGATCATCAGCAGCGAGAGCAGCACGCTGAGTGACTTGCGTCCCAAATGTTTGTGTTTCATGGATTGAACCATCCTTTCGGGATATTTTTGATTTGATGCAGCAATATGCACAAAAAGTATGCGCTTTTTTTGACATATACTACACCATAGTATCCAAAGTCATTTTAGCAGGGTTTTCTTAAAAAGTCAATCGTTTTATTAAGGTTTATAAATAAAATATTTCGAATTATTGTACGATTTTACAATTGGTTAAAAAATACAACACCCCGATAACGAAAAGTGGCGGGCGGATGATTGACAAACCCTTTCGCGCGTGTTAATATATTGTTAATATCATTCCGGGAGGCGTCTTTATGGCAGGCGTATATGAATACATCAGCGAATTCGGCGAAATCACCTTTGCGGAAAAGCCGTTTTGCGAAGCGGACAACCTCGCGCTGTGTCAGATCATCTATCTGCCGCTCGAGCAGGTCATCGGGCCCGAACTCGACGCGGAGCCGGTCCCCTTCAACGACGCGGCGAACGCGTACTTCCAGGCGCAGGGCTGCAAACACCGCCGGCTGGGCGTTGTGCTCACCAAGCAGGCGAGCATCAACCTGATGCGCATGGCGCAGACGCGGCGGTTCTCCGAAATGAAGATCGTCGGCTGCCAGAGCGCGTTCCGGCAGTTCCCGGCCCTGCAGTTCGGCGCGGCGACGTTCCTGCTGCCCGACGGAACGGTTGTCATCGTCTTCCGCGGCACGGACGACTCCGTCACCGGCTGGCACGAGGACCTCGACCTGTATTTGCACCACGGGATGCAGTCCTATCCCCTCGCCGTGCAGTATGTCAAAGACGTCGCGGCGCAGTTTGACGGCGATCTGATCATCTGCGGCCACAGCAAGGGCGGCAACGTCGCGCTCTACGCGGCGCTGAATGTCGAAAAACCGATCCGCGACCGCATCCGCGCCTACTACAACAACGACGGCCCGGGCTTCGACAACTACGACCTCTACCACACCGAGGCCTACGGCGAGCTGCTCGACCGCTACTACCACCTCGTCCCGTACGCGTCGTTTATGGGCGTGTTCCTTGCGCACGACTACGATTACACGGTTGTTGACAACAGGCATCACCTCGGCCCCTTCCAGCACGATATCACGTTCTGGAAGATCAAGGACGGCGAACTGGTCACCCGCGACGATATGAATCTGCTCGGCAAGCTCAACGACGTGCTGCTGTCGAACCTCATCTTCCGCCTCAAGGAGGAGGACTTCCCCGTCCTCAACGAAGTCGCCGACCGCTTCATCGAAGCTTCGAAGGTCGATTCCCTGATGACGGCCGTGAAGACGCTGCCCCTTGTCGGGGGACGCGTCCTCGCCTCGTGGATCAAAACGCCGAAGGACACCCGCGACCACTTCCGCCGCGCCCTGCACGGCGTGACGTCGACGACCATCAAGACGATCAAGGACTTCCATAAGGACACCGTGCCGAAGGTTGCCGCCGAAGCGAAGATGTTCGTAAAGAGAGCCATCTACGACTAAGATTACCGAATAAAAAAGACCGCCTCAAAGCGGTTTTCTTTTTATTTATGGTTTTACCACGGCAGCGTTTCGTCAAGAACGGTCTTGCCGGTCTGGTCGACGGCTTCGAAGTGCGCGCCATTCGGCGTCAGCGTCAGCTTGGACGCAATGTAGGTCTCGCCTCTATGCCCGCCGTCCACATAGGTCACGATGTCGGGGTAGGCTTCGAGGTATTCCTTCTCCTGATCGGTGCTGCCGTCGAGGAAGCGGCAGACGTGCATGTGGCCGCTGACGACAAAGCGGGCGCCGAGGTTCGCGAACGAGTCCCACGCTTTGCGGGAGAGTTCCGGTTCCGGCTCGCTGACCTGCCACGCGTGCGTGAGGACGATCAGCTTGTCGTTTTTCACTTCGACCGTCTGCAGCCAGTCGACCATCTCTGCGCGGTTGACGCGGTAGTCGTCCATCCCGCCGTATTCGATATGGTCGTCGTTCTTGTCCTCGCCGCTGTCGAGCACGAGGAAGGAGTACGGGCCGCGGTCCACGGTGTAGTAGAGCCTGTCAAAGCCGAGATATTCCGGCAGCTTCGAGGCGAACGCGCCGCGGGTCTCGTGGTTGCCGCGGACGTAGATCACGGGGATCTCCCCGCCCGTCAGGTCGCCGCCGAACTGCACAAGGTAGCGCACGGCCTGCGCTTCAAAGTCCATCCCCGCCGCCGGGTCGCCGAGCAGGATGACCGCGTCGTAGTCGCCGAGGTGGAAGATCGCCTGCTTGGCTTCTTTGAGATAGGAGTGCCAGTCGGAGACCACAAGATAGGTCTGCGCCGCGCTCTCTTTGACCGTCAGCGTGTACGGGGCGGAGCGGACGGTTTTGCCGAGGCGGCTGCCGTAGCTGAACTCTTCGATCACGCGGGTGCTCCCGACGGTATAGCGGTTGTTCTTCAGATGGAGATACGGCACGCGGACGCTGTGGATCAGCCGGTCGCCGATCCGGCGGCCGTTGGTCTCGGCGTAGACGGTGTAGTCCGTGCCGTCGAAGTTGTACTCCACAAAGCCCGTGCCCTTGTCGCTTGTCGCGAAGACGACGGCGTAGTCTTCGCCGGTGTCCATCACGACCGGGTCGGAGACGAGGCGGAACGGCGTCAGCGGAAAGACCGTCGCGAACGCGCCGAGCGCGAGAAGAACCGCGAGCACGGCGGCGAGCGCGGGTTTTGCCCCGCGGCGAAGATTCGGCAGTACCAAAAGCATCACCACCGCCGCGCAGAAGAGCAGGATCAGCGGCAGATCATTTTTGAGATACAGCAGCATGACCAGATTCGTTTCGTAACCGCTGATGTAGAGGATCGCGCCGATTGCGAGGGCAAAGAGCACCGCGAAGACGAACACGATCCCGCCGAGCACGGTACAGACCTTCGGCAGCGGGCGCTTGCGGTAGACGCGCAGACCCAACAGCAGCAGACACAGCGCGAGCACGCCGAGCAGGATCAGAAACAGTCCCATGCTGCCGCCGAGGAAGGAGATGTTCGGATCGTAGAACACCCACACCATGCGGAACGCGTGGTAGACGCTGACGGCAATCGTCAGCAGCGTGAGCGCGGCGCCGAGCACCGGCAGCCGCAGGAAAAAGGGATTGCGTTGTTTCATCGTATAGACCTCCCAAAACGAGATTGCTTTCTGCTGTTATACTATCACAACGCGGCGGCGTTGTCAAACCGAAAGATTATCATTTTTTATGAAAGCGCGATTGACAAACAAATATTGCTGTGATAGAATAATACACATCAAAAACAACCGGAGGTGGAACAGCATGACGACCCTTTTCCCGCGCGAAACCGCTCTTGCTATTTCCTTGTTCCGCCCCACACGCTGATACCGGTAAAGTATCGTGTTGCTGTTTTGCGTCGGCGGTGCCGGCGCTTTTTCTATTCTTTTATAAAGAGGTGAATCCCCTTGCGCTATATCAAACTGCACGAAGAGACCAAGGTGCCCATCTTCCGCAACGTGGTCTATGCCTTCCGTCTGGTCTGGAAAGCGGACTGGCGGCTGCCGGTTACCTCGCTTCTGGAGGAGTTCTGCAACAGCTTTCTCGGTCTCTTCGTCCGGAATATCCTGTTTTTGAAAACGCTGCTGACGGTCATCGATTCCAACGGCGACTTCAGGCAGTACGTCCGTTATCTTTTGTGGTTCCTGCTCGTTTCGGGACTGCTGCAGCTCGGTCAATGGTACGGCAGCTATGCCAACCGCGCGTCGGTCAAGCTTGTGCTGCAGCGTCTCAACAACAAGCTGTTCCAAAAGGCGTGTACGCTGGACGTCAGCTGCTATGAGGACCCGGAGTTCTACGATAAATATCAGCGCGCAACGACCGTCCTCAGCGACGGCTACTTCCATCTGCTGTGCATCGACCTCGCGGTGATTATCGGCGATTTTGTCTCGTTTCTTCTCGTCGTGGCGACGGTGATTTCCATCAACCCTGTCTATCTGCTGTTCATGGTGCCCGCCATGCTGGTCTTTGCGGTGGAAACCAAAAAGAGCCGCGCGGTCTATCGCCGCGACTTCGCCATGACGACAAACAACCGCGTCAAAGCCTATATCAAGCGCACCATGTTCCTGCGCGATTACGCCAAGGATATGCGCACGTCAAACATCTTTCTGGTGCTGCTGCAGCGTTTTGAAACGGCGACAAGGGCGAATCTGGTCATTCTGAAGGAATACGGCCTGCCGCTGTTTCTTTACAGCACACTGAGCTCGCTGCTTTCGGAGTTCATCCCGATCGTCGGCACCTATGCCTTTGCCGGCTATCAGTTCATTCAGGGCGCCATGACGATCTCCGGCTTTTCCGTGGTGCTTACCGCCATCAACTCCGTCAACGGCGCGACGTGGGCGCTGGCGGAATGCTTTGATGAGATCTCGCAGATGGCGCTGTTTTTCAGCAACCT
Source organism: uncultured Clostridia bacterium (assembly GCA_947305635.1). Lineage (GTDB taxonomy): Bacteria > Bacillota > Clostridia > Oscillospirales > Acutalibacteraceae > UBA6857. Next base: position 4,607 of record CAMZEG010000058.1, read on the forward strand.
CCGGGACTTCTTCGAATACGAGCCGCAGATCACCGACGGCGAACTGGAGGCAGGCAAGTTTGAATCGCTCGAATTCCGCGACGTCAGCTTCACCTACCCCGGCGCGGAACAGCCCTCGCTCTCCCATGTCTCCTTCACCCTGCACCGTGGGGAAACGCTGGCAATCGTCGGCGTCAACGGCGCGGGCAAATCGACGCTGGTCAAGCTGATGATGCGCTTTTATGACCCGACCGCGGGCGAGATTCTCTATAACGGCAGGTCGCTGAAGGACTACAGGCTCGAGTCTCTGCGCGGCGTCTTCGCCGCCGTGTTTCAGGATTACCGGAACTTCGCCGTTTCGGTCAACGAAAACGTCATGTGCCGCGACTGCAACGAAGACGACAAGCAGCGCGCCCGCCGCGCGATAGTACAAAGCGGCGCGTGGGAGAAGATCTCCTCGTTTGAAAAGCAAGGCGATACCGTTCTGACCCGGGAATTCGAGGAGGACGGCGCCGGGCTTTCCGGCGGCGAAAACCAAAAGGTATCGACCGCCCGCCTCTTTGCCCGCGAATTTGAAATCGCCGTCCTCGACGAGCCGTCGTCCGCGCTCGACCCGGTCGCGGAGGCGCAGATGTACAACCATCTGATGGAAGCGACGCAGAATAAAACGGTGGTTTATATCTCCCACCGCCTGTCGAGCGCCGCGTCGTCCGACCGAATCCTTGTCCTCGACGGCGGCAAGGTTGCCGAAAGCGGCGACCACCGTTCTCTGCTGCAGGAGGGCGGGATCTACGCCGCCATGTTCCGCAAGCAGGCGGCTGCCTACCGGACCGGAAAGGAGGTGGCATCTGATGCATAACAAGGAAAAAGAAACGAAGCAAAGCGTGACTACGATCTTTTCCAACGTGATCTATTTCATCCGGCTGATGTTTTCGATCTCTCCCCTCTTTGTCGTCACCGACCTCATCTGGGGCGTGATCCAGTTTTTGCCGCCGCGGCTGATCTCCGTGCTCGGCATGAAGCGCGTGATCGACATTGTGGAAAGCGGCGAACGGCTCGAACGCATCTGGGGCGCGGTCATCGTAATCGCGGTCGTGCTCGGCGTCAGCCATCTGCTGTCGTGGCTCTACCGCGAATTCTATTGGAATATCGCGCGCGAAAAGCTGTCGATGGGACTTTCCGAAAAGCTTTACAGCAAAGCGCGGTCGCTCGACCTGTCGCAGTACGACGACCCGGAGTATTACAACAGCTTTATTCTGACGATCGAAACGTCCGCGGACAATATCCAGAACCTGCTCAATCTGGTACGTAACTATGTCTCGTCGTTGATTTCGTTTTTCACCATCGGCACGGTACTGGCGACGATCGACCCGCTGTGTCTCGTCATCATTCTCGCGGTCGTGCTGACGTTTCTGCCGCTGAGCCGGAAGGTCGGCGCCCTGCAGATGGGCCGCCGCAAGGACAACGCGGCGCTGCACCGCCGGTCGGACTATTTCCAGCGCATCTTCTATCTGCAGGAATACACCAAGGAAGTGCGCATGCACGGCATCCGGCCGCTGCTGGTCGATCGCTACAACGACGCCGCGCAGGCAGTCGTGGACAACCAGCGGAAGTATTGGAAGAAGATCGCGTTCTTCGGCGGCGTGCAGGATTTCGGCATTCAGACGCTCGGCTTTCTGTTTTTGCTGCTGCTGTACCTCGGGTATTGCGTGCTGGTGAAAAAGAGCCTTTCCGCCGGCGACTTTGTGGCGTCGTTCAACGGCGCATACCAGATCGCGATGTCGGTCAACTTTTTGACCGTCTGGGCGCTGTCGGTGTTCTCCGAGCGCGGCAAAATGATTGAAAAGTACCGCGAGTTCCTTTCCACCCGGCCGAAGCTCAAGGACGGAGCCGATACCGCCCCCTGCGCCGAGCCGGAGACAATCGAGATCAAAGACCTCTCGTTCACCTACCCCGGCAACGACGAAGCGACGCTGCGGGATATCAACCTGACGATCAAACCCTATGAAAAGATCGCCCTTGTCGGCTACAACGGCGCGGGCAAGACGACGCTGACCAACCTGCTTTTGCGGCTCTATGACCCGACGGAAGGCAGCATCACCATCGGCGGGCAGGACATCCGCGACGTGACGCGGCCGTCGCACATCGACCGCTTCGCCGCGGTGTTCCAGGACTTCCAGACCTACGCCTGCACGATCGGGGAAAATGTGGCGATGGACAAAGCGCCCGACGCCGGCCGCGTGCTGCAGTCGCTCGAAAAGACCACCTTCCGCAAGCCGCTGCCCGACGGCGTCAATACCGAGCTGCTGCGGGAGTTCAGCGACAGCGGCGTGATGCTGTCCGGCGGCGAAAGCCAGAAGATGGCGGTCGCCCGCGCGTTCTATAAGAACTGCCCCTACGCAATCCTGGACGAGCCGAGCGCCAACCTCGACCCCATTGCGGAATACGAACTGAACCGCGCGATGCTCGAGGGCGCCGCGCACAAGACGGTGATCTTCATCTCGCACCGGCTGTCGACGACCGTCGGCGCGGACCGCATCTATGTGATGGAAAACGGCCGGATCGTCGAAAGCGGCACCCACGCGGAGCTGATGGAACAAAACGGCACCTACGCCTACATGTTCCGCCTGCAGGCGAAGAAATACGCCGAGGGAAGCGAAGAAGAAGCCGACGAAGAAACCGACGCATAACAATCATAACCGCCGGTTGAACCGGCGGTTATGATTCGGGTTAAGCTATGGGATTATTCCCACTCCACCGTGGCGGGCGGCTTCGGGGTGTAGTCGATCAGCACGCGGTTGATCCCGGCCACCTCGGAGGTGATACGCCTGACCAGATGGTCGATCAGCTCCGCGGGGAGATGCTCCGTCGTAACTTCCATCACGTCGGTCGTGTTGATCGCGCGGATGACGCACGGCCAACGGAAGGTGCGCTTGCCGTCTTCGATACCGGTGGAACGGAAGTCGGGCACGACGGTGAAGTACTGCCAGACCTTGCCCTCAAGGCCCCACTTCGCGAACTCTTCGCGCAGAATGGCGTCGGATTCGCGGACCGCTTCGAGACGGTCGCGGGTGATTGCGCCGACGCAGCGGACGCCGAGACCCGGGCCCGGGAACGGCTGGCGGTAGACCATGCCGTCGGGCAGGCCGAGCGCCTTGCCGACGACGCGGACTTCGTCCTTGAAGAGGATGCGGACCGGCTCGACCAGCTCGAATTTGAGATCGTCCGGCAGACCGCCCGCGTTGTGGTGCGCCTTGATGCCGGCTTCGCTTTCGAGGATGTCCGGCCAGATGGTGCCCTGCGCGAGGAATTCGATATTGTCGAGCTTTCTCGCTTCTTCGGCGAACACGTCGATGAATTCGCCGCCGATAATCTTGCGCTTCGTTTCGGGATCTTCGACGCCGGCGAGCTTATCGAGGAAGCGGTCGACCGCGTCGACATAGATCAGGTTCGCGCCGAGCTCTTCGCGGAACACCTTGATCACCTGTTCCGGTTCGCCCTTGCGCAGCAGACCGTGGTTGACGTGGACGCAGACGAGGTTTTGGCCGATCGCCTTGATCAGAAGCGCGGCAACGACCGAAGAATCGACGCCGCCGGAGAGCGCCAGCAGCACCTTTTTGTCGCCGATCTGTTCCTGCAGCGCGGCGATCTGTTCGGCGATATACGCCTCGGCGAGGGCGGGCGTGGTGATGCGCGTCATGTTTTCGGGACGGTTGAGCAGTTGCATAAGGATTCCCCCTTCAAAAAACTGAAAACAGTATACCATGAAATCCCCTGTTCGTCAATAAAAAATCCCCATTGCAAAGGCAATGAGGATAATTTTTTCTTTTCTTAGTTGCCGAGCACGTCAACGTCGGTGTTGATGTATTTCGTCAGGTCGATGCCGTATTCCAGCAGTTCTCCGTAAAGGCCCGCTTTCTGGAACGTCGCGAAGATGATTTTCCAGAGCAGGTTGAAGATCAGAGAAAAGCTGAGCTGCGACGTCAGGCTTGTGGAAGTACCGGAACCCGAGACAAGGCCGCCGACCAGATCATCCATAGTATTGTTCTCCTTTCGTTTTTTCCGTTAAATAAATTCTATCACAGAGTTCGCAAAAATGCAAGCGTTTTTTACGGCTGACTTGTCACAAGATCCAGAAGATCAAGATAGACTTCGCGGACGGGGTGGTTCTTGAGCAGACCTCCCATCAGCGACATATGGTCGCCCTCATGTGCGGGCATGACGTTCCAGACGCCGGGACGGATATTGTCGCGGTCAAGCGGCTGCTGCGGCGCGTTGAACGGCGCCGTCGCGGAGATGGTGTTGACCAGGCCGTCGTTCATCTGCCAGCTTTCGTCAACGACATAGCCGTTCGGCGTGACGCCCGTGTAGCATCCCATCCGTTTGGAGGCGGCGCGGAACAGCGGCTCCATTTCGATGACGCGCGGGATATAGGTGCCGTCTGCTTGCTGCTTCACCATCTGGCACGGCAGCGAGAAATAGTAGACGTCGGGCAGCGTTTCAAAGCTGTCGCAAAGCGCCATCGCGTGGTCGATGTACATATCGTACTCGGCGCTGTCCTCCTTAATCCGGCCGTCGCGCGGCGCGGCGGTGCCGTTCGTGAGGATGAAGACGACCGCCTTTTCCTCCGCCGTCGCGTGCGGGTCGACGTTGATCTCGTCGCGGACGGCGTAGGCCGTTGTACCGTTCATCGGCGCGGAAAGGGTCACGATCGCGTGGACCCAGTCGCCCTTCCCGCCGGTGAAGAGTTCGGAGAGCGTCCCGTCGGTCGTCGCGGCACGTTCCTCGGCAGAGCCGGCGTGCATCAGCTGCAAAAATGCAAGGATCGTCGCGCCGCCGAAGGAATGGCCGTAGAGGTTGATCTTGTCCGTGCTGCTGAACGCGGAGAGGATCGCCTTGCCTGTGTAATCTTCGCCGTAGCGGTCATGGTGACAGCGGGCGGCGTGCGCGGCGCCGTAGTCGGTCCGCGTGCCGGTCAGTTGGGCGTACAGCTCGCACGCGCGGTCCCAGCAGCCCGCCCCGGGCGTGATCTGCGCGGAGACGCAGGAATAGCCGCGGGCGTTGAGATACTGCATCAGATCGCCGCCGAACATGCCCCAGTAGGGCATGACCTTATAATAGAACGATTCTTCGCCCCAGCCGCCGAGGCCGTGGACGAACACGTTGGTATAGTTGCTTTCGAACGCGGCGGGGTCGACGTCCGCCTTCGGGATATTCGCCTGCGGGAGCAGGTACATGATGATTGCCAGAAAGAAAGAGATGATTCTTTGCATCGTCAGATTCCCCTCTTCATGTTTGTTTTATATATTTTAACACGATAAAGCGCCCCGCGTCAAGCACGCCGGGCGTTTTTTTGCGGTTCATGCCGCAAGTCGTTTTTGAAAACGGAAGAGGTCAAGAAAACGTTCCCACAAACTGCGCAGCAGCTTTTTGACATCCTGCTGCCAGGTGGAAGCGGCGGCGGTCTGGTTGACGTCCGGCCGCAGCGCGCGCAGGACTTTGTCAAAATAGAGGAACTGCGGATACTGCGAAAGACTGTTGACCGTCAGTTGGTCGTCGTTGGTCAGAAGCGTCGCCGTAAAGCTGTCCATTGCGGGGTCCTTCTGGGTGTGCTTATAGTTGCGGACAAACCACGTCTGCGCCGGGAACAGGCAGGTGGACGCGTCGATCGCGCCGTTGGGTGCAATCAGATCCAACGCCGTTTCGGGCGGCTCGGAGAAGGTGTAGCCGCGGCAGGTCGCACCGAAGGATTCGCTTTCGGTATTCAGCACGCCGTCGGTATTCGCCATCCAAATATCGCCGAGCGGCACCCCGGCGTAGCCGTAGCGCGCCACAACGTAAAGGTTGATTTGGTCGTCGACGGTCTGCAGCCGCGCGACACGGCGCGTACGGATTTCGGCATTGAAATGATCGACCCGCGCAAGGAAGACTTTGCCGTCCGGCGACTCAGGATCGCGGATGCCGGAAAAAACAAAGTCGTAGCCGGCTTCGAGATCCTCATCCGGCACCATCGACCACACGCTCAGCCAGTTGCCGAATACGGGCACGATCGTTTCCTTCCAGATCCGGCTGGAAAGATGGTCGAACAGATCGTTGATAAAATTGCAAAGGAAGGTCAGCCCGCCCATGTCGTCAAACAGCGAAACGACGGCTTTCAGCAGGCCCTCATATTCCGTCTGGTCCAGAATGCCCTCCAAAAACGCGGCGAGCGCGTCGGCGCTCAGATTCACCTGACCCCGCATCAGCTCGCCCGCAAACGCGGCACCGAAGACGGCGGTCGCGTTGAAGCAGCAGCTTTTGATCCGTCCGGTGCCGAACAGCGCAAGGGAGGTCAGCGTGACGATGCCGCCGTAGCTGTGGCATTCCAGCGCGGCTTTGCCGAAGCCGCAGTCGTCCGTCACATAGCGCACAAAGGCGTCCAGCGCCCCGGCACTCACAAACGGATCGTCGCGCCAGTCGTAGACAAAGTCGGCGCGGCCGTTTGCGCGGATCTCCTCGGCGGTCGGATAAGTAAAGTGTACGCCGGTGCTGCCCTTCGCGTTGCCCTGTTCGTCGTTGCCGACAGGCAAAAGCAGCTCGTTCAGCGCGGGAATCAGCCGGTCGCCGAAGCGGTTCCAGTTCTTCGTCACAGTAAACGACGAAATCGCGGGCAGCAGGCTTTTGACCATCGTGAGAATGGCGTCCTTTTCCGGGGGGAACAGCCGCACGCTGTCTTCGTCAGCCGTATCTTCATAGATGGGGCTCGACATAAAGCCGAAGATGTGAATGACCGGCACCGTCTGCGTCTCGGCTGCCGCGGCAAACAGCGGCAGACAGGAAAGCAGCAGCAAAAGGCTCAGGATCAACGCAACTGTTTTTTTCATAAGAGAATCTCTCCTTTTTTGGGAAAGTGCAAGGTTACACTTCGTCATAGGCCAGCGCGCGGCAGTACAGCTTTGTCCGCGCGGGGTCGGCGATAAACGGCGTTTCCGGCTCGATTGCAAGCGGCGGGCCGACCGGCCGCAGACCGGCGTCGAGGACGCCGTTGAGGTACAGCTTCATCACGCCGCTGTCCTCGCGGACGGCACAGAGCTGGACGAGATTGCCGACGTCGGACGACGAGCAGAGCAGCGCGTTGCCGACGCGGAACTGGACGCGGTTGTGTTCGAGCGCGACGGTGACCTCGTTTTGCCTGAAGAGCACACGGTCTGCGCCTGGGTCGGCGTTGATCTTCTCCGAAAAGCCGCCGGTGCCGCAAAGGCCGCCGTCGCGGATCAGATCGTCCGCGTAACACGGGAAGCGCAAGTTCAGCGTCTGCGGCGTCATCAGCGCGTCGGCAAGGCCGGTCAGCGTCAGTTCTGTGACCGGATCGAAGGGGCGCTCGAACGTCAGCTTTGCCGAGCAGCCGTCGCACAGCGGCTCGGCCGAGACGACCGGGTTGCTTTCGCACCGCACGGCGCTGAAGAACACAGGCGCGTCGCAGGTCAGAATCAGCGTGGACGGCGCCTGCGCTTTCACACGGACGGGTTTCACGGGGACGCTGACGCCGAAGCGCAGCAGTTTTGTTTCATAGGGTTTCAGCGAGACGGGCAGCTGGTCACCGTAGCCGTAGGCGCCGTAATCTCCGGTCACGCAGTGCGGCAACAGCTGCGACAACGGCAGCGGCGCAACGCTCTTCTGGACGCCGAGGCTCTCGTCGAGCGGCAGTGTCAGC
>CAMZEG010000059.1 GCA_947305635.1 uncultured Clostridia bacterium
AACCGAGCGACGCCGAAAGGGGCGCGAACCCAGAGAGGGTGCGGCGCGACACGACAACAGACCGGGGACCAGTTTTCCGCGCCGAAGTCCGAGCGCCTTTGTTCGGTCTTTCCCCCACAAAAAAAGAAGCGGTCGCCCGCTTCTTTTTCTTTTGCGTTGTTATTTTGCCAGCTTGACCTTCAGCGCGGTGGAATAGGCGCTGTAGGCGTTGTCGCCCTTGTTGTCCGTTGTCAGCGCGCGCACCTTGAAGTAGTAGGTGCCGGGATTGAACGTCTTGATGCCGTAGGCCGTCTTCGCCGTCGACCCCAGCTTCTTGAAGGTGCCGTTCTTTTCCGTCGCGTAGTAGACGACGTACTTCTTCGCGCCCTTGACGGCGGCCCAGGTGAGCTTGATCGTCTGCTTAGCAGTGCTGGTCTTCGCTTCCAGACCCTTCGGCGCGCCGAGGATGATCTTGAACTTCAGCTTCTTGCTGCCGGAATAGTTGCCGATCAGCGTGATCTTGACGATGTAGCTGCCGACCTTTTTGCGGCCGGACGCGTAGGTGACCTTGTAGTCGACGTCCTTCTTGAGCTTTTTGCCGTCCGCGTCCTTGACAACGACGGTCGGCTTCTTCGCCTTGCCGTCATAATAATAGCTCGTTTTGGAAAGCTTGAAACTCTTGACGCGGGTGACCGTGGTCGGCTTTCTCTCCGCGCCGCAGACCGCGCAGACGCCCGTGATCAGGCCGTCCTTCTTGGTCGTCGCTTTTGTCACCTTTTCAAGATAGGTGTGCGGCGCCTTGGGGATCGTCGTGATGTCGTTCTTCTTGTCGCAGCGGACGCAGTGGTGCGATTTGTAGCCCTTGGCGGTGCAGGTCGCGGGCGTGTCGATCGTCCATTCGCTGCTCCATTCGTGGCCCTGCGGCTGCATCTGTTCGCGTTCAAAGATCCCGCCGCAGTTGGCGCAGACCTTGTAGCGCTCGCCGCCGACTTCGCACTTGAAGTTTTCGCCGTAGACCCAGTCGCCCAGATCGTGGCCGGTCGCGGGCACAACGACAGTTTCGGACAAGTTGCATTCGATGCAGTACTGCTTCGTCAGACCGTTGGCTTCGCAGGTCACCGGCGTGATGACCTCGGTCGTGAAGGTGTGCCCCTTCGCGGGAAGCTCTTCAGAAACCGAGACGACTTTCTCGCAGCGCTTGCACTTCTTGCCTTCGCTCCGGCCCGGTTCGGTGCAGGTCGGGGCGATCGCCGCCACGATATCCCAATCGTGGCCGAGCGCGTCGAGTTCCTTTGTATAGGTGTCCTTGCAGCGCGAGCAGGTGCCGGTCTCCTTGCCCTTTTCGGTGCAGGTCGGCTCTGTCCGTTTGACCTGGTAATCGTGGCCGAGCGCGTTCGTGATCGCGTCTTCATAGACGTCGCCGCAGCGCGAGCAGGTGTGGGTCGTCTTGCCCTTTTCAGTGCAGGTCGGCTTGGTGACCTTGTCCTTGTAATTGTGGCCGAGCGGTTCTACCGTCTCGCCGCCGGTCGTGTAGCCGCAGACCGAGCACTTCTGGCCCGCGTTTCTGCCGGCCGTCGTGCAGGTTGCGTCGATTTTCTCGATTTCGACAAACTGATGGTCGGGGCCGGGCACGACTTCCGCGTCCAGCTTGCCGCAACGCGCGCAGGTGCGCTGTTTTTCGCCGGGCTGGTTGCAGCCGGCCGGCTGTTTGACAACTCTCCATTCGGACCAGCTGTGACCGAGCGCGGACGTGATGTCGCGGTCCTCGGTTTCGTGGCAGCAGGCGCACTCATAGACGGTTTTGCCGCCGACTTCGCAGGTCGCGGGAACGGTCTGCTTCAGCTTCCAGTCGTGGCCGAGCGCGGGGATCGTCTCGCCGCCTTCCCACATGATATAGTCGCAGCCCTTGCAGGTGTAGCCCGCGCCGTGACCGGGGGTCGTGCAGGTGGCCGCTAAGGGAGCAATATCCGGCGTGTCGTTAAAGTCGTGATGGTGGAAGCCCGGCTCTCCGGTGTCGTCTCCGCCTTCTTCGCTGCCCGCAAACGCGAGAAACGGCACGGCGGTGACAAGCATCAGCAGCGCCAGCAGCAGCGCGAGACTCTTTTTCAAAAGGTTGTTCATGGTATAAACTCCTTCCGTCATACTTCGATACCTATATCATAAGCCAAGAGTTTGACAAAATCAAGGTAGGATTCTGAACTTTTTCTTTCGGGATTATGAACCGCTTGTTTCCAACAGGAACGAAAACCTGTAATCCGTCCCCTTGTGCATGATATACGGGTCGCGCAGCGTCGCGCTGCCGGGCATATCGCCGCCCACGCCGCGCTGCGTCTGGTCAACGCAGACGGTCGTCAGATCCATGTGCCCGAAGGAATGGATGTGCGTCGCCTTGTCGAGCGCGTCGATCGTGTAATGGAAGCAGTTGAACGCGAAGGGCGTCTCCCCCGTCGCCGTCAGCGTCAGTGCTCTGCCGTCGGCCGAGGCGATCTCCAGCTTGCGCACGTCGGTGCGGTGGCCGTTCTCCTGCGGACGCATGTAGTGGTGCTCGAGTTCGCTGACGGACATGGCATATTTGCCGATCCGCGCGCCGGTCTTGCGGTCGCAGTAGTTTTCCTGCGGGCCGCGGCCGTACCAGCAGACGTTCTCGAACGCGCGCGGCAGCTCGAACCGCAGGCCGAAGCGCAGCATGTCGCGGGTCGCCGTGCCCTCGTGGGTGATCTCGATCGCGCCGTTGGAGAACACGCGGTAGATCACCTTCGCGTTTTTGAGTCCGGACGCCGTCACGCTGCATTCGATCAGCGCGCCGTGGCTGAACCGGTGGATGAAGGTCGCCTTCGTGCGGGCGTTGTCCGTCGCGCGTTTCCACGCGTAGTGCGGCGACGCGAACTGCAGCGGCGGGGCAAAGTTGAAGTAGTCGATATCGTTGTCGGTCAGCGCGCGGTAGTAGTTCGGCCGGAAACCGGACAGCAGGTATTCCGTATCGCCGCGTCTGATCGACGTCAGCATCCCGTTTTCAAAGCGGTACGCAAAGCCGTCGCCGGTCACGGTGCAGTCCTTTTCGGTGCCCGTGATTTCGACCTTACCGTCGTTCTGCGGGGCGGGCAGTGCCATGGCGTCACGCAGCGTGAACTGGTCGAACGCCTGCTCAAAGCCCGCTTCGGCAAAGCGGGTCGCCTCTTTCCGCAGGAACGAGAAGGTCAGCAGCACTTCGCCCGTTGTTTTGGGCAATTTGAGCGCCAGCGTAAAGTCGCGCTGCGACAGCGGGGCGACGTCGGCGTAGTCGCTTTCCGGCACCTTGCCGCGCAAAATCTCGTCGCCGTTTTCCGTCACAACATAGCACAGCTCAAACGCGGAAAGGTCGGAGAACAGCTGCTTGTTCTTGACGGTGAATACGCCGGCGGCGAGGTCCTTGGCCTCGATTTTCATTTCGGCATAGACCTTTTTCACCTCGTAGTAGGAGGGGTGGGGCTTACGGTCCGCCGCGACGATGCCGTTGGCGTTGAAATAGGTGTTGGAGCCGACGATCGCGGCGTAGTTGTAGGGCGGCTGGAACCAGTTCTCCTTTTCGTTGAAATCGGAGCCGTACAGCCACTGGTCGACGCCGTCTATGTTCTTGTGGATCGCCTGGTCCACAAAGTCCCAGATGAAGCCGCCGCAGAGGTTGTCGTATTTTTCAAAGGCGTCCATGTACTCCTGGAAGTTGCCGAGCGAGTTTTCCATCGCGTGGGCGTATTCGCAGAAGACGACGGGCTTGGTGTAATCGCTCGCCTTGATCGGCTTGTTGTCCGCCGCGAGCGCGTTGGCGATATTGTCGAACCAGGTGGTCTCGAGCGGGATTTTGTTGCCGAGCTTTTCGACCTGTTCCTCGGTCGGATACATCCGCGAGATCACGTCGCTCTTGGTGAAATCGAAATCGCCCTCATAGTGGAACGGTCTCGTTTTGTCGAGCATCCGGGCGGCGTCTTTCATCTTCAGGAAGTTGTCGCCGTCCCCCGCCTCGTTGCCGAGGCTCCACATGAAGATACAAGCGTGGTTGCGGTCGCGCAGCACCATCCGCTCCATCCGGTCGACCGCGGGCTTTGTCCAGAGCAGGTTGCTCCCGGGGACGCCCTTGCGGCGTACGCCGTGGGTCTCAAGGTCGCATTCGTCCATCACCCAGAAGCCGTATTCGTCGCAATAGTCATAGAAGCGCGGGTCGTTCGGGTAATGGCTGCAGCGGATGGCGTTGATGTTGGCGCGCTTCATCAGATCGAAGTCCTGGATATAGCGCGCGTCGGGCACCGTCCAGCCGAAATCGGGATCGTAGTCGTGGCGGTTCGTGCCGCGAATCAAAAGCGGCTTGCCGTTGACGAGGATGCGTTCGCCGTCGATTTCGACCTGGCGGAAGCCGATGCGCAGCGCCTTGTAGGTCGTGACGCCCTCGCAGTCGAGCCGGAAAATCAGCGTATAGAGGTTCGGCTTTTCGCTCGACCAGAGCGCGGGCGACTGGAAGCGCTGCTTGAAGACGACCTTGTTTTCCCCGGTGCGGGTCAGAAGGTCGGTCTTGCCGAGCGTGACGCGGCTCCCCTGCCCGATCACGGTCGCTTCGACCGTGAAATGCTTGCCCGCGTCGGCGTAATCGTTGATGAACAGCTCCGCCACGAGGTCGGCGTCGGTGTAATCGTTGCAAAGCGTCGTCGTGACATAGACGTCGCGCAGCGTCTGCTTCGGCTCGCTGTAAAGGTAGACGTCGCGGTAAATACCGGACAAAAACCACATATCCTGATCTTCGAGATACGTCCCGTCGGTGTAGCGGTAGACGATCGCGGTCAGCTGGTTTTCACCGGGTTTGACATAGGCTGTCACGTCGAATTCATGCGGCGTGTTGGAGCCCTGCGAATAGCCGACGCGCTGCCCGTTGAGATAGACTTCGAGACCCGCCTTGACCGCGCCGAAATGCAGAAACGTTTCGCGCGTTTCCCACTCGGCGGGCAAATGGAAGGTCGTGCGGTGCGCGGCGACCTCCTGATCCTCGTGGTGAATGCACGGGATCTTCTTCGGGTTGACGTCGATCGCGTTCGGGAACGAGTTCGCGTAGTACCAGGGCTTGGTGTAATCCTTCTGGAACTGCCAGACGCCGGGCACGGTGATATCCTCCCAGCCGCTGTCGTTGTAATCGACGTTCGTCACGTCGACCGGCAGCGCGCAGACGCCCTTTTGCCAAAAGAACTTCCACGTCCCGTTCAGCGAGAGCTTGTACGGCGTCGCGCCGCGGTCGGCCGCGGCCTGTTCGCTGTCATAGGGCAGCAGAATCGCGTGGCCGGGTTCCTTGTTTTCTCCGATAATGTTCGGGTTCTCCCAAATATATTCCATACTCCTTTTTCCTTTCCGTTGCTTTCCCCGCTCAGAAGCGGATCAGCATCAGGATCAAAACGGCGAGCGCCAGCAGAAAGGTGACGCCCCAGCGCTCGAGATACGCGCCGATATAGCAGCCGATAAAGCCGGGCGTAAAGAAGATCTTCTGCAGGATATTGCCTTCCTTATAGATCTTTTCCTTCATGTTCAGCGCGTCCTCGATCGAGGGATAGCTGTTGACATAGAGCGAAAACGCGAACCAGTAGGCAACGATCTGCACGGCGAAGACGATCGGGTTGTTCATCCGGAAGACGAACACGCCGAGCACCGGGCCGACCGCCAGCAGAAACGCCAGCACGGCGTTGAACAGCGCCGGCACAAACGCGATCGCGAACGCGCCGTTCGCCGTCGGGAACAGCTCGTGTTCGATATGGGAGCAAAGCTCATCGCGGCGCAGCAGCCTCGTGTCCTCCATCGGCACGCCGTGGATCCGGCACACCATCTGTTCCCAAAGGCAGCGCACAAACGCGCCCGGGAAGGTCAGATACCGCGTGAAAACATAGAATTTCGTCATCAGAAGTCACCTCCGTCGTCCTGCAGCAGTTCGGTCAGCGTGATTTTGCCCTTTTGATACTTTTGAATCAGCGCGGACGGCTCCATCCCCGCGGAAGCGAAGACCTGCGCCATCTCGTCGTAGCCCTCCTGGCTGTCGCAAAGGACGCTGCACAGCGCGTAGAGGTTGCACGAGGATACGCTGTAGGCCGGCATGCCGTTCGAGGACGTGTAGCTCATATACGCCTCCATCGCCTGCATGGCCGCCTCATAGTCACCCTGCAGCAGATACGCGATCGCGAAGAGTTCCTGATAGGTCGGGACGATGCTCCCGCTTTCGGACAGGTGGCTCTGCGCTTCCTTGGCGATCTCCAGAATCTTGTCGGCGTCCGGCTCGTCGCGGAAGCGGTAGACGTTCGCCATCGCCTTGTAGGCGGAGGCCTCCTGCGTGTTGATCGAAAGGCACGCGTCGGCGTACTGCCGCGTCAGCTGCTCGTCGCCCATCTTCGACGCGAGGTCGGCCATCGTCGGCAGATACATCCATTCGTGCTCGTTACCGTCCAGGTTCTGCACGGTCTGCAGCTGCTCGAGCATCTTTTCGGGCTTCTCTCCCTGCAGATCCAGCAGCACATAGCGGTAGAACTCCACGAACGCCGCGTCATACTTCGGGCTGCCGTCCTCGTTCTGCTCGGAAAGCAGCGCCTGCAGCTGTTCGTCGCGCTCTTCGTAGTCGATATCGGTCACGCCGTAGTACAGCACGTCCTGCATGATCGTGTTGATCGCGGTGGACGTGTCCTTCAGCGCCGCGTAATCCTCGGTCACGGCGAGGTACTTTTTGTTCCACGGCCGCTGCAGCGCCTTCTCGCCGAGATAGGTCGTCAGCAGCTCGTTCGCGTCGCCGAGATAGCCCATGCGCACGAAGGTTTCGGCCAGATGTTTGACCGCCGTGATCGAATAGGCGTCCTCAAAATCGGTCGGACCCGCCAGCTCGGCGCCCTGCTTTTGCGACATATACGAGGAAAGCAGCGCCGCGGCGTCGGTCAGCTCCCGCGCCTCAAAGTGCGTTTCGCCTTCGAGCAGCGTGCTGTAGTCCGCGATATAAAGCGTTGTGAAATACAGCGATGCGCCCGCCAGAAGGAACGTCAGAATCAGCGCCAGCACGGCAGGGAACCGCAGCGGCGCGGCCTTCATCACGGCGCGGCATTCGCTGCAGTACGGGTAGTCTTCGCCAAACGAGACGTCCCGTCTTTTCTCACCGCAGCAGCGGCAGCGTTCCTCTTCGGGGATCTCCTCCGGCGCGGGCGCGTCCGCGGCGATCTCGTCCAGCTCCTGAATGAGCGGCTCGTCGCCGGCCTTGTCCAGCTCCTGCTGCAGCAGATCGCGAATGCCTTCCAGCTCCTGCACCAGCGCGTCTTCCATCGTCTCCGGCTCCTCCGCCGTGTCGGTCAGCGCGTCGGCCGCTTCTTCCGCGGCTTCCTGTACCGTCTCTTCGGCGGCAGCTTCGGTCGCTTCTTCCGCTGCGTCTGCCGTGTCAGAGGCTTCCGCGGCCGTTTCCCCGGCGTCTTCGATAGCCGGTTCGGCGGCGTCTTCCAAAGGCTGCGTTTCCGGTTCCAGCCCGTTTTTCTCTAACTCGTCCAAGAAAATAACCTCCCTGATTGTTAGTCATATTATTGTAACACGATTCCGGCGAAAATGCAACGAAAAAGCCGTCAAAGTCCGGCGGAATCCATAAAATAATAGGACGCCATCCTGAAATCTGGTTAAATATTCCAAATTTGAAAATAAAAAGGCAACAGAAAAGCCACGCCGCGCGGCATGGCCCTTCTGTTTTGGGGGGTGTGAAAGAGAAAGACAGGATATTGTCAAACACGTTTCGCCGTGTTCGTGCCGGTTCAGGGCGCAGCGTCCTTATACGCCGCAGTTTTGGGGATGCGGATTTCGTAGACGAAGGCCTCCCCTGTCTCGGTTTTTTCCAACTGCGCGTCGATCCCCGCGCTTTTCATCGTCTCAAAGGCGTTCGTGATCGTGTTCAGAAAGATTCGCACGTCGCTGAACATCCGCTTGGTCGTCCGGCCGGACGGGTTTTTCTTCATCAGATACTCGTTGACCAGCTTTTCCGTCTGCGCCACATTGAGCTCCCGTGCGATCACCTTTTCCAAAACGGGCAGCACGTCCCCTTCGTCGAGCCGCAGCAGCGCGCGGGCGTGCCGCTCCGAAAGGCCGTGCTCCGCAAGCAGGATCTGCGCCTGCGCCGGCAGCCCCAGCAGCCGCAGCTTGTTGGAAATCGTCGACGGCGCCTTGCCGAGCCGCCGCGCGGTCTCCTCCTGCGAAAGGCCGAACGACTGCATCAGCTGCTCGATCGCCATCGCTTCTTCGAAGTAGCCGAGGTTTTGCCGCTGTAAATTTTCGATTAAAGAAAATATCGCCGATTTCATCTCATTGACGTCCACCACGATGCACGGCACAAGCCCCATCCCGGCGAGCCGGGAGGCGCGCAGCCGCCGTTCGCCCGAGATCAGCTCGTACCCTTTTTCACATTCGCGGACCGTGATCGGCTGCAAGATGCCGTTCATGCGGATGCTGATGGCGAGATTGACCAGCTCGCTCTGGTCGAACACCCGCCGCGGCTGATGCGGATTCGGGAAAATCTTTTCATTCGGAATCAGCAACACCTGTCCCGCGCTGCGCGTTCTTTCCTGCACCATAAGAAAGCCTCCCTTTGCTGGCTTCATTCTACCATGCAAAGAAAGGCTTGTCCATTCTAAGCTTTCGTCCGTTTTTGCGGACTTTCGACGCGGTTCTATGTTATTTGAGCGGGAAGCGCGCGATTTTTGCCGCAGGGCGCGGATAGGCCGCGGGCGTTGTCGAACGCTTTTCGATTTCGATGACGGTCCGCTCCCCTGCCTGCGGCAGCGTCACCGTGTGCACCGCCGCCGTCTTGCCGCCGAGCAGCCGGACGGCGGCCTTCGCCTCCGCCAGCTCCGCGTCGGTTTTCGCGCTCTTCATCGCGAGGAAGCGCCCCCCGACGCGTACGAATGGCAGACAGTATTCCGCCAGCTCCCTTAAATTCGCCACGGCGCGCGCCGTCGCAAAATCGAACTGTTCGCGGTAAAGCGGATCTCTCCCCGTTTCTTCCGCGCGTTTATGGAGCAAAACGACGTCCAACTCCAGCTTTTGCGCGATATCTTCGAGCACAAGCAGCTTTTTCTTGGTGCTGTCAAGCAGCGTCACCTGCAGATCCGGCCGTGCGATCTTCAGCGCGAGGCCCGGAAACCCCGCCCCCGTGCCGACGTCGATCAGAGAAGCGCCTTCTGCAGGCGAAACCGCCTGCAAAACGGAAAGGCTGTCCGCAAAATGCTTGACCACGATCTCGTCCGGGTCGGTGATTGCCGTCAGATTGATCTTTTCGTTCCACTCGCACAGCAGCTTTGCGTAGCAATCGAAGCGCTCCCGTGCCGTTTCGTCGAGCAAAACGCCGAAAGAAGCGGCCAGATCGGCCAGTTTCGCCTTGTCAATGAACGGTTCTGTCACGTTTCGTCCGCCTCCCCTGCCGTTTCTTTGGCCGTGGCGCGCGTCTGCGCCTCCTGTTTCCGAAGATGGATCATCAGCACCGAGATATCTGCTGGACTGACGCCGGAAATGCGGCTCGCCTGCCCTATATTCTGCGGTTTGACGCGGTTCAGCTTCTCCTGCGCCTCCATGCGAAGACCCGTGATTTGGGTATAATCCTGGGTTTCATCGAGCTTTTTGCTCTCCAGCCGCCGCATCTCCTGCGCCTGCGCGGCCTGCCGCTTGATATAGCCCTCGTATTTGATCGAAATCTCGACCTGTTCAAAGATCTCCTCCGGCAGAGCCGGCCGGTCCGGGTCGAACGGCGCAAGCAGCGCGTAGCTGAGCTGCGGCCGTTTCAGCAGCTCCGTCAGTCGGCAGCCCGTCTGCAGCGGCGATGTTTCACGTGAAACAAGCAGCGCGTTCAACGCGGCGCTCGGCGGGACGCTGACCTGCGAGACGCGGTACGTTTCCGCCGCGATCTGCTGCCGTTTTTCCAGTAACCGCGCGTATTTCTCGGCATTGACGAGTCCGATCTCATAGCCTTTTTCCGTCAGCCGAAGATCCGCATTGTCCTGCCTCAATAACAGCCGGTATTCCGACCGCGACGTCATCATCCGGTACGGGTCGGAGCACCCGCGCGTCACCAGATCGTCGATCAGCGTGCCGATATAGGAACTCGCGCGGTCGAGCACAAATGGATCCTTGTGTTGCAGCTTCCGCGCGGCGTTGATGCCTGCGATCAGGCCCTGCGCGGCGGCTTCCTCGTAGCCGCTCGAGCCGTTGAACTGGCCCGCGCCGAAGAGGCCGGGCAGCGCCTTGAATTCCAGCGACGGATAGAGCGCCAGCGGGTCCACGCAGTCGTATTCGATCGCGTAGGCTGTGCGCATGACTTGCACATGTTCCAGTCCCGGCACCGTCCGCAGCAGTTTCAGCTGGACGTCTTCGGGCAGAGAGGACGACATGCCCTGCAAATACATCTCTTCCGTGTACTCGCCGCAGGGTTCGATGAAGATCTGGTGCCTTTCCTTTTCTGAAAAGCGGACGATTTTATCCTCGATACTCGGACAGTACCGCGGGCCTTTGCCGTCGATTTTACCTGAAAAGAGGGGAGAGCGGTCGAGATTTTCCAAAATCACGCGCTTTGTTTCGCTGTTGGTGTAGGTAATATAGCAGGGGAGGACGTTTTTCGGCTGATAATCGCCGTCAAACGAGAAGGGGACGATCCGTTCGTCGCCGTCCTGCCGCTCCAGATTCGTAAAATCCACGCTGCGGCGGTTGACGCGGGCGGGCGTGCCCGTTTTGAAGCGCCGCGTCGGGACGCCGAGCCGTTTCAGCGCGTCCGCGAGCGCCGTCGCGGGGAACATCCCGTCCGGACCGCCCTCGTAGGACACGTCGCCGACGTAAATCCGCCCGCCGAGGAAGGTGCCCGTCGCCAGAATCACGCACGCCGCGCTGTATTGCGCCTCCAGCCGCGTCAGGCATTGCCATCCGTTGTCCGTCCGCGTGAGGTCAATGATCTCCGCCTGAATGATTTCGAGGTTTTCCTGCCGCTCCATCACATGCTTCATGTATTCGCTGTAGCGGCGGCGGTCGATCTGCGCGCGCAGCGAATGGACGGCCGGGCCTTTGCCGAGGTTCAGCATCCGGCTTTGCAGCGTGTTGGCGTCCGCCGCTTTGCCCATTTCGCCGCCGAGGGCGTCGATCTCGCGGACGAGGTGTCCCTTCGAGGTGCCGCCGATCGACGGGTTGCAGGGCATGTTGCCGACCCAGTCCATATTGATCGTGAAGACGCCGACCTGCGCGCCGAGGCGCGCAGCAGCCAGACCGGCTTCAATCCCGGCATGGCCGGCGCCGATCACAATGACGTCATAGTGTTTCGCAAAATACTGCATAGGGCCTCCGAAGCAGCGTTTGTTTCACGTGAAACAGGCCGCTGCCGTTGAATAAAAAGAAGAAAACCGACCTGCGGTCCGTTTTTCGCAAAACAAACCGACAGAACGCTATATTTCTCGTTTGGAATTATATATCTTTTGTTAAGTCCGTTTTTATGCTCTTATGTATCACTGTCACCAACGATCACAAGCAGGGCAGGGTAGTCGGCAATGATATACGTCGCGTTGTGTTCGCGGAACTCCGCTTCGCTGCCGTAGCCGAACAGCACACCGCAGCTGTCTACCCCGGCGCCCGCCGCGCCGTCGAGATCGTACAGCCGGTCGCCGACCATCAGCACGCGGCGCTTGTCCGCCGCGCCGAGTTTAGCCATACAGTCTTCGATCAGGTCGGTCTTGCTCGCGTGGCGGCTGTCGTCGACGGCGGTGCCGACTACCGCGTCGAACAAATCGGTAATTCCGAGGTGGCGCATCACGTCGTAGATCAGCGTCTGCGGCTTCGAGGACGCGATTCCAAGCTTGACGCCGCGCCGCCGCAGCGTCTGCAGCGTTTCGGCCATGGCGGGGTAGGGGGCACATTCAAAGACGCCCTTCTCCCGGTACCGCGCCCGGTAGCTTTTGATATAGTCCGCGACGCGCTCCTCCGGCACGCCGTAGAACGCTGTGAAGCTGTAATAGATCGGCGGGCCGATGAACTTGCGCAGATCGGAAAGATCCGGCACGCGGTCGCCCTGATCGAGGAAGGCGAACTGCAGACTTTTGAGAATGCCCTCGCCGGTGTCGACAACGGTGCCGTCAAAATCGAAAATCAGATAGTCATATCGTCTCATGGCGTTCCTTTATACACAAACACAAGGGCGAACCTTTGTCCGCCCTTATCTGCATGGTTGTTCAGCTGATGCGCGACACGAGCCGGAAGGGGATCACGCGGTCGTCCGCGAGGGTGATATTGCTGTCGCCGT
>CAMZEG010000060.1 GCA_947305635.1 uncultured Clostridia bacterium
AGAACGGCGTGATCATGCGCAGATAGTCCAGCGGGATCTGACCGGCGCCGTTGCACTTTTTGCCGTCTTCGAGCTTGTGGCCGGTGAGGATCAGCACCAGCGGGCCCATCTGCGGCGGGAGCTTGATGCCCTTGTTCTTCTTGAGCCAGTGGGCGGCGGTGGAGACCGAAACGGAAAAGCCGATGCACTGCATTTTCCAAAGGTCGTTGGCGCTCTTGGGCAAAATTTTCGGCTTGCCGACGGAGCCCGACGAGGAGCAGTAGCGGATGTTGGGACCCGTGAACATCAGGTTCTTTTCTTTGTTCTGGATCATGCGGTCGACGAGCGGTTCATAGTCGCTGTAATCGGTCAGCGGCACCAGACGCTGATAGTCCTCGACCGAATGGATCTGATCGAAATGGAACTTTTTGCCCAGCTCGCAGTTTTTGTTGCGGCGCACGATCTTCTTGAGCGTGCTGCGCTGCGCTTTCATGGGGTCCTTGGTGTAATGGTTGATCTCGGCCAGAGAGACGTCTCCGAGCCAGATGCCGAGGTCGGAAAAAGACATGTTTGCAACTTCCTTTCCTGTATGGTCATTGATTTTGAATCACGTTCGCAGTTCTTTTATTGTAGCATAGCTTCCTGTGTTTTTCAAGCGTTCGGCGACATATTACACATTTGTCGCCGAAGTGTGTGAATTTCAGGAGTTGTAGCGGCTCATCGCTTCGTCGATTTCCCCGTTCACGATCAGTTCGATCGCGTCGGCGGTTTTTTCGGCGACGTCCCGCAGTGTAAGCAGTTCCTCTTTGGAAAACGGCGACGTCACCCAGTCCGCGAGGTCATAGTCCTCGTGCGGTTTCGCGCCGACCCCGATCTTGACGCGCGGGAAATCGTCCGCCCCGAGATGGTAGATGATGCTCTTGATTCCCTTGTGGCCGCCGTCGGTGCCCTTGCGGCGGATGCGCATGCGGCCCGGGTCGAGGCTGATATCGTCGAAGAGGACGAGCATATGGGCGGGGTCGATCTTGTAAAACTGCGCCGCTTCGCGGACGGCCTCGCCGCTGTTGTTCATGAACGTCTGCGGCTTCATCAAAAGGCAGCGCTTGCCCGAAAGGCGCACTTCGCCGAGCAGGGACTGAAACTTCAGCCGGTCGATTTTGACGTTCTGCTTTTCGGCGAAATAGTCGAGGCACAGAAACCCGGCGTTGTGGCGCGTGAACGCGTAGCGCTTGCCCGGGTTGCCGAGTCCGACGATCAACCAGTCGTAGACGGCGTTGTTGTCGAATTTCTTTTTGAAAAACAAGTGGGTCACCTCCGGTGAGGGATTGAGGGGATGAGGGATTGAGGGATTAAGGAATTAAGGGATTAAGGGATTAAGGGAATAAGGGAATAAGGGAATAAGGGACAAGGGAAAGCTGCTGCTGAACCGCTGCGATTCAACCGCACAGCCCCCTCAGTCAGCGCGCTTCGGCGCGCTGCCAGCTCCCCCAAAGGGGGAGCCAAGATTGTGCCTCTCCGAGGGCGATCGGTGCGCTGCTGCGTATCTTTTCCCCGCGAGCTGTCGACTGTCGACTGATTTGTGCACTGCGCACTGTGC
Organism: uncultured Clostridia bacterium; assembly: GCA_947305635.1. Lineage (GTDB taxonomy): Bacteria > Bacillota > Clostridia > Oscillospirales > Acutalibacteraceae > UBA6857. The sequence continues at coordinate 1,577 of CAMZEG010000060.1, forward strand.
ACTGTGCGCTTCTAGCCACTAGCCACTGGTCACCAGCCACTTTACATGCCCTTATAGGGCTTCTTGCGCAAAACCCATTCGTCCTTGTTGACCTGCTTTGCGCGGGCGATGGCGAGCGCGTTCGCCGGGACGTCGTCCGTGATCGTCGAGCCGGCGGCGGTGTAGCCGTAATCGCCGACCGTGACGGGCGCGATCAGGTTCGTGTTGCAGCCGATGAAGCAGTGGTCGCCGATCGTCGTGCGGAACTTCTCTTTGCCGGTGTAGTTGACCGTGACCGTGCCGCAGCCGAAGTTGACGTCTTTGCCGACGTCGCTGTCGCCGACATAGGTCAGGTGCGACACCTTGGTGCCGTCGCCGACGGTTGAGTTCTTGACCTCGACAAAGTTGCCCAGATGCACGTTGTCGCCGAGCGCGGTGTTCGGCCGGATATGGACGAACGGCCCGATGTTGCAATTCTTGCCGACCGTGGCGTCGACGCCCTGCACCTGGCAAAGCTCGCTGTTTGCTCCGACTGTGACGTTGTGCAGAATCGTCCCGGGGCCGATCACGCAGCCGTCGCCGATCGCCGTGTCGCCCGTGAGGATGCAGCCGGAAAGGATGACGCAGCCTTTGCCGAGCGTCACCGTCGGCGCGATCGCCACGTCCGTCGGGAAGGGGATGACGGCGCCGCCGTCGATCCGCTGCCGAAGCTGATTCGCCCGCGCCTGCTCGCTCGTTTCTCTGATCCATTGAATCGCTGCCTGATGCATCGCGTTCACCTCCGTTGTTTTCTGCACTATTATCCCAAAAAACGCCGCAAGATGCAAGCGATTTGAAAAAATAACCGAAAAAACACATTTATTTTTTCAAAAGCATGGATAATTTTCTCTATATATGTTATAATCTATCTAATTATACGATCCTTTCCCGCGCGCGCAAACACCGGCGCGGCGGGACAAACGGAGGGAACAGCCATGCAACAGCAAACCGGCGGCGAAAACGAGCTGATCATCGGGCGCAACGCCGTGCTCGAAGCGCTCAAAAGCGGGCGCGAGATCAACACGCTGCTCGTTGCCAAAGGGGAACGCAACGGCTCGATCGGCCGGATTCTGACGGAGTGCCGCGAACGCAAGATCGTGATCAAGGAGGTCGACCGGCGCAAGCTCGACTTTTTGTGCGGGCAGGGGAACCACCAGGGTGTTGCCGCCTATGCCGCGGCGCACGCCTACGCCGAGATCGACGACATGTTCGCTTTAGCCGAAGAACGGAACGAACCGCCGTTTCTGATCGTCTGCGACGAGCTGGAGGACCCGCACAATCTCGGCGCCGTGATCCGCACGGCGGAATGCGCCGGCGCGCACGGGGTGATCATCCCCAAGCGGCACGGCGTGGGGCTGACCTGGGCGGTCGCCAAAAGCGCGGCGGGCGCGCTTGAATACATGCCCGTGGCGCGGGTCGGCAACCTTGCCGCGACGCTCGACAAGCTCAAGGAGCGGGGCGTCTGGGTCTATGCCGCCGATATGGACGGCACGCCGTGGCACGACGTTTCGTTTGCGGGCGGCGTCGCGCTGGTCGTCGGCGCGGAGGGCAGCGGCGTCAGCCGGCTGATCCGCGACAAAAGCGATTTCATCGTGTCGCTTCCGATGAAGGGAAAAATCAATTCGCTCAACGCCTCCGTGGCGGCGGGCATTCTGATGTATGAAGTCTCGCGTCAGCGGACAACAGGGAAGGGGAAAGCATAATGGCAGACCAGAACAAGGAACGCGATTTATTCAGCGAGGATTTTGAAGAACGGGCGCGCGCCCTGATCGACGACCCGGCGCTGCAGCCGGAGCCGGAGCCGGAGGACGACGCCCCGGCCAAGGAGAGCATCGACGATATCAACGCGCTGTTGCTTTCGGTCGGCCTGTCGCCGATTGAAAACGAGGACGCCGACCCGGTCGACCCGGCTATGACGCAAACAGTGCATATGGATAAGTCGGTCGCTTTCATGCCTCCTGTGGAAACGCCGGATGCGGACCGGACGATCGAAGTCAAAACCGACGGCCAGCAGACGCAGCTGTTTACGCCGCAGTCGGAAAAAGCGGCGCCCGCGCCGGAACCTTTGCATGAGCGGGAAAACGGGCAGATGCTGCTTGCGGGCTACCAGGAGGAGGCCGCCCCGCGCCGCGTGAGCGAAGCGGAGGTCGAAGCGCAGCTGCAGCAGAACCGGAAAAACCTGGTGGAAAACTTCCGCGTGCTTTCGAGCGAGCAGGAGGACAACGCCATTTTGGAAAAACAGGGGAGCGGCGAAGGCGCGAACAGCGTGTTCGATTCGCTCGAAGTGCGGCAGGGCGAGCCGCTGTTTGACGCGGTGGAAAAGGCGGACAAGAAGTCGTTCGCCTCGCTTAAGAAGCTCGGCGCCCGCGCGGTGCAGACCGTGCAGCAGATTGCGAAATCCGAGCGCAAAGCCGTCCAGCTGCTGGACGCGCGCGTCACGAAGGAAACGCTGGCGCAGACCCGCGCGCGGGTGAAAAAGCAGACGATCGCGCTCGGCGTGCTGTTCGCGCTGTCTCTGCTGCTGAATCTCTTCGGCGCATTCTATACGCCCGGCGGCGCGTTCGAGTTTCTCTTCGGGCACGGCGCGCGGCTCTATACCGTTCTGCACCTGCTGCTGTTCGCCGGCGGCGTGCTGATCGTGTTCCGCGATCTGCAGGACGGCCTGCGCGCGATACAGGAAAAAAGCTGGAACTACCACGCGACGGTGTTCGTGCTCGATTGCTGCGTGCTGCTGCATACGCTGATCGTCCTCGCGTTCGGGATGGACGAAGTGACGGGCTTTTTGAGCTTTTCGCTTTGCGCGCTGTTCCTTTCGCTTGTGGAATACGCGGGCAATCTCGTCAAGATGCAGACGCTGCAGGGAGATCTCGCTGTGATGATGCACGCGGGACAGCTGCAGGGATTGTGCCTGCTGCAGAATGAAGCCGACGCCGCCGCGCTCGGCCGCGGGATCACCGACAAAAAGGACCCGCAGATCCTTGTTTCCGCGGACGCGCCGATCGCTTCGGACTACGACCGGACCGCGATGGCCCCGGCGCACGGAAAACTCTATTTCTTCGGCACGGCCGCCTCGTTGCTTGCCGCGTTCGTGTTCGCGCTCGTCCGCGCGATTCTGCAAAAGAACGCCATCGTGTTCTTCTCCGCGTTTTTGAGCTGCGCCTTCCTTTGCGCGCCGTTCATGCGCGGCATGATCAGCACGCTCCTGAAAATGAAAAACGACGCGACGCTCGGCAAGGACGGGATCGTCGTTTCCGGCACGCAGGACGTCGAGATGCTCGGCAAGGCGGACGCCGTCGCGGCGGACGTCGCCGACCTCTTCACCTGCACCGTTTCGCGCTTCAAGTCCGTCCCGGGCGGCAGAATGCAGCGCGCGGACGCCGCGGTCTATGCCGCCGCCACGCTGCGCGGCACCCACAGCCTGCTCTCGGACGCGTTTGAGGACTTCCTTGCGCAGACCGGCATCGTCGCGCCGGAAGCGGAAGATCTGCAGTATGAAGACAAGCTCGGCTATTCCTGCTGGATCGCCGGCCGCCGCGTGCTCGTCGGCACGCGCGACATGCTGGTGCAGCATTCGATCGCCGCGCCGTCCGCGGCGGAGGAGGCGGCCTACGCCGGCAAGGACAGCGTGCTCTACGTCGCCGTCGAAGGCATTGTCGCCGCCACGTTCCTGGTGCGCTATCAGGTGCGCCCGACACTGCGCCGCGCCGTCCGCGCATTCAACAAATCCGGGCTGGTGCTGCTTTTGACCTGCGGCGACCCGAGTCTCAACGAAACGCTCGTCGCCAAGAAGCTGGCGCTGGACGTCGCCGCGATCAAGCTCGCGGACCAGAAGAGCGCCAAGACGATTGAAACCCACCGCGCCAACGCCGCCGAGCAGACCACGGGCCTGCTTTGCGCCAAGGGCAGACAGGGCGTCCTGCCGCTGATCCGCGCGGCGCTCGGTCTATATGAGGGCGAACGCTTCGCCGGGATCGTGCATATCGCGTCGCTGGTCTTCTGCTTCCTGCTTCTGCTGCTTTGCGTCGCGCTGAAGATCACGTCGTTCTTCCTGCCGCCGACCATCATCTTCCTACATCTGCTCTGGAGCCTTGCCGCCTATTATGTCGGCACGACACGGCTCACGAAATAAGACCCATTTTGAAAGGTGGAACCCCTGTTATGGAACAACTCATCACGGTGGAAAATCTCCATAAAGCCTACGGCAGCAAAGTCGTGCTGGACGGGATCTCCTTCAACGCTTCGCCGGGACAGATCATCGGGTTGCTCGGCCCGAACGGCTGCGGCAAAACCACGCTGATCAAGATTCTGACCGGCCTTATCAAGGACCACACCGGCACGGTGCGGATCAACAACGAGGAGCCGGACGCCTATACCAAGAGCATCGTCGCGTATCTCCCGGAAAAGAGCTATCTGCCCGACTGGATGCGTCCGATCGACGCGCTCGACTATTTCACCGATTTTTACAAGGATTTCGACAAGGACAAGGCGCTGATGATGGTCTCGCGCTTCGGACTGGACCTCAAGCAGCGGGTCAAGACCATGTCCAAGGGCCAGCAGGAAAAGCTGCGGCTGCTGCTTGTCATCTGCCGCAACGCCGAGCTGTATATCCTTGACGAGCCGCTCGGAGGCGTCGACCCCGCCGCGCGCGCGAAGATCCTCGATCTGATTCTGGAAAACCGCGCCGCGTCCTCCACGGTGCTGATCTCGACCCACCTGATCTCCGACGTGGAATCGATCTTCGACCGGGTGCTGATGATCAGCGAAGGCCATCTGATCGTCAACGCGCACGTCAACGAGCTGCGCGAAAACGGCAAGACCGTGGAAGAAGTGTTCAAGGAGGTGTTCAGCTATGCTTGGTAAACTGCTCAAGCACGAGCTCAAGCAGTCGGCGCGCTCCGTCACGCTGATTTACGCGAGCGCCGCCGCCGTGATCGCCTTTATCTTCATCGGCATGCTTACAAAGATCACCTGGATCGGCGTGGTCGGCTCAATCGTGCTGTACCTCACCGCGCTGATCGGCGTCGTGATGACCCTCGTGTCGGTCATCCGCAACTTCTATGAAACCCTCTATTCCAATCAGGGCTACCTCAGCTTTACCCTGCCCGTCAAGTGTTCGAGCCTGCTCAGCAGCAAGGTTATCGTCTCCGTGCTGTGGATCATCCTTTCGTTCCTGCTCGCAGCGGTCTGCTTCCTCGTGATCGGCATGAACGCCAAGGCGACGGCGGAAGGCTCGATGGCCGGGATCTGGGACATCCTTGAACTGAGCGGTCTCAAGGAGATGCTGCCCACGGGCGCCACGCTCATCAAACTGGCGGTCATCTTCGTTGTGACGGTGCTGCTGCTGGTGCTGACCTTCGTCAGCTTCGTCTATTTCGCCGTCACAATGGCAAACACGCGGCTGCTGCAAAAGCACCCGAAGCTGTTCGGCTTTCTGATCTTCTTCATGACCTACGGCATCACGAACGCGATCGGCACCAAGCTGACCTATTCGCTGCCGCTGTCGTTGGAGATCACGACGACCGACGTCAACCTCGTCTTCGTCGCGATGGACAAGGCTGAGGGCATGCTCTCCTACGGCCTCGGCGGGACGCTCTTCATGGCGCTCGTCGCCGTCGGTCTGCTGTTTTTGACCGGCTGGATTATGGAACACAAAGTCAATATCAAATAACGATACGTCAGAAATGAGGGATTCCCCATGACAAGACAACCCATCGACGGTCTGCGCGAATGGCAGAGCGACCCGACCGTAACCGGCGTCAACCGGCTGCCGCAGCGCGCTTCATTCGTTCCCTACGCAACCGAGGAGCAGGCGCGCCGCGCCCGCCCGTCCGAGTCTCCCCGCCGCCTGAGCCTTAACGGCGTCTGGCAGTTTTTGCTGTGCGAGGAGATCGACAAAAAGCCCGCGCGGTTCTATGAAATCGACGCGGACACAGCTGCATTCGGCGAAATCGTCGTCCCGTCCTCGTGGCAGATGCAGGGCTACGGACAGGCGCAGTACTGCAATGTCCAGTACCCCTGGGAGGGCAACGAGCCGCTTGTGCCGCCCTTTGCGCCGACAAAGACCAACAGTGTCGGCCTGTACCGCAAAACGGTTGCGGTCGATTCCGGTCTGCTCTCCGGCCGCGCGATCCTCACGTTCGAGGGCGTGGAATCCTGCTTCTATCTCTATATCAACGGTACGCCCGCCGGCTACAGCGAGGGCTCGTTCCGCCGCAGCGAATTCGACGTGACGGATCTGCTGCGTCCGGGCGACAACCTGATCGCCGTCGAAGTCTACCGCTGGTGCACCGGCAGCTGGCTGGAGGACCAGGACTTCTTCCGCCTGGCCGGGATCTGTCGCGACGTGTATTTGACGGCGCGGCCGACACAGTACATCGCCGACCTCGCGGTCCGCGCCGAGCCGGACGACCATTTCCGCGACGGTCTGATCCGCGCGGCGGTCACGCTTGCCGAAGCGGACGACCGCACCGAGGTGGAGATGACGGTTTTTGATTCGGACGGTGCCACAGTCGCCTACGATTCCGTCACGGCGTCGGGAGACGCGCTCGTTTCGCTGCGCGCCACGATTCCGTTTGTCCGTCTGTGGTCCGCGGAGAATCCCGTGCTCTATACGGTGCTGATCCTCCTGCGAACGAAGACGGGCGAAACGCTGGAATGCACGGCGATCCGCACCGGCTTCCGCCGGGTCGAAATCAAGGACGGCGTGGTCTGTTTCAACGGCAGCCGTCTGCTGCTCAAGGGCACCAACCGCCATGAGTTCTCCTGCGACACCGGCCGCGCGATCGACCGCGAGACGATGATCGCGGACATCCAGACCATGAAGCGCAACAATATCAACGCCGTGCGCACGTCGCACTATCCGAACCACCCCGACTGGTACGCGCTGTGCGACGAATACGGCCTGTATGTGATCGACGAAAACGATCTCGAGACCCATGGCAGCCGCGGCCCCGCGCCCGGCATGCCGCCGCTGCTGCCCGGCAGCGAGCCGGAATGGGAAAACGTCTGCATGGACCGGATCGAATGCCTCTATGAGCGCGACAAGAACCACCCGTGCATCCTCTTCTGGTCGCTCGGCAACGAATGCGACGCCGGTGACAACTTCAAAAAGATGTACGCCTATCTCAAGGAAAAAGACCCCTCCCGCCCGGTGCATTACGAGTCCATCTGGAGCAACTTCAAGGTCGACAAGGACGTCACCGACGTCTGGTCGATGATGTACGCGCGCCCGTGGGATATCGAAACCTTTATGGAAGCGCACCCGGATAAGCCGTTCATGCTCTGCGAATACTCCCACGCGATGGGCAATTCCTGCGGCGGGAACGACAGATATATGCGGCTGTTCGATACGCACCCCGGCTTCTTCGGCGCCTTTGTCTGGGACTTCGTCGACCAGGCCGTGCGGCTGACGGCCGAAGACGGCAAGCGCTATCTCGGCTACGGCGGCGACAGCGGCGAATGGCCGCACGACGGCAACTTCTGCGGCGACGGTCTGCTGTTTGCCGACCGGACGGAAAGCCCGAAGATCTGGGAAATGAAGCGGCTGTATCAGAACGTCTCCTTCCGCGCGATCGACGCCGCGAACGGCGAAATCGAAGTGAAAAACGGCTTTCTGTTCACCGACCTTTCCGCGTTCAACCTCCATTGGCAGCAGATCGCGGGCAACCGCGTGATGGGCAGCGGCGATATGATCGTCACGGCCGCGCCGGGCGAAACAAAGCGCGTCACGCTGCAGGTGGCCAAGGCGCCCGACACGGAATGGTACCTCAACGTGTTCTTTGAGCTGAAAAACAACACCGCATGGGCGAAGGCGGGCCACGTCGTCGCCAAGGCGCAGGTCATCGTCAACGAGGGCAAGTGGAAGCGCCGCAGCGTGGAAAGCAGCGAGCGCTTAACGATCCGGCAGGAATACGGCACGCTGTATCTCGCCGGCGGGGCGCTGCAGGCGGCGTTCTCCTACCGCTCCGGGAGGCTCTACAGTCTCAAAAAGAACGGCCGGGAACTGCTGCGCGGGCCGGTTGAACCGACCTTCTGGCGCGCGCTGACCGACAACGACCGCGGCAACAAACAGGGCATCCGCTGCGCGACCTGGCGCGACGCCGGAGCCGACACGGGCTTCCGGATCGACCGCGTCAAAAATGAGGGCAGAAGCGTTACGGTCGAGACCCGCTTCTGGGTGCACACCCAGCCGGAAAGCACCGGTACACTCGTCTACACGATCGGCGCGAACGGAATCCGCTTCGATTACACCTTCACGCCGCATGCCGGCTTGCCGGAGGTGCCGCTGATCGGCCTTCTTCTGCCGCTTGTCAACCGCTACCATTCGCTGCAGTACCTCGGCAAAGGCCCGCACGAAAACTACATCGACCGCGACGCGAGCGCGGACGTCGGCCTCTACCGCACCGAGATCGACGCGCTCTATACGCCCTATCTCAAGCCGCAGGAGCACGGCGAACGCACCGGCGTACGCAACGCGAAGCTGATCGGCACGCAGGGAGACCTCGCCTTTGAGGCGCAGGACGTGATGGAAATCAACGTCAGCAAATGGAGCGCCAAAACGCTGGAAAACACGGCCCACGGCTATGAACTGCCGGAGAGCGACACGCTCTATCTGCGGCCCGCGCTGCGCCAGATGGGCGTCGGTGGCTACGACAGCTGGGGCGCGCACACGCTTGACGAATACAAGATCCACACGGGCGAGACCTATCGCTTCGGCTTTACGCTTCTTTTCTGAGCAGAAAGGATCACAGCCATGAAAAAACAGGAAAGCAACCCCATCGCCGCCGTCTGCGCGGTCACGACGCTGGTGATTCTCCAGTTCGCCGTTCGCCGCTGTATGAAGAAGTACGGCAGAAAAGCATAAGATGGCGCCAGAAAAAAAGACCGGCAAGGGCAACAGCTGCCCGCTGTATAAGGCCTGCGGCGGCTGTCAGCTGCAAAACCTCAGCTACTCCGAGCAGCTGCAGTACAAGCAGGTGAAGTGTATCCGCTTTCTGTCGCGCTTCGGCCATGTGGACGAGATCATCGGCATGGCTTTGCCGCTGCACTACCGCAACAAGGTGCAGGCGGCGTTCGGCACGGCAAGGGACGGCTCGATCGTCTCGGGCGTGTACCAGTCGAAAAGCCACCGCATCGTCTGTGTGGACGACTGCAAACTCGAAGACGAAACGGCGGACGCGATCATCGTCATGGTCCGCCGTCTTTTGCCGCGGTTCAAACTCTTCCCCTACAACGAAGACAAGGGGAAGGGCTTTTTGCGCCATGTGCTGGTCAGGCGCGGCTTCCAGACGGGCGAAGTGATGGTCGTCCTCGTCACGCCGACGAACCTCTTCCCGAAAAAGGACGCCTTTCTCAACGAACTGCTGCGCCGCCACCCGGAGATCACGACGGTGATTCAAAGCATCAACGGCGCCAAAACGAGCCTCGTCCTCGGCAAAGAGGAGCGCGTGCTCTTCGGTAAGGGCTATATCGAAGACGTGCTGTGCGGCTGCCGCTTCCGGATCTCGGCGCGCTCGTTTTACCAGATCAACCCCGTCCAGACCGAGGTGCTCTACGGCAAGGCGATGGAATTCGCCGCGCTGACGGGGAAGGAGACTGTGTTGGACGCGTACTGCGGGATCGGCACGATCGGCCTTGTCGCCGCCAAAAACGCGAAGCGCGTGATCGGCGTGGAGCTGAACGCCGACGCCGTCCGCGACGCGAAACAGAACGCGAAGCTCAACGGCGCGGACAACGCGCGCTTTTACTGCGCCGACGCGGGGAAGTTCATGACCGAGGCGGCGAAAGCGGGAGACAAGGTCGACGTCGTCTTTATGGACCCGCCGCGGGCGGGGAGTGACCTGCCGTTTCTGAAGAGCGTCGCGTCCCTCGCGCCGAACAGAATCGTCTACATCTCCTGCAACCCGGAAACGCAGGCGCGCGACCTCGCGTTCCTTTGCAAAAACGGCTACCGCGTCGAGAAGATGCAGCCGGTGGATATGTTCCCGCATACGAATCATGTGGAGACTGTATGCTGCTTGTACCACCAAAAGAAAGACTTTATTTCAGTGCCGTATGAACCAAAGAATGCGGACTATCTGAAAAGATAAAATGAATTACGCAAATCGGTGTTGAAGGAGAAGGAGATATGGTAAGAAATATTCAGATTCAAGATGCACAAGACTTGGAGTATATATGCAAAATGTCTTTGGGCCACGAAACGACAGCCGCGCTTCTCGAACAACGCATCAAGGAGTTATCCAACAACTCCAACTACTCTCTTTTAGTGTACGAAGATGACGCTACACGTCAGGTTTTAGGATTCCTCCAAGCTGAACAGTACAATCTGCTTTATGGTGGCAATGGCTGGAATATCATTGCTCTGGCTGTTTCTCCAGAGGTACAGCAACAGGGCATAGGGAAACAACTCCTCACCGCGATGGAAGATCGGGCGTCGAAGGAAGGGTATTCGTTCATTCGACTGAACTGCAATATTACTCGCACGAATGCACATATCTTCTATCAGCACAAGGGTTATTCTTGCGACAAAGTACAAAAACGTTTTATAAAAGCCATCGGATAACGATAACAATTCC
>CAMZEG010000061.1 GCA_947305635.1 uncultured Clostridia bacterium
AAATTTGGAGGTAACAACCATGGCATCTGAAAAAATTACTGCTATCATTGAAGAACTCAAGACTCTGACCGTGCTCGAACTCTCCGAGCTGGTCCACGCTGTTGAAGACGAATTCGGCGTTTCCGCCGCTGCCGCTGTCGTGGCTGCCGGCCCGGTCGAAGCTGCCGGTGCTGCTGTTGAAGAAAAGACCGAATTCGACCTCGAGCTGACTGAGATCGGCGCCAACAAGATCGCCGTCATCAAGGAAGTCCGCGCTCTGACCGGCCTTGGCCTGAAGGAAGCGAAGGACGCCGTCGACGGTGCGCCGAAGGTCATCAAGGAAGGCATGAGCAAGGACGACGCCGAAGCCGCGAAGGCGAAGCTGGAAGAAGCCGGCGCGAAGGTCACCTTGAAATAAGCTTGACTTCAAATGAAAAAGCAGTCCGCAACGGGCTGCTTTTTTATGCTTTAATTAGATTAGATAAAAGGGCTTGAAAAGCAACAAATCGCTGTGCTATAATGAAAAAAGCAGCAGGAGGGTGATACTTGTGAATAAGATCCGTTATTTTCCGCTGCATGTGCTTGCGCTGATCGTTGCAGTCTTCACTGTTCTCATCTTCGGCAAGTGCGGCGGCGAAGCGTACCAACTCCGCGACCCCGAAAACTGCAAACTCCATTTCACCGTGCTTTCCGACGTCCATACCGAAGCGATCAACGAGCCGCGCTCCCGCGCCATTGTGGAAAGCCTGCAGCGCGTCACACAGTGCGAGACGAAAAACGACGCGATCCTCTATCTCGGCGACTGCACCACGAACGCGCAGTATATCGAAAACCTGATCTTCCACGGGCTGAACGATTTGCTGCTGCACAACGAGACGATCATCCCCGTGCTCGGCAACCACGACGCCGGCAACGGAGAAGGCAATCCGGACCTGTATATGCACCGCTGGTACCGGTTTGTGAACGCATTCTACGGGATCAAACTGGATCGTCCGTATTACTATCAGGTCATCAAGGGCTATTACTTCATTGTGCTCGGCTCCGAGGTCAACACCGTCGGCGAAGGCGTGATCTCAGACGAGCAGTTCGCCTGGCTCGAAGAGACGCTGACTCTGGCCGCCGAAAGCGGCAAACCGGCGTTTGTGCTGTTCCATTTCCCGATCAACTGCGTGATGGACGAAAACATGGAGATCACGGACCGGCTGGCGCAGATTCTGAGCGACTATTACAAGGGACACGACGTCTTCTATCTTTGCGGACACTACCACTTCTCGCTGAATCTCGGCACGTTCCGGCTCCAGAACGGCTTTCCGCAGGTCTACACGCCTTCTCTGTCCCGTCTGTCGTCCGACGATCCCCCCGCGATGGATCAGCAGACCGGCGAAGGCTTCGAGGTGGAAATCTATGAAGACAGCGTCCTGATGCGCGGGCGGAACTTCCGGCTGTGCGAATGGGTGTATGAAAACGGTCGACCCGTTGAACGCAGCTATGCGCTGAAAACCCCGATTGCGGATTAAGATGAAAGCAGCCGAGTAATCGGCTGCTTTTCTGCGCTTTCCGGACCGGTCCCGCCAGTAAAAAAGGCTTGCTAAGCGGCGGGACGGTGTGCTATAATGAGAAAAAACAACAGGAGGCGACCTTTCATGAGCAGAATCAAGTATATTCCCTTGCGCGCGATGGCGCTGATCGTAGCCGTTGTCGTGGTTCTTATCTTCGGCAAAACCGGCGGCGCGGAATTCGACATCAAGGACCCCGAAAACTGCAAGCTGAATTTCACCATCCTTTCCGACGTCCATGTGGAAACGAACAACTGGCCGCGTTATCCCGCGTTCACGCAGGGCATCCAGAACGTGAACAAAAACAAGAGCGGCAACGACCTGATCCTTCTCCTCGGCGACGAAGTCATGTGCGGTCAGTATTTTGAAAACGTGATCTTCCACGGGCTGACGTCGCTGTTTTTGCGGAACGAAACGATCCTGCCCGTGCTCGGCAACCATGACGCCGGCAACGGCGAAGGCGACCCGGCGAAGATTATGAAACGCTGGTACCGGTTCACGGACGCCTTTTATGACATCCAACTGGAGAACCCCTATTATTACAAAGTCATCGACGGCTATTACTTCATCATCCTCGGCTTCGAAACCGGTGTCACGGACGATTGTATCTATACCGAAACGCAGCTTGATTGGCTCGAGGACACCCTCGCGCTGGCAGCCGAAAGCGGAAAGCCCGCCTTCGTGATGGCGCACTTCCCGCTGCACTGGTCCAAGGACGAAAACCACCAGACGACATGGAGACCGCTGCAGATTTTGCAAAACTACTATCGTGAGCACGACCTGATTTTCATCTGCGGACACCACCACACGCCGCTTCAGACGGACCAGTCGTTCCGCTTCCAGAATGGGATCCCGCAGATCTATTCGCCGTCACTGTCCCAGCTGGACAATGACGGGCAGATGAACGAAAAGACCGGTGAAGGCATCATCGTGGAGGTCTATGAAGACTCTGTCGTGGTCCGCGGCCGCAACTTCGTCAAGAGCGAATGGGTGTTTGACGACGAAGAAACGCCGTGCGAACGGACCTATACGCTGAGGTTTCCGATTACGGAATAAAACTGCCTGTCAGCGGAAGACGGTTTCGTCTTCCGCTTTTTTTATCCGCATTGCAACATTTCGCCCCTCTCGCGGGAATTATCGGTGAAAGGAGGTTCTGCCATGGAAAAACAATCGCTTTGCGCGCACGATTGCTTTGACGAGACGGTCGACCGTTACGGCGACCTTGTCTACCGCCTTGCCTGTACCCGGGTACAGACTAAGGCCGACGCGGACGACGTGTTCCAGAACGTCTTTCTGCTGTATTACCAGAAGAACCCGACCTTTGAAACCGAAGAACACCGCCGCAACTGGCTGATCAACGTGACGCTCAAGTACTGCAAAAAGCTGCACGGCAGCAGCTGGAACCGCCGCGTGACGCTCCTGGAAGAGTTTCCGCAGCTGCAGACCGACCTCAACACCGAGAATATCGACCTGTTGCAGGCCGTGCTGTCGCTGCCTGCCGATTACCGGACCGCCGTCTGGCTCTATTACTACGAGGGCTTTTCGACGAAGGAGATCGCCGCAATGACGAAGCAGAAGGAGAGCACCGTCCGCAGCCGGCTCAAACGCGGCAGAGAGAAGCTGAAAGGAGCTTTGCAATGAACGGAGAACAAAGAGAAGCGCTCTTCAAGGCGCTTCGACCCGACGATGAAACTGTGCGCGCATTGAAAGAAAAAGTAAAAGCGACGCAGCCCGCCCCGCGACGCAGACTGCTGCCTGTCGCCGTTGCTGCTGCGTTGGTTCTGATCGCCGCGCTCGGCGTATGGCTTACCCTGCGGAACCATCAGACGCCGCCTAAGATTGAACCGTCCGACCCGATTGTCACGACGGCGCAGCCGCCGGAGACCGTACCGTATAACGCCGACGGCAGCGTGAACTACACGGCGCTGACGTCCGACGGCGCTGTGACGCCTTCCATCGTGAAAAGCGGAGAGCTTTCCGATGTTACGGGGTTTCGTGAAGACATGATCCGCAGGTGCGATTTGTGCTTTGAAGGTACGGCGATCGACGTGAAGTACAAACACTATGACTTCCGCTATTACTACGGTGAAAAGTTTGATAAAGACGCCTATATCCGTGAGCAGCCCGTGACGCAGCTGACGACCTTCCGGATCGAAAAAGTCTGGCACGGTGACCAATCGCTTGTCGGGTCGACGATCATGCTGGAAGACGAGGGCGGGGGAGAAGACAGCACGTTCGGCTACCGGAAAGATGTCTGCTACGTTGTTCTGGTGCTGGATCTCGGCGATTGGAAAATGTGGCAGCCCGATGATGAGGAGCAGTATCTTGTGGAAGGCGACGTGGAACGCAGTTCACCCTACACGACCTATTATCCCTTTCAGCCGCAGGTGGAAAAGGCAAGGAACGGCGATTATATCGTGCCGCAGTTTTGGACAACCATGACAGCCGACAGCGAGGTGAAGGTCGCGCTCAGCGCCGAAACGCCCTATTCCGGCTGGAGTCGGTACGATTATGATATGTATGCCGACGAACTGCGGCTGGTCAAAGCCGATATCTTTCAGGCAAGGATGGAGATACTGGCGTCCGGCGCGGAAACACAGCCAGACACTATACCCTATAATCCAGACGGCAGCGTGAGTTTCAGCGATCTTGCCGTTGACGGCGCCGCCTGGCCCACTGTTCCCCAAAGCTCCGGCACGGCGAGCATCGTGTCCTTTTCCGAATACGCCGTGAAAGGGTGCGACCTGTGCTTTGAGGGCACGGTCACCGACATCCAACTGAAGCAGTATGACTACCGCTATTATTACGGTGAAAAGTTCGGCAAGGAAGTCATCGTTCACGAACAGCCCACAACGCAGCTGACGACCTTCCGGATCGAAAAGGTCTGGCACGGTGATCCGACTCTTGTCGGCACAACCATTACGCTGGAAGACGACACCAGAGGTTTAGACGGCAGGTTCGGCTATCGCGAGGGCGTTTGCTACGTTGTACTGATGCAGGACCTTACCGGCTGGAACATTGATATGTGGCATCCCGTGGGGGAGGAACGCCTGATAGAGGGCGACATCAAACGCAGTTCGCCCTACGCGACCCATTATCCCTGGCAGCCGCAGGTGGAAAAGGCCAAGACCGGCGACTATATTGTGCCGACGTCGTGGGAGACCGTGACGGCCGGCTGCGACGTCAGGGTTGTGTTCGATCCCAATACGCCGTATTCCGGCGCGGCGCAGGACCTTGAACGGTTCAGCGACCGGCTGCGGCTGGTTGACGCCGAAACGTTCCAAACAAGGATGGCGGCGCTGCTGGCCGAATAAACAACATGACGCGCGTTTCCGTTTGGGAAAGGCGCGTTTTTTCTTTCAATATCTTTTTCCCGGAAATTGCATATTTTGGGTTGCAAAAGGCGGCGCAATCCTGTATAATGTATTGGAACATCCACTTGAAGGGGAGTTTTCTTTTGAACAAACCTGTCTATTACAGAACCTATGCCGAAATCGACCTTGCGGCGATCCGGTATAACTTTGACCAGCTTAAGGCGAAGCTGCCGCCGAACACAAAGGTGCTGTCGATCGTCAAGGCCGACGCCTACGGGCACGGCGCGGTCGGCGTTGCCAAAGCGCTCGAATCGCGGACCGATTTCTTCGCGGTGTCGACGGTGCCCGAGGGCGTCGAGCTGCGTCAGGCGGGGATCGCGAAGCCGATTCTGCTGCTGACCTACACCAGCCCCGCGGAGTTTGACCTGCTGCTCGATTACGAGATCCGCGCCACGGTTTTCTCTCTCTCTGACGCCGAACGGCTTTCCGCCGCCGCGCGCGCAAAAGGCAAAACGGCGATCGTCCACCTTGCCGTCGATACCGGCATGGGACGGATCGGCTTTCCGGTCACGGAGGAAGCCGCCGACGAGGCGGAGCAGATCGCACTGCTGCCGCACCTCACCGTGGAGGGCGTGTTCAGCCACTACGCCACGGCCGACATGGCCGACAAAAGCGAAGCCCGCGCCCAGACCGAGCGCTTCCGATTGTTCCTCGAGATGCTCGAAAACCGCGGCATGACGATCCCCATCCGCCACATCTGCAACAGCGCCGGCGCGATGGAGTTCGACGAAGCCTTCGATATGGTCCGCCTCGGGATCGCGCTCTACGGCCTTTTCCCGTCGGACGACGTCTCCCGCGCAGGCTGGGATCTGCGTCCCGCCATGCGCGTCGTGAGCCATGTGGTCCATGTCAAAACCGTTGAGGCGGGGACGGCGATCGGCTACGGCCGCGCGTATATCGCGCCCGCAAAGCGACGCATCGCGACGGTCTGCATCGGCTACGCGGACGGCTTCAACCGCGCGTTCTCCGGTAAGGGCTACGTCCTGATCCGCGGCAAAAAAGCCCCCGTGGTCGGCAAGGTCTGCATGGACCAGGTCATGGTCGACGTGACCGATATCCCGGACGCCGCCGTGGAGGATGAGGTGACCGTTCTCGGCCGCGACGGGGACGAGGTCATCACCGCCGAAGCGCTCGGCGCGCTGGCCGGTTCGTTCGGCTACGAGGTGATCTGCAACTTCATGCCGCGTGTGGAACGCGTCTACCGTTCATAAAAAATTTACCCGATCAACATCGTTTTCCGCCAAAAAGCAGGGGAACGGTGTTGATTCTTTTTCTTTTTCATGCTATAATCAAATGTACGATGGCGATTTGTCTCTGTGAATCGCCGCAAAACGTGAACGAATTCTTTTAAGAAGGAGCGAAACAAACATGAGAAAAACATTGAAAAAAAGCCTCGCGCTTGTGCTGTCCCTGCTGATGCTGCTGTCTGTCAGCCCGTTGGGATTGGCGGAAGGCGAACCGGAAGACCCGCCCCATACTCATGTCTATACAGAAGTTTCTAATTGGCTTTGGGACGATGATTATTCATCCTGCGCAGCAAAAGTCGTTTGCAGCGATGAATCCTGCGGACAAATGACTTTCCTGACAGCCGAAATTTCTGAGGATACGACTGCATATGAAGCTGCGAGTTGTATAAATACAGGCAAGAAAGTTGTCGTTGCAGAGGTTACGCTTACGAATGGAGAAAAAGCATCCAACCGGAAGGAAATCGTGATTCCTGCTCTCGGCCACGACTTTACCGCTCCCGATCTGACTGACGCGGAAGCTGTTGCGGCGCGGGTGAATCTTGCCGGTGACGGCGTCCATAACTGGAAGTGCATCCGTGAAGGCTGCACCGCTGTCGGTATTATGCAGCTGAAGGAAGGCACCGAAGACGTATGTGTGCCTGTGACGGACGCTACCGTTCCCTGTACCAGCACCGGCGACAACGTCAAGACCTGCACCTCCAAGGCTGTCTGCGACGTCTGCGGCGCTCAAGACGGTGATACTTTGCCGCACGATTTGACCGAGGTTCCGGCTGTTGCGGCAACCTGCCTGACGGACGGTAATATCGGTTACTGGAAGTGCAACGACTGCGGCGCATACTTCTCCGATGCGGAAGGAAACACCGAGATCAAAGACAAGGATTCCGTCGTGATCGCGAAATACAGCAACAACGGCGAGCACAAGGGTCCGGAAGACTATGCGTTCTTCAGCAACGACGGCGGCGAATACGACTGCACCGAAGGCGGATACAAGGTCAAGATCTGCGCAAAGTGCGGGGAAGTGCTTGATGAGACGCATATTACCGTTGATGCGATGGATCATGTTGAAGCCGCGGACTGGAAATATGTCGGTGAAGACGGAGGACAGTTCGATTGTACAAAGGGCGGCTATCGCACCAAGGTCTGCAAGAACTGCGAAAAGGAACTCGGTACGCCCGAGGTCCTTGCAGGAAAAGATCATAATTACATTCGTTTCCCGGAAGTCCCGGCGACCTGCACGGAGAGCGGTCTGACTGCTTACAGAGCCTGCTCGGTCTGCAAATACGGCGAAGAACCTTCTGTCATCAACCCGCTCGGTCATAAGATCGACCAAAAGGTGGAAGCGGTAACGCCGGACTGCACCCATGAGGGCAACATCGAGTATTGGAAATGCACAAGAGACAAGTGCGGCAAGCTCTTCGTCAAATCGACCGGCGAAACCGGCGAAGAAACATTCACCAGTGTGACAGAAGAAGGAGTCAAGCTTGCAAAGACGGCGCATACCTTTGTGCTTGATACTGCCGGTGAAGCCGCGACCTGCACGGACAGCGGCAAAAAGGATGTTTTCAAGTGCTCTGTCTGCGGTCAGCTTGCAGTTGCCGCCACGGCGGAAGAAGAGGGCGCTTACAGCATCGTTGTAGACGAAGAAACCAAGTACTATAAGGACATTGCGAACGCCGATGAAGCGGTCATCCCGATGCTCGGACATCAGTGGATCAAGGATGAAGAAAACGATTATGTCGCGCCGACCTGCATCAGTAAAGGCTCCTGCAACGCATTCTGCTCGAAGTGCGGAACCACGACCGTGCTGACGCTTGATATGATTCCGCACGAGTCCAAACGCCTGATCGAAACGGTCGCGCCGACCTGCCTGCGCGGCAAGTATGAGATTCACGAATGCAAGAATTGCGGCCAGACCTATGAGAAAGATCTCTACAAAGAAAACGACGCCTCTACGCATGTGGACGGCATTGAGCCGTTGGCGCATGAATACAGCGGCTTTGTGACGACGATTGTTGAACCGACCTGTACTGAAACCGGCATCGAGGGCCGCGCCTGCCTGAAAGGCTGCGGTACCTACCTGGACGGCAATGTGCTTCCCGCGAAAGGCCACAGTCTGGCTGACGTGCGCGAGGAGCCCGTCGGCCATACGCCGGGTTACTACGGCAAGCAGTGTTCCGTCTGCGGCGAGTTCACCGAAAAAGAAGAAATCAGCGTTCCGGCGGAATGCCTCGACACGAACGGCGACGCAAAGTGCGGCGTCTGCGGCAAGATCCTCTGCGATCATATGTGCCACAGCGAAAACGCGTTCATGAAGATCGTCTGGTTCGTTGTGAGACTGTGGTATCAGTTCCTCGGCATCAACGAGACCTGCGACTGCGGTATTCCGCACTACACCAAGGCGAGCAGCATTGTTGTTCCCGATTGATTCGTTCCAAAACTAAAAAAAGCATGGGCGGTTTGCCCATGCTTTTTTGTATGCGTTTTTTATTTGACGGTGAGGGCGCGGAAGAACGAGACGACCGCGTCAATCCCTTTTTTCACTGTCACGCGCGGGTATTCGCTGTAGCCGTTGGAACCGTAGTGGCGGTACAGAAAATCGCTGACCGGGGTGAAGATGTCCGGCGTTGTCAGCGTCGCCTTCTCCTTGCCGCAAAGCACCAGCGCCTTATGCAGCTGCGCCTCGGCGTCGGAAACGGCGTTCGGCCCGTCGACCGTCCTGGAAAGGACGGTTTCGGCGTGATCCACCGCCGCGTCGAGCCGCGCCTTCTGGCGCTTTGTCAGCAGTTTGCGGTTGACGCCCTTCGCTTCGTCCAGCAGCTCCAGCAGCTTTTGGACGTTGCGGCCGTAGTTGAACTGCGGGAAATCGGGGGAGGAATAGACGTCCTTGATGTCGTCGTTCGCAATCAGCTGCATCGCCAGCTTGAGGATCACGTCGTTGTGCTGCGTGAGATCATGGCGCTGATTCTTGAAATAGAACGTCGTGTCCGCGAGCAGACCGGTCGAAGCGTCGATCACGCGGTCGGGGGAGATATGGTTGTGTGTCGGGTCGCTGCAGCAGGTGTTCTGCTGCTTGTAATCCGCAGGCAGCGTTTCGCCGACGTTCGCGCTCGTCGCGCCGATCGACGTGGAATCCAGCTGAATGATGAAGTCCGCGTTCTGGGCGTCCCAATGCTTGCCGACGTTGATCAGGGAGATGTCATATTCCGCGACGCAGAAGACCTGCACGCCCTTTTGCTGCAGCTTGCGGATGTTGTCCTTGTGGTGCAGCTGCGCCTGATAGTAGCGTTCGGTCTGCGCTTTGATCGACGCCATCTCCGGCGAGGAGAGGTAGCGAGCCGCCGCCGATTCGTACGCGCCGGAGGGGCAGAGCGCCCACATGCCGGTGGAGCGGATCATTACGTTTTCGACCAGCCGCTTGACGCCCTTTTGCAGCGCCGCCATCAGCACCTCGTCCGGGAACAGCCGCGCGGCAAGCTCGATGAGCCCGGCGGTCGCCTGATCCAGCAGACGGATGTTCTCCAAAAAGCCGTGGTAGAGATAGTCGCTGTCGAGGAAGGTGATATCGTCGTTGAAGACGTCGCCGATGATCCAGGAGCCGTCGAGCGCGGGCACGACGAACATGATCTTATGCAGCTCGTCCATGACGGCGGGGGTGTATTCCAGCATGGCACTGACGATCGACGCGCCCTGACTCAGCGGGACAAGATTGACCTTGCTGTGGCCGGTCTGCTCCTTGACCAGCTGAATGAAGTCGTACAGCTCGTTCGCGAGATCGATATGGTTGCCGAAGGAGTTGTAGGCGAAGTAATAGAGGTGATCGCGCGGCAGATCGGTCGGATACAGCTCGAACGGGACGTGCATGTTGACGATGCTCTTGTCATACTCGCTGTACTGCGAATACGGATAGGGGAACTTTTCGGTCAGCACGCTGCCGATCGGCTTCGCGTTTTCGTCGCATTTGTTGATTCCGAACGCGTCCTCGATCACATCGGCAAACGCGTCGGAAAAGCCCATGTCGCGCTGGGTGAACAGAGACAGCAGCGCCGGACCGAGCAGCGATTTCAGAATCTTGTCGGTCTGCAGATACGCGGGGAAGGCGGAGGCTTTCTTGCCGTCCTTGTCGAGCACGGGCGCGCCGTTGTCGTCCACGACGATCACGCTCGACTGGCCGAGCCCGGGAATGATGATCGTCGGATAGTACGGGCAGTCCGCAGCGCAGTCCGCCGTTTTTTCCGCCGCCGCGCCGGCAAGCGGGACCGCGGTCACAAGCAGGCAAAGCGCAACAAGGCAGCAAAACAGGCGGATGATTGTTTTCTTCATAACGGAATCTCTCCTTTCAGCGATGAGGCTGCTTTGATTGTAGCAGATTTTATTCGTTGATGCAAGCGTTTCACGGCGATTGACGCAAAAACGTCGCCGCTTGGTTTTTGCACCTGTCGGCTGCAGCACAAAAAAAAACGGCCGAATGTTAAAATTGTGACACTTTTCAACGGGTTTGTCATTGATTTTCAAACAGGCTATTGCTATAATATAAACAATCTGTAAACGCTGCGGCGTTTTGATAAAGGAGAATGACTATGCTGAAGATTCCCGTGACCGCGCAATCCAGAGAATATCCCCCGACCGATATCACCTGTTGGAAATACTTTATCCGCAACAGCGCCCAGTATGGGGATTATACCATCTTTTCCCACGCGGGCAAGGACCACAGCCGCAGCGAATTCATCGCCGACGTGGAAGCGCTCGCCGCGTTCTTCCACCGCGAACTCGGTCTGAAAGAACAAGACGTGTTCACCGTTTTCATGCCCACCAACGCCGAAAGCATCATCACCTTCCTGGCGCTCAACAAGATGGGCATCATCGTCAACTTCGTGCACCCGCTGCTTCCGCCCGAAAGTGTGGAGGAGATTTTGGAATTCACCGAGTCCAAGGGCATCATGATGCTCGACATGTTCGCGCCGAAATACGCCGAAATGCTCAAACGGACCGGGCTGCCCGTCGTGCTCTGCTCGCCGAAGGAATACGCTTATCCCGATAAGACGGCCTGCCCGATCGATGAAAACGCGCTGCGCGCGTTCTCGTCCGCGCCGAACGGCCTTTATGCTTATCCGAACATCTTAAAGCGCTATGCCGGTCAGCACGTCAACTCTGTGCCGGAAGGCAAAGGCTATCTTGCCGTTTATATGAACGGCGGCGGCACCACCGGCAAGAGCAAGACGATCAAGCTTTCGAACTATGCGCTCAACTGCGTCATCTACGGCCTCGCGGGCGTCATCACGCCGGTGGAAAACATCGGCTACGACACCGAGCTTTGCACCATGCCGTTCTTCCACGCGTTCGGCCTTTGCGCCGGCGGTCTTTCCGCGCTCAGTAAGGGTTCCCGCGCGATCTTCCTGCCGCGGTTCGACGCCGATCAGTTCATCGATCTGATGAAGAAGTATCACGTTGTGGAATTCAACGGCGTGCCGAATATGTATAAGAAGCTCGTGGAGCATCCGGCCTTTGACGATCCTTCGCTCAAGAACATCAAGGTCATGTATTCCGGCGGCGACTTCGTCAGCCCGCAGCTTTTGGAAAAGATCTACACCGTGATGCGCAAGAACGGCTCCAACGCCGAATTCTGTCCCGGTTACGGTCTGACGGAGTGCGGCGCGGTCTGCTCCGCGAACCGCCTTTGGGCGAGCAAGCCTGAAACGATCGGCCAGCCCATTCAGGGTCT